>DATELY010000130.1:0-3005 GCA_035276085.1 Steroidobacteraceae bacterium | reverse complement strand
CAGCACGTCGGGCTGGCGCGGAGACTCGCGCTCGATGGTCATCGTCATGTCAGCGGATCGACCTTTGTGGCTGTAACGCGGCGGCCCCCACCCCAACCCTCCCCCGCTTCGCAGGGGAGGGAGCGGAGGGTTCGTGCCGGCGTCACCGACAACCACGAATCTGACTCCCTCCCCTGCGAAGCGGGGGAGGGTTGGGGTGGGGGCCGCCGCGTTACAGCCACAAAGGTCGATCCGCTGACATGACGATGACCATCGAGCGCGAGTCTCCGCGCCAGCCCGACGTGCTGGCGCTCATCGACGAGCTCGATCGATATCAAAGCGAGCTCTACCCGGTCGAGAGCAATCACTTGCTGGATGTCGAGGCGCTCTGTGCGGAAGACATGCGCTTCTTCGTGGCGCGCATCGACGGCGCAGCCGTGGGGTGTGGCGCGCTGCGTGTATGCGCCGATTACGCAGAGCTGAAGAGGATGTTCGTGTCTCCTCGGGCGCGGGGCACGAAGCTGGGCGCACGCATTCTGTCACGCCTGGAAGAACAGGCCCGGCACGAAGGCCGCCTCGTATTGCGATTGGAAACCGGCATCCATCAGCCTGCCGCACTGGGTCTGTATCGAGCGGCCGGCTATCGCGAACGCGAACCCTTCGGCGACTATCGACCGGACCCCTTGAGCGTGTTCATGGAGAAGCAGCTCACGCGGTAGGCCTTGCCCTGGCCGGCTGCATTGCACTTGTTTGAGCTCCAACTTCGGTGCGACCGCACCATTAGCGTTCATCGCGCGCCTCGAAATCACTCAACTCACTGATTTCGCGCGGGCCAAAAGCGGGCACATGCCTTGCATAGACGGCTCCGACCCTACGGAGCATGCATGGACAACAAGGCCACACGACTCGCGCTGCTGAGCTTTTCGACGATTCCGATGCGCGTCTTCCACCTGACGTGGATGGCGTTCTTCGTTTGCTTCTTCGCGTGGTTCGCGGTCGCACCATTGATGCCCATCATTCGCGAAGACCTCGGTCTCACGAAAGATCAGATCGCGAATATCAACATCGCCGCGGTGTTCGTCACTATTTTGGTGCGCCTGATCGTGGGCCCGCTGTGCGATCGCTACGGCGCGCGACTCACGTATACGTGGCTGCTCGCTTTGGGTGCGATCCCGGTCATCGCCATCGGTTTCGCTCACAGCTACGAAGCATTCATCTTCTGGCGCCTGTGCATCGGCGCGATCGGCGCGTCGTTCGTCATCACCCAATTCCATACGTCCACGATGTTTGCGCCGAACATCGTCGGCACTGCGAATGCCACCGCCGCGGGCTGGGGCAATGCAGGCGGCGGAGCCGCGCAATCGATCATGCCGCTGATGTTCGCGTTCTTTCTTGCCGTCGGACTGGAGAAGGGCATGAGCTGGCGTGTGGCGCTGTTCGTGCCAGGCATCCTGATGCTCGTGATGGCCGTCATGTACTACCGCTTTGCGAAGGACACGCCCGAGGGAAATCTGCCGAAGGGTCGTTCGCAGTTGGCTGCGGACGGCAACAAGAAGGGCCTCGATTCTTTCTTGCTCGCCGCGCGCGACTACCGCGTGTGGCTGCTGTTCGTCACTTACGGCGCGTGCTTCGGCGTCGAGCTCACGATCCACAATCTCGCCGCGGTGTATTACGTCGACCGCTTCGGTCTCAGTGTCACCACAGCGGGCTTGTACGTCGGTTGCTTCGGTCTGCTCGCGCTCTTCGCGCGTGCACTCGGTGGAATCATTTCAGATCGCACCGCGCACGCGCGCGGATTGGACGGCCGCATCAGCGTGCTCTTCATCTTCATCATGGCCGAAGGATTGGGCCTGCTCGCCTTCGCACAAATGACGAGCGCGACTCATGCACTCGTGATCATGCTGATTTTCGGCCTGTTTACGCACATGGCCTGCGGCGCGACCTACAGCCTCGTGCCCTTCGTGAATCGCAAGGCGCTGGGTGGTGTCGCCGGCATCGTTGGCGCAGGCGGAAACGTGGGCGCCGTTGCCGCGGGCTTTGTGGTGAAGGGCGCCCCCTCGACGCAAGCCGCGCTGATGGTCCTTGGCTGTGCAGTGGTCGGCAGCGCGCTATGTGCCCTGGCCGTGCGCTTCACGCGTGAACAGAAGGCGGAAGAGCGCCGCATTTACGGCGAAGCGCTGGCGACACGCGCCAGGGCGGAGACTGACGCTGTGCCGGAAGCGGCGGTGTCGTAGCGGTCGGCTGGCTAGCTGGCCAGAAGGGGCGCGGGAAGGCTGCAAACCCTCTGGCCAACCAGCCAGCTGACCAGCTAGCCAGCCGACCATTCTCCATCGCGCAACGACGCGCGATTGCACTCCAAGGCTACTCATGCGCTGAGCCTTGGCCACCCGTGTTTTATTGACCGTGGAAGGATCATGAATCCGCGTCCTAAGCTTGTTGTGATTGGCAATGGCATGGTGGGACAGCGCTTGCTGGAGTCGCTCGCAAGCGCTGGCAGCCACGACATCACCGTTCTCGGCGAAGAGCCGCGTGCGGCGTACGACCGCGTGCAGCTGAGCTCGTTCTTTTCCGGGAAGACGGCGCAGGATCTGTCGCTGGTGAGCGAGGATTTCTTCGCCAAGCACGGCATCGAGCTCTGCCTGGGCGACAAAGCCGTCGCGATCGACCGCACGGCGAAATGCGTACAGACGGCGCAAGGCAAGTGTCTGCCCTACGACAAGCTCGTGCTCGCTACCGGCTCTTATCCATTCGTGCCACCGATCCCCGGACGCGATCGCGAACGCTGCTTCGTCTATCGCACGATCGAAGATCTCGAGCTGATCCGCGACGCCGCCGCGGACTGCCGCATCGGCGTGGTGGTTGGCGGTGGACTGCTGGGACTGGAGGCGGCCAAGGCACTGCAGGATCTCGGCCTGGAAACGCATGTCGTGGAGTTCGCACCGCGACTCATGGCGGTGCAGCTGGACGAGGGCGGTGCGCGCGTGTTGCGGCGGAAGATCGAAGCGCTTGGCGTGCACGTCCACACG
>DATELY010000129.1:0-10245 GCA_035276085.1 Steroidobacteraceae bacterium | reverse complement strand
GTCACCGGCCCCCGCGTCGCCATGCCGTTGCTGGCGCATTACGCCGCCAGCAAGGCGGGTCTCAACGGCTTCATTCGGGCCGCTTCGCTCGAGTACGCGCGCGACGGCATTACGGTGAATGCGGTAGAGCCGGGCTACATTCTCACGCAAGCAATGGATCAGCTCGTCAGCAAGGAAGAGCAGGCGCAGATGGCCGTGCAAGTGCCGATCGGGAGACTGGGACATCCACATGATATCGGCCACGCCATGCTGTACCTCGCGAGCGACGAAGCGGCCTATGTCACCGGTCAGACCCTCGTCGTCGACGGCGGCTCGTGCACGCCCGAGAGCCCCGTGCAGTTACAAGGTTTCTACGAGGCTCGGAATGCGCCCAAGCAATGATCGCGTGTTGGCGCTGCCAAGCGCGGACCCGCGTCCCGCGCGAATTTGCGCACCCACATAGATGACAGGCATCGCAGCAGTCATGCGGTCCAGGTCGCAAACATTTAATGCAAGCAAAAGCGTCTCAGCGGCGCGTTGGGAGAAGTGATGATGAGCAAAGAGTCGACAAGGATTCTCAAAAGATGGTCGCTTTCGGCACTGTCTTTGGTATCCACCGCGGCGCTATTGAGTGTCAGTGCAACAGCGGCACCTGCAGAGCAAGCGCCGGAGTCCGCAACGCAAGGAGAGTCGGTCGCGGGTTTGGAGGAAATCGTCGTCACGGCCCAGAAGCGCTCGGAATCGATCAACGACGTGGGCATGTCCATCAACGCGATTTCCGGCGACCAGTTGCTGGAGCGCGGTGTGACGAGCGTGGCCGATCTGGCCAAGGTGGTGCCGGGCTTCAACTTCACCAGCACCCTGTACGCCACGCCCGTGTACACCATCCGTGGCGTGGGCTTTCAGGAAAACAGCCTCGCGGCGAGTCCTGCGGTCAGTGTCTACGTCGACGAAGTGCCGATTCCGTTTTCCATCGAAAGCGTCGCCGCGGCGCTGGATCTCGAGCGGGTGGAGGTCTTGAAGGGACCGCAAGGCACGCTGTATGGAATGAACTCAACGGGCGGCGCGGTGAACTACATCGCAGCGAAGCCCACGGACAGCTTTGCGGCCGGCGCGAACGCAAGCTACGGCCGCTTCAACACGGCCGATGTGTCCGGCTTCGTGAGCGGGCCGATCACCGATACGCTCAAGGCGCGACTGGCCGCGCGTTTCATCAACGCGGATGACTGGCAGCGCAGCTCCAGCCGCTCCGACGAGCTGGGTCAGCGTGAAGAGATGCAAGGCCGTCTGCTGCTGGAGTGGACACCCACCGATGCCTTGAAGGTCGCGGTGAATGTCAACGGTTGGCGCGACCGCTCCGATACGCCGGCGGCGCAGTACATCAGCCTCAATCCGGCCGCTCCGCCGGTGGGCGTGTCTCCTGAGCTCGCCGCCTTTCCGTTTGCGGACACCGACGATGCGCGCGTGGCTGACTGGAACGATGACATGTCGCTGCGCCGGAAGAACCGTTTTTACCAGGCCTCGGCGCGACTGGACTATTCGATTCGTGACGATCTCACGCTCTCTTCGATCAGCTCCTATCAGCGCTATCGCCGCGATCAGCCCATCGACATCGACGGTACGCCGCTCACGGCGTTCGGCCTCGAGATGAATGGCAACATCAGGACGCGGTTTCAGGAGCTGCGCTTGAGCGGTGGTGCCGCCGATGATCCCGTGCACTGGATCGTGGGCGCCAACTATCAAGCCGACGACGTGGTCGATAACGCACTGCTCCTGATCAGTGATTCCAGCAACCGCTTCATTGCCGGCTTTCCCGTCACCTCCGTGGCCCAGAAAGCCAACCAGGAAGCCACGACGAAAGCCGTCTACGGCAACATCGACTTCGAGATCCTGCCCGCGTTGAGCCTCGTGGCGGGCGTGCGCTACACCGACACCAAACACCGTTATGCGGGTTGCGGCGCCGATCCAGGCGATGGCAGTGACGCGGCCATCTTCAATTTCCTGCGCTCGGTCTTTACCGGCTCGCCCGACCCGCAGGTCGGTCCCGGGCAATGTTTTACGTTCGATCAGAATTTCCAATCCGGTTTGTTCCGCGACACCTTGAACGCCTCGAATACGTCGTGGCGTGTCGGGCTGAACTTCACGCCGGTGGACGACATCCTGTTCTACGGCACCGTCAGCAAGGGATTCAAGGCGGGGAGCTTCCCCACCCTGACCGGCACGACCGACGCGCAATACGCACCGGTCACGCAGGAAAGCGTCGTGGCGTACGAGCTGGGCGTGAAGGCAACGCTGCTGGAGAGAACGCTGCAACTGAATGCGGCGGCCTTCTATTACGACTACAAGGACAAGCAGCTCCGCGGCCGCCTGGACGATCCCATCTTTGGCGCGCTCGAGAACCTCGTCAACGTTCCGAAGTCGCATGTCACCGGTTTCGAAGTGGGTGGGATGTGGCAACCGGTGGAAGGTTTGACCATCGCGCCTGCAGTCACGTTTGTGAAATCGCAGATCGATGGCCATTTCACCAATTTCGATCTGCTGGGCAACGAGGTGCGGATGTCCGGCGAGAGCTTTCCGTATACGCCGGAGTGGTCGGGCAACGTCGATGTCGAGTATCGCTGGGGTTTGACGGCGAGTTGGGATGCCTACGTGGGCGGCAACGTCTCTTATCAGGACGAGACCAACGGCGGATTGGGCGAAATCCCGCAGTTCGACGTGGACTCCTACACGCTGCTGGATCTGCGCGCCGGCATCGAGAGCAGCGACAAGCGCTGGCGTGCTGGTGTGTGGGGCACGAACGTGACGGACAAATATTACTGGGTGACCGCGACGCAACTGATCGATACGGGGGTGCGTTTCGCCGGCATGCCACGCATGTACGGCATCTCGGTCGGCTACAGCTTCGAGTGACGCGCAACAGTCGCCGCGTCGTGCGACGCGGCGACTGGACGCTGCGAACGGAAAGACCGCGGTGCTCGATGGAAACATCCGTTAAAACTCCGATGAGCAAAGAAATGGCGGAAGCGAATACGCCATTCATCCACGACGCGTGGTACGTGGTGGCACTGGGTTCCGAGATCGGGCGCACGCCGATGGCACGCACGGTGCTCGGTCACAGCCTCGTGCTGTACAGAACGGCGGCAGGTGCGCCCGTGGCGCTGCAGAATCGATGTTGTCATCGCGGTTTTCCGCTCGCGCACGGCCATCTCGAAGGCGACACCATCGTGTGCGGTTACCACGGTCTGCGCTACGACGCGAGCGGACGCTGTGTCGAGATTCCCATGCAAACCAGCGTGCCCGAAGCAGTCAAGGTGCGCGGTTACGCCACGGTCGAGCTGGGTGACTTCGTCTGGATCTGGATGGGTGAGGCGAGCCGGGCGCACGACTCGAGCCCGTCGCATCCGGAATGGATGAACCACCCGCAATGGGATGCGCGCTCGGGATATCTGCACGTCAAAGGCAACTACGTTCATCTGCACGAGAACCTGCTCGACCTCTCGCACTTGAGCTTCCTGCACGCCAAGACGTTCGGCACGCCTGAGTACGCCCGTGCTCCCGTCGAGAACCGGATCGACGGCACCGATATCCAGGTGTGGCGGCAGGTCGAGTGCCGGTTGCCCGCAATCTATGCGGAGCCGTTGGGGTGGAAAGGCGAGCGCGCGTTGCGGATGTCGGGCTCGCAGTACGTCGCGCCCGGCGTGCACGTGAATACCGGCATCTTCCGCAATCTCGATCGTCCCGAGGCGTCGGAACAACTCCAGCCCACGGTGAAGGTTGCGCAGCTCATCACGCCGGAAACACAGCACAGCACTCACTACTGGACGGTGCAGGCGCGGAACTTCGCGCGCGGCCGGCCGGAGATGAGCGACTTCATGATCCAGCAGCAACTCGCGGCCTTCCAAGAGGATCTGTTTGCGATCGAACGCATCACGGAGTTGCAGCAACTGGAAAGCGGTCGAGAGGTTCAGCAGATCAGTCTGCCGACGGATCGCGCCGGAATCACGATGCGCCGGCACCTGAAATACCTTGCCGAGCTGGAGCAACGCTGAAGCGCTCGCCGCTCGTAGATTGTCTTGGAAGGATCGTGCGGGACGCATTGCAAATCCGCGCGGCCATTTGGGGGATATGACGTGATGCCAACAGAGATTCAGGGCCTGCCTGAGCGTTTCAATTTCGCGCAGCACCTGCTGCAGGTGAACTCGGCGCGTGCCGCCAGGATCGCGGTGGTGGACGATGACGGGTCGATCACTTACGGCCAACTCGCCGAGCGGGTGCGCATGATGGCATCCGCGCTGTGCTCCATCGGTCTGCGGCGTGAGGAACGCGTGCTCCTGCTGATGCAGGACTGCGCCGATTGGCCGGTCGGCTTCCTGGGTGCGATGTATGCGGGCCTGGTGCCGGTCGCGGTGAACACGCTGCTGACAGCGGACGATTACGCCTACATGCTGGAGCATTCCCGTGCGCAGGCGGTGATCGTGTCGGGCGCGTTGCTGCCGGTGCTGAATGCAGCGCTGGTCAAGTCGGATCACGAAGTGCAGAAAGTGATCGTCGCGCGGCCCGTGGCGCCGCTGCATCCTGCTGAAATCGAGTTCGAAGCATTCCTGCATCTGCACGCGCCACTGGCGAGGCCGGCTGCGACGAACGCGGATGATCCCGGTTTCTGGCTGTACTCCTCGGGCTCGACCGGGAGGCCCAAAGGCACCGTGCACTCGCACGCCAACCCCTACTGGACCATCGAGTTGTACGGCAAGACCGTACTGGCGCTGCAGGAGACGGACGTCTGCTTCTCCGCCGCCAAATTGTTCTTCGCTTACGGTCTCGGCAACTCGCTGTCCTTTCCGTTCGGCGTCGGCGCGACGGTGGTGCTCATGGCGGAAAGGGCAACGCCCGATGCGGTATTCAAGCGCTGGCTCGGCGGCACGAGCGGCATGAAACCGACCGTGTTCTGCGGCGCGCCGACCGGGTTCGCGGGCATGCTGGCGGCGCGCAACTTGCCGGCACGGGAAGGTGTCGCGCTGAGACTGGTTTCTTCCGCGGGTGAAGCCCTGCCTGCCGAGATCGGTGAGCGCTTCCGCGAGCACTTCGGCCTGGACATCGTCGATGGCATCGGCTCGACCGAGATGCTGCACATCTTCATCTCGAATCGGCCGGAGCGTGTGCGCTACGGCACGACGGGGTGGCCGGTGCCCGGCTATGACATCGAGTTGAGGGGTGAAGAAAGCAGGCCAGTTGGAGATGGCGAGTTGGGCGACCTGTACGTCCGCGGTCCTTCCGCTGCTTTGATGTACTGGGGCAATCGCGAGAAAACTCGCGAGACCTTTCAGGGCGGCTGGACGAAGACCGGCGACAAGTACGTCCGCAATGCGGACGGCAGCCTGCAATACGCGGGTCGCAGCGATGACATGATCAAAGTCAGCGGCATCTACGTCAGTCCCTTCGAGGTGGAAGCAACGTTGGTACAGCACCCGGCGGTGCTCGAAGCCGCAGTCATCGGCGTGCCCGACGGCGAAGGTCTGATCAAGACCAAGGCCTTCGTCGTGTTGAAGGAGGGGTGCACGACCAGCGCCGCGGATTTGCAAGCCTTCGTGAAGCAGCACCTTGCGCCCTACAAGTATCCGCGCTTCATCGAATTCATAACGGAGCTGCCTAAGACAGCCACGGGGAAGATTCAACGCTTTCGTTTACGCGAGCGTGAATTGCAGCGCCGCTGAATCCGGCTGCAGCTGACGTTGCCATACACGCGTACTCGCAGTGCGCGTGCGTGAAGAGATCTACAACTTGAACACGCTTAGCCAAGCGCTTCGCATTGGAGGTATCGGAATGAAATGCAAGACTCGTGTATGGCCCAAAGCCGGTCTCGCACTGGGATTGAATGCGCTGCTGACTCAGTCGGTATTGGCCCAGAGCGACGATGCGTCCGCAGGCCTGCAGCTGGAAGAGATCGTTGTGGTCGCGCAGAAGCGCGCCGAGAATCTGCAGGACGTGCCGATCGCCATTACCGCGATCACGGCCTCGCAACTGAGCGCCGGAGGTGTCGGTAACAGCGTCGACATGCAAGTCATGACCTCGAGCCTGAGCGTTCCGGCGACCGCCGGTTATTCCATGCCGCGGTTGCGTGGTGTGGGAACCTCGTCGTTCGGTCCCGGCATCGAGAACGCTGTTGCCTCGTACATAGACGGTGTGTACCTCGCTTCCGCTCCGGTCGCGTTGTTCACGCTCAATAACATCGAACGCATCGAAGTGCTCAAAGGGCCGCAGGGCACGCTGTTCGGGCGCAATGCCACGGGCGGTGTGATCAACGTCATCACGAAGGATCCGCAGGCCGAGTTTGGCGGCAACTTCGATGTGGGTTACGGCAACTTCGATACGTTCACCGGCAGCGCTTACCTCACCGGGGGATCCGAGCGGGTTGCCTTGGATCTTGCCGTCCAGGGCTCGAGCCAAGGGGAAGGTTACGGTCGCAACTTCGCCACGGGAGAGGATGCAAACAGGCAGACCTCGGACATCTCCGCGCGCTCCACCGTGCTTTTCAAGCCCGGCGATTCGACCAAGATCCGCTTGAGCTTCGACGTTCAGTCGAGACGCGGCGATACGCCCTGGTTGGGGGCTCTCAAGGGAGAGACGCCGCTGTTCGGCCCACCCACGCCAGGCGACGAATGGGACGTGAACACCGACTTCGACACGCGCGCGAAGTTGTCGGATGCCGGCGGCGCCAGCCTGCGCATCAACCACCAATTCTCCGCCGCGGAGCTGGTGAGCATCACTGCCTACCGCCGTTCGCAGTACGACTTCGATCTGGATTACGACTTGACGCCCACGCCGGCGATCGATCTGCAGAACAGGCAAAAGGATCGACAGTTCAGTCAGGAGTTCCAGTTGCTGTCGAGAACGGACGATGCGTTGCGGTGGGTCGCGGGTCTGTATTACTTCTCAGCTGAAGGCGAATGGGATCCGACGCGACTGCGACTGATCGGGCCCGCGATAAATCCGTTGCTGCCGCTCGAAGAGATCGTCACCACGAGCAAGCAGAAGACCGAGTCGCTCGCGGCGTTCGGACAAGCGACGTACGCGCTGACTGCCAGTACCAACCTCACTTTGGGCCTGCGCTATACGGACGAGAAGCGTGAGCTCGACGGCGAGAGCCTCGGCTTTGTGGTCGGCGGCATTCCGATCGGTGCCATCGCGTCCGCAAACGAGGACGAGAGCTTCCACAAGATGACGTGGCGCATCGCGCTCGATCAGCAGTTATCCGACGACGTGCTGGGTTACGTCTCTTTCAACCGCGGCTTCAAGAGCGGTGGATTCAACGCCACGCTGTTGGGTGACCCGCCGTACAAACCCGAGCTGATCGATGCGTATGAAATCGGAGTGAAGTCGGATCTGCTGGATCGGCGCCTGCGCTTCAATCCGGCCGTGTTCTACTACGACTACACCAATATCCAGGTGCCTTTCTTCACACCGCAGGGTCAGGTGGGCATCGCGAACGGCCCATCCGCGGATATCTACGGGTTGGACGCGGACTTCGAGGCGCTCCTGGCGGAGGGACTGCATCTGTTCGGCGGCCTGACGTACCTGCACGCTCGCTTCGGCACGTACGAAGATGCGCTCTTCAACATTCCCGTTCCGACCGGCGGCAATCTCGTGACGACGGCAGATGCGACCGATCACGAGTTGCCCTTCACCTCGAAGCTGACGGCGACGCTCGGTGCCGAGTACTCCGTTCCTGCGTTCGGTGGCGAGATGACGTTGAATCTCAACGCCGTCTACAACGACGGCTTCTACACGGAGGTCGACAACCTGCGCAAGCAGGACAGCTATCCGCTCGTCAATGCCGGCGTCACATGGGCAGCACCCGGGAAGGCCTACTACGTTCGCGTCTGGGGCAAGAACCTGACGGACGAGGCGATCGCAACCGAGATCGCAGGCGCGGTGCATGGAACCGCCGTTTCGTATCAACCGCCGCGAACCTATGGCGTCACGGTCGGCGCAACGTTCTGAGCACGGAGATGTCTTCATGACGCAGACATCGCGACGTACCCTCCTGTCCGGCGGGTCGGTACTCACGCAGAACGACAAGCGCGAGACACACGAAGCATTGGCGCTGGAAGACGATCGCGTGCTGGGGACGGGCACGCTGTCGGACATGAAGCGGCTCGCGGGTCCCTCGGCCCGCGAGCTCGACCTGCACGGGGCCTGTGTACTGCCGGGTCTCATCGACAATCATCCGCACTCACTGCACTTCGGCAGCTTCGATGCCGGGTGCGTGCCGTTGTACGACGCGCGCGATCATGCCGACATCCTGGCGCGAATCCGGCAGCGTGCGGCGGTCACTCCTCGGGGCGAGTGGATCCTGACCACACCGGTGGGCGAGCCGCATTATTTCATTCGCCGCTCCTGGCGCGATCTGCCCGAACGCCGACTGCCCGATCGCCAGGAGCTGGATTCGGCGGCTCCGGATCATCCAGTCCGGATTCAGGCCTACGCGCCGGTGGTTCCCAATGTCTGTGCGATGAATTCGAAGGCGCTGCAGGTGCTGGGTTTCACGCGCGACCTGCCGAACTACATCGATGATGTGTTCGTCGACAAGGATGCGCATGGCGAGCTGACCGGCCTCTTCAGCGGCTACGTAACCAACTATTACAACAGCAGCCGCTTTTGGCTCACGCGTGTGCTGGCACAGTTGGGGCCTCCAAGCGACGAGCTCTGGTATCAGGGGGCACTGGCAGGGCAGCGAGCGGCAGCGCGGCGCGGTGTCACGAGCGCCTACGAGGGCCATGCGATGGACCCGGAACACATCGCTGCCTATCAGCGCGCGCGCAACGAAGGCCAGCTGAAAATGCGCGTGCTGGCGACGCTGGAAGGCGCGCCGCTCGCGTTCGATTTCGGCATGGGCCTTACGGATGAGCGCATTCGCGCGAATCTTGCCTTGGCGGCAAAACTGACGCAGACGGTCGATCCGTTGTTTCGCGTCAACGGTGTCACCCTCGGTGTCGGCGGCCCGGGTTGGTCGGGCCACATGCCGAGAAACCGCAACTACAGCGATCCCTTCGGGCGGCCCACGTGTGGACACACGTTCATTTCCGGAAACATGGAGCGCGAAGCGATCGACTACTGTCTACGCCACAACGTGCGGCTGAACCTCATGCCGACGAGCGGCCGCGATCACCGGCGGTTCCTCGCGAATCTGGAAACATTCCTCGCAGAATGGGATGTGAGTGCCCGGCAGTGGGTCATGCAGCACAACATCTTCATCGACGACGCCACCATCGAGCGCTACGCCAGGCTGCACTTTCATCTGACCACCACGTTGAGCTTCTGCTTCGGCAAGGGCGACATGTATCGCGAGCGCATGGGCCAGCAGGCGCTGCAGGAGTTGATCCCGGTCGGCAAGATGTTTGCATCCGGCGCCAATGTCGGATTGGGTAGCGACTGGGGACCCGACAGTCCGTTCGAGCACATGGCGCTCGCCGAAACACGCGAATTCGCCGGCTCCGGGTATCGACACGCAGGCCCTGGCTACTCGATCGGTCGGCAGCAGGCGCTCGATGGTTGGACGATCAACAACGCGCGCTTGATGCAGTGGAACGGTATCGGTGCGCTGCAGTCCGGCTACAAAGCGGACTTGACCATCGTCGATCGCAATCCGCTCACCTGCGCTGTCGATGACTTACCGAAGACGCGGGTGCTCAAGACCGTGCTGGAGGGGAAGGACATCTTCGATACCGGCGCTCTACTGCGCTTGGACGAAGCCGACCTGCCGGCCGAACGCGTGCAACGCTAGATCGACTGTCGGAGAGGCAACGTATGCCGAAACCCCAGCAGCGCACGCTGATCCACGGCGGTGAGGTTGTGACGCAAAATGATCGGCGCGAAATCCACGAAGCCCTCGTGTTGCAGGGCAACACGGTGCTTGCGACCGGATCGGTATCAGACATGAGGTCGCTTGCCGGCGTTCACGCGCGGGCGGTGGACGTGCGGGGCGGCTGTGTACTACCCGGCATCATCGACAATCATCCTCATGCACTGCATTTTGGAAGCTTCGACGCTGACTGCGTGCTGTTGTACGACGCGCGTGATCACGCCGACATCCTGGCGCGAATCCGGCAGCGTGCAGCCGTAACTCCACATGGTCAATGGATCATCACCACGCCGGTCGGTGAGCCACACTACTTCGTTCGTCGCTCGTGGCAGGATTTGCTCGAAGGCCGTTTGCCTCATCGGAAGGAATTGGACTCGGCTGCGCCGGATCACCCGGTGTGGATTCAG
>DATELY010000128.1:0-6546 GCA_035276085.1 Steroidobacteraceae bacterium | reverse complement strand
AAGCTGGGGGACTTGGCACCGTGCTGGGAGGTTTTGGTGCTGTTGCAGCGGGCGCGGGCGCAACTGGCGTCTGCAGTACTTCTTCCGCTGCAGGCAGGTGCGCCTGATCGCTTGCAATCGGAGCGGATGGCGGTTTGCTCGGTGCCTTTGCTTCCTTCTTCGCAGGTGGGGACTGCGCCGTCGTTTGAGGTTGAGCTGGAGCCGATGCCGCCGCATTGGCACCTTCTTCCACTTGCACGATCACGCTGCCCTTCGACACGCGATCACCCTTGCGCACCGACACGGCTTTCACGACGCCAGCTTCGCTGGACGGCACATCCATCGTGGCCTTTTCGGTTTCGAGCGTAACGAGCGGCGTTTCCTTTTCGATGCGGTCGCCGGGCTTGATCAGCACGTCGATCACTTCGACATCGTGGAAATCGCCGATGTCGGGAATGGTGATGTCTTTCATGAGGCGGTTAGCGGTTGGCGGTTGGCGGTTGGCAAGAGCGGAGCGGAGGCGAAGCGGTCCTGATCTGACTAACCGCCAACCGCCTCCTCGGTCACACTGTGACCGGATTCGGCTTGTTCGGATCGATGCCGTACTTCTTCATCGCGGCCAGCACGGTGGCCATGTCGAGCTTGCCTTCGTCCGCCAGCGCCCGCAGGGATGCCGTGACGATGTGGAAGCGATCGACTTCGAAATGTCGGCGCAGCGCCGCACGTCCGTCGCTGCGTCCATACCCATCCGTGCCCAGCACGATGAAACGGCCCGGCACCCACTGCCGGATCTGATCCGGCACGATCTTCATGTAGTCCGTGGCCGCAATGAAGGGATCGCTGCGCTCGCCCAGGCACGTGCTCACATACGGCACCCGCCGGGTTTCACCCGTGTGCCGCAGGTTCCAGCGTTCCACATCCAGCGCCTCGCGTCTGAGCTCGGAGAAGCTCGGCACGCTGAAGACATCGGCCGGCACGCCGAAGTCCTTCTCCAGGATCTCGGCTGCTGCGATCACCTCGCGCAGAATCGTGCCCGAGCCCATGAGGTTCACGCGCACCTTGCCGCGGCCGCCGATCTGCAGCAGATACATGCCTTTGAGAATTCCCTGCTCCACGCCCTGCGGCATCGCTGGATGCGCGTAGTTCTCGTTCATGCAGGTGATGTAATAGAAAACATCTTCCTGTTCCGCATACATGCGGCGCAGGCCATCCTGAACGATGACGGCCAGCTCGTACCCGAACGTGGGATCGTAGGAGATGCAATTCGGCACCGTGCTGGCCAGCAAGAGACTGTGCCCGTCCTGATGCTGCAGCCCTTCGCCTGCGAGCGTCGTGCGACCGGCCGTGCCGCCGATGAGAAAACCGCGCGCCTGGCTGTCGCCCGCGGCCCAGATGAAATCGCCCACACGCTGGAAGCCGAACATCGAATAGAAGATGTAGAACGGCACCATGTTCACGTTGTCGTTGGTGTACGAGGTGCCTGCGGCGATGAACGAGCACAACGCGCCGCCCTCGTTGATGCCTTCTTCGAGGATCTGACCCTTCTTGTCCTCGCGGTAGTACATCAGCTGCTCGGCATCTTGCGGCGTGTAGAGCTGGCCCATCGACGAGTAGATGCCGATCTGACGGAACATGCCTTCCATGCCGAAGGTGCGCGCCTCATCGGGCACGATCGGCACGATGTGCTGACCGATGTGCTTGTCCTTCACCAATGTCTGCAGGATGCGCACCAGCGCCATGGTGGTGGAGTATTCGCGCTCGCCCGAGCCCTGCAGGAGCGATTCGAACGCTTGCAACGGCGGAATCGTCAGCGGCGGCGCCTGGGTGCGACGTTGCGGCAGCGAGCCGCCCAGTTGGCTGCGGCGCTCCTGCAGATACTTCATCTCCTGGCTGTCCTGCGCCGGCTTCTTGAATGGCGCGTTCGCGATCTCGTCGTCGGAGACCTCGATGAAGATGCGGCTGCGAAACTCGCGCAGCGCTTCATCGTCGAGCTTCTTTTGTTGGTGGGTGATGTTCTGGCTCTCGCCCCAACGACCCATCAGGAACCCTTTCACCGTCTTGCAGAGAATGACGGTGGGCTGGCCTTTGTGATTCACCGCGGCGTGATAGGCGTTCCACACCTTCTCATAGTCGTGGCCGCCACGATTCAAGCGCCAGATGTCATCGTCCGTCATCGTGGCGACCATCTCCTTCAGCTCGGGATACTTGCCGAAGAAGTGCTCGCGTGTGTAGGCGCCACCCTTGGCTTTGAAATTCTGGTATTCGCCGTCGACGCACTCCTCCATCACCTGGCGGAGCAGGCCCTTCGTATCGCGCGCGAGCAGCGGATCCCAACGCGAGCCCCAGATCACCTTGATGACGTTCCAACCGGCACCGAGGAATGCAGCTTCCAGCTCCTGAATGATCTTGCCGTTGCCGCGCACCGGACCATCCAGCCGCTGCAGGTTGCAGTTGACGACGAAGATCAGATTGTCGAGCTTCTCGCGCACCGGCATCGTGATCGCGCCCATCGACTCCGGCTCGTCCATCTCGCCATCGCCGCAGAACGCCCAGATCTTGCGGTCCGTGGGCTTGACGAAGCCGCGATGTTCCAGATAGCGCTGAAAACGCGCCTGATAGATCGCCATCATCGGGCCCAGGCCCATCGATACCGTGGGGAACTGCCAGAAGCTGGGCATGAGCCAGGGATGCGGATACGAGCTCAACCCCTCTTCGCTCGTCACCTCTTTGCGAAAGTGCCGCAGCTGTTCTTCGGTGAGACGCCCTTCCAGAAACGCGCGCGCGTAGATACCGGGAGCCGCATGGCCCTGGATATAGATCATGTCGCCCGGATGCTTGTCCGACGGCGCACGCCAGAAGTGATTGAAGCCCACCTCGTACATGGTTGCGGCCGACGCATAGGTTGCGATGTGACCGCCGTACTCCGCACTGGCGCGGTTCGCCTGCACCACCATCGCCATCGCATTCCAGCGCAGATACGCCTCCAGACGGCGTTCGATGGTGCGATCGCCCGGGTACTCCTTCTGCTGCGCGCCCGAAATCGTGTTGACGTAGGCCGTATTGGGCTTGAAGGGCAGATAGGCACCCGAGCGGCGCGCGTGATCGATGAGGCGCTCCAACAGAAAATGCGCCCGCGCGGGGCCCTGCGCCTTGAGCACCGAATCGATCGACTCGAGCCATTCGCGGGTTTCTTCCGGATCGATGTCCTGCTCGCGATCCGGACTCTTCGCTGTGTCGTTCATGCGTGATCTTTCCTGCGCGCTCCGCGTATCATCGCGGGCCCGTATTGTTAGATACATTTGCCGTCATTGCCATCGTGGTGCGCCTGCCGTTCGTGAGAACGGACACTGCAGCCGAGAGTTTCCTGCACGATGACTCACACTGTCCGCCTTCCCGTGACCGCGAACGCTGCATCGCTACTACCGTCGACCGCTGCACCTCGCATCCGCTTCACGCGTGCGCGCGTCGACGAGCGCTTGCTCGCTGCGCACGACGCGGCGATCGTCGTGACCACGGCGGACGACATCGACGCAACGCTGGCGCTGCTGCCATCCCATTCGCTGTGGCAACGTCTGTACCGAGACGCGCGCTCGCGTGGTCCCGTGCACACACTGTGCTCGCGAGCGGGTACGGCAGCGACCCTGACGAGCGTTGCCGTATTCAGATCTGACGCGAGCGCCTTCGAGCGCTTGACCCTTGCCGGGCGGGCGTGGAAAGACCTTGCGAGTGTACTGCCACGACGGCTCCTGCTCGTAATCCCAACCAGTTCCAGCAGCCCTATCGCCGAAGCCGTTCTGGCTGCCGTGCTGGCGGGCAGCGCCAGGATGCCGTCGTTCAAGTCCAAAGCACAGCGCAAGAACACGCTCGAGACAATCAGCATTGCGGGCGCGGCCGGGAGTATGAACGTCGAGCGCGTCGTCGCCACGGAGCAAGGCAATCACCTGGCGCGCTGGTTGACGTCTCTGCCACCCAACGTTTTGAACGTGAGCACCTACCGCCGCGCATTGCAAACCCTGGCGCGGCGCGAAGATTGGACATTCAAGTTCTATTCGGAGTCGACATTGCGCCGTCTGGGTGCAGGCGCTTTCCTGGCAGTGATGCGCGCGAGCGCAGGTGCTGGCGGCATTGCCAGACTTTCCTACCGACCGCGCCGCGCACGCGGCTCCATCGCCCTGGTCGGCAAGGGCATCTGCTTCGATACCGGCGGCATCAACCTGAAAACGCACAAGGGCATGTATCAGATGCACGAGGACATGCAGGGCAGCGCAGTCGCCGTTGGCACGTTGCTGGCCTTGAGCAACCTCGGCGTGGACTTCGAGATCGACTGCTGGCTCGCACTCGCGGAGAACGACATCGGACCCAAAGCCTATCGTCCACAGGAAGTCGTGTGGGCCGCGAATGGACTCAGCGTTCAAGTCGTGCACAGCGATGCGGAGGGCCGCATGGTGTTGGCCGATACGCTGGCCCTCGCCGCCCGCGAGGAGCCCGATGCCATCATCGACTATGCGACGTTGACGGGTTCCTGTGTCACCGCGTTGACCGAGCGCTACAGCGGCGTGTTCACCAATCGGCCGTCACTACATACCGTGCTGCAGACCGCGGGTCAGGAGAGTGGCGAACGCGTGTGGCCGTTTCCCATGGACGAGGACTTCGACCGCGAGCTGGAGTCGCACGTCGCCGACCTGTTGCAATGCACGCCCGACAGCAAGGGCGATCACATTCTCGGTGCGCGCTTCCTGAATCACTTCGTGCCCGCGGAAATTCCCTGGGCCCATGTCGATCTTGCGGCGAGCAACAGCAAAGGCGGGCTCGCGCACATTCCCACCGACTTCACCGGCTTCGGCGTACGCTGGACGCTCGAGCTCTTGCTGGGACAACATCTATTGAAGCACGTGAAATCCCCACCATGAGCAGCGCACCGGCAAGCTTGACTCTGCGCCGACCCGACGATTGGCACCTGCACGTACGCGATGGCGCATATCTCGCGAGCGTGTTGCCCTACACGGCGCGGCAGTTCGCACGCGCGGTCATCATGCCGAACCTGAAGCCGCCGGTCACAACGGTCGCAGCAGCCCGGGCGTATCGAGAGCGGGTCGTACAGGCCGTGCCGGCGGGACTGCGCTTCGAGCCGCTCATGACCCTGTATCTCACCGACGCGACGGCGCCGGATGAGATCCGGCGCGCGCGTGCCAGCGGCTTCATCATCGGCGCGAAGCTTTATCCGGCAGGAGCGACGACCCATTCCGATGCGGGTGTCACGCAAATCGAACGCATTTATCCCGCGCTGGCCGCGATGGAGGAAGTGGGGCTCGTGTTCCAGGTGCACGGCGAAGTCACGGACACGGACGTGGATGTATTCGATCGTGAGCGCTACTTCATCGATCGCGTGCTGGCACCGGTTGCCAACCGTTTTCCGCAACTGCGCATCGTGTTCGAGCATGTCACCACGCGCGAAGCCGTGCAGTTCGTGCAAGGCGCGCGCAGCGGCATTGGCGCGACGATCACGCCGCAGCATCTGCTCTTGAATCGCAATGCGCTCTTCCAGGGCGGCATTCGGCCGCATCACTATTGTCTTCCCGTACTGAAGCGCGAACACGATCGCGAGGCGCTGGTCAGTGCCGCGACGAGCGCTGACGCACGTTTCTTTCTCGGTACGGACAGCGCACCGCATGCGCGCCACACCAAGGAAACGACGTGCGGCTGCGCCGGTATTTTTTCCGCCCATGCGGCCATCGAGCTGTATGCCGAAGCCTTCGAGCTCGCAGGAAGCCTGGATCGGCTGCAGGCATTTGCCTCCGAACGCGGACCCGACTTCTACGGTCTGCCGCGCAACGCTGACACGATCGTTCTCGAGCGCCAATCGTGGCTCGTGCCGGAGAGCATTGCATTCGGCGCTGCGCAGCTGGTGCCCTTTCGTGCCGGCGAGCATGTCGGCTGGCGTTTGCGGGAGCTCGCATGAGCGGAGAACGCGCTCAGCCCCTGCCGATGTCGCAGCGCTTTCGCGGCTTTTTGCCCGTCGTGGTGGATTGCGAGTGCGGCGGCTTCAATCCCAATACGGATGCGCTGCTGGAAGTCGCCGCCGTCCTGCTCGAGATTCAAGCCGATGGAACGCTCAAGCCCGGCGAATGCTGGCGCTACCATGTGAAACCGTTCGAAGGCGCCAATGTCGAAGCCGCTTCGCTGGCCGTGAACGGCATCGATCCCTATCACCCCTTGCGGCCGGCCATACCGGAAAAGGATGCACTCACGCGCTTGTTCAAGGATGTGCGCAAGGCGATGAAGGACAACGATTGCACGCGCGCCGTGCTGGTGGGCCACAACGCGTACTTCGATCTGAACTTCATCAACGCAGCGGTCGCGCGCAACGACATCAAGCGCAATCCGTTTCACCCGTTCTCGAGCTTCGATACAGCGACGCTCGCGGGCGTCGTGCTCGGACAGACCGTGTTGGGCAAGGCGCTACGAGCGGTCGGAATCGAATGGAATGCCGACGATGCTCACTCCGCGGCGTACGACGCCCAGCGCACCGCGGAGCTGTTTTGTCTGATGTGTAATCGGTTGAAGGGA
>DATELY010000127.1:0-79276 GCA_035276085.1 Steroidobacteraceae bacterium | reverse complement strand
GGCGAAGGCGCCGTCATGGGCGTGCCCGCGCATGACGAGCGCGACTTCCACTTTGCCAAGAAATACGGTTTGCCGATCAAGCCGGTCATTGGACCGGCGGGTGACGGGCAACAGGCCACGGGCTACGGCCAGAATCAATCTCTTTCTGGCCGTTGCCCGTTGCCCATAGTCCCGAGCCGGATGAATGGCACGCCTCCTTCACCGAGTACGGTGTCTGCATTCATTCCGGCAAATACGATGGTCTGACGTATCAGCAAGCGGTCGGCGCCATTGCCGCCGACCTCAAAGCGCGCGGCCTCGGCGAGAAGCAGGTGCAATGGCGGCTGCGCGATTGGGGCATTTCGCGCCAACGGTATTGGGGCTGTCCGATCCCGCTGATCCATTGCCCCAACTGTGGCGATGTGCCCGTGCCCGATTCCGCTCTGCCGGTGTCCCTGCCCGAGAATCTCGTGCCGGACGGCCATGGCAATCCATTGGCGAAGACGCCGTCCTTCTACGAGTGCAGCTGTCCGCGGTGCGGCGGCAATGCGCGGCGTGAAACCGACACGATGGACACGTTCGTCGATTCCTCCTGGTACTTCCTGCGGTATGCCTCCGCCGATAACCACAACGCCATGGTGGACGAGCGCGCGCAGTACTGGATGCCCGTGGATCAATACGTCGGCGGCATCGAGCACGCCATCCTGCACCTGCTGTATTCGCGCTTCTGGACCCGGGTCATGCGCGACCTCGGACTGGTCGAGCTGGACGAGCCGTTCGCGAATCTGCTCACGCAGGGGATGGTGTTGAACGACATCTACTCGCGCAAGAGCGGCGATGGCCGCATCGAGTATTTCAATCCCGCCGATGTCGACGTGCGGCTCGACGAAAGGGGCGGGCGCGTGGGCGCGAATTTGCGCAGCGATGGCCTGCCTGTCGAATGGGAAGGCATGCGCACCATGTCGAAATCCAAGAACAACGGTGTCGATCCGCAGTTCCTCGTGGATGAGGTGGGTGCCGACAGCGTGCGCTTGTTCATGATGTTCAAGGCACCGCCCGAGGATTCGCTGGAATGGTCGGATGACGGCGTGCAAGGCGCGGCGCGCTTCATGCGCCGCTTGTGGCGCATGGTGTACGAGCATGTGAGTCGGCCAGTCGGCCAGTCGGCCAGTCGGCCAGTCGGCCAGAATCTGACGGATGAACAACGTGCCGCCCGCCGCGCCGCTCACAGCACCCTGGCCAAGGTCACCGACGACATCGGCAGGCGCCGCACCTTCAACACGGCGATTGCGGCGGTGATGGAGCTGATGAACACGCTGGGGAAATTCGAAGACAGCTCGGGCGCGGGCCATGCCATCCGCCAGGAAGCCCTCGAATTCATCGTGCTCGTGCTCGCGCCCATCGTGCCGCATGCCGCCCACGCGCTGTGGCGGGGGCTCGGCCATGCCACCGACGTCATCGATCAACCCTGGCCGAAGCCCGATCCCGCAGCGCTCGTGCAGGACACGATCGAGATCGTGCTGCAGGTCAACGGCAAGCTGCGCGGCCGCATCGACATCCCCGCGAATGCGAGCGATGACGCAGTGCGCGCTGCGGCCCTGGCCGATGCCCACGTGCAGAAGTGGACGGAAGGCAAGCCGGTGAAGAAGGTGATCGTGGTGAAGGGGAAACTGGTGAACGTGGTGGTTTGACGCGCTTACGCGCCGTGAGCTCGACCTGTGCGCCAGCGGGTGAGAACCTGGCGGCATACGGCAGCTGAGCGCGGAGCTTCGACATCAGGAAACGCTCGCCTCTGCCGATGCGAGCGGCAGGTCGAAATAGAAGGTCGTGCCGCCGCCGGGCGGGCTGTCGTAGTCGATGGTGCCGCCCATTTGTTCGATCAGTGCTTTGGAGATCGCAAGTCCGAGGCCCGTGCCGCCGCTCGTGCGGGTATCGGAGCTGTCGCCTTGCGAGAACTTGGTGAAGAGGCGCTGGCGCAGTTCCGGCACGATGCCGGGACCCTGATCGCAGACGGCAACGCGCGCGCGGGTCGGTTGCGATGCTGCGTTTTCCTGCTCCGGAACGACGGGCGCCAGCACCGTCACCCGCACGTCGATGCGCGCACCGCGGTCGGAGAACTTGGCCGCGTTGGACAACAGATTTGCCATGACCTGCAGCAGTCGATTGGCATCGACGCGCACGACTGGCTGGCTCGTACACGGTGCGAGCTCCAGATTCACGCCGCACAACTTTGCGTAGGCAGCGTTTGCTTCGACGGCTTGCGCGATCAGCGGCACCAACGGTTGCGGCGAGACTTCGAGGTTCAGCCTGCCTGCCTCGATGCGCTCGATATCGAGCAGATCGTCGATGAGCAACGCGAGGCGTGAGGCGTTGCGGTCCGCAATGGTCAGCAAGTGCTGTGTCTGTTGCGGCAGCTCGCCCGCGGCGCCGCTCGCAACCAGGCTCAATGCGGCGCGAATCGACGTGAGCGGCGTGCGCAGCTCGTGCGATACCGTTGCGATGAACTCGTTCTTCAATCGTTCGACGCGCTTGAGCGCCGTCACGTCCGAGCTCACGCCGGTGATGCGTACCGAGTTGTCCGGATCGCGTCTGACCATCGCGGCCGCGCGAATCGTGCGTTCCTCGCCATTCAGGAGCACTGCACGGAACTCGGTTTGAAATCCGCTTTCACCGCGGATCGCCGCCTGGACCAGGGTATTCGTCCGCAGGGCATCGCTCGGATGCACGAGGCGCCCCCAGCGTTCGAGCAGATGGTCATCGTGATCGGGATCGAGCTGGAACATCTCGAACATGCGCTGATCCCAGAACACCTTGCCCGTGCGGCCCTCGTACTCCCATACGCCGATCTGCGCGGCCTGTGCCGCCAGCAGCAGTCGATCGTTGAGCGCGCGCAGCTGTGTCTCAGTGCTCTTGCGTCCGTGAATGTCCTCGATGAATGCCCAGCGGTAGATCTCGCCGCTGGGATGCCTGATGCGCATGCCGTTGATCGCAACTGGCAGGATGCGGCCATCCGCGGTCGTGATCTCGTACTCGATCGGACCGAACAGATCCGTGCTCGCGAGCGACTCCTCGCCCTCAGGTACTGCCGTCAACTGGTGTAGCGCTGCACCCAGCACGCGCTGTTTGATGTCTGCAGCCGTCGTGCCGAGCAGTTTCACGAGCGCCGGATTGGCTTCCAGCACGCCGTTGCGATCGTTCAGCAGGGCAATGCCCAACGGCGAATATTCGAACAGTGCGCGCAGCTTCTCGTCGCCCACGCGCCGCTCCAGCTCGCTGCGCTCCAGGGCCGCGCTTTTGGCATGGGCTTCGGCGTGCCAACGCACCATCTGCATCAGTTGCAGATGAGAGCGATAGGTCGCCGCCACGACGAGCAGCAGATACAGCACGACCATGATGCCCATCGCGAGGCCCAGGCGCGTGCCTTGCACCATCAGCATGCCCGCAAGGGGGATGACACTCGGCAGCACGAAGCCCAGGGACGCAGCCCGATCGGCGGACAACGTCGTGACGGCGCCGGCCGATGTGCCTGCGATGACGAATGCGAGGAAGACCTGGTACTCGATGCCCGGCGGAAACAGGAGCACGGAGGCAACGCCCCACAGTGCACCGACCATCGAGCAACTGATCAGAAAGCGACGGCGCCACAGGCTCCAATCCACGATGCTGTCGCGCACTGCCTTGCGATAGGCGAGATACTGCAGCGTGCGCGCCGCCGAGAGCAGCACGACGCTGCCGAACCAGCCCAGGAGCAGGGGCGAAGGCTGCACGCTGTACAGGATCAACGTGGTGATCCCGCTCAGCACGACGGTGGCCGTCATGGCCATCGGCATGCCGTCGTACAGAAAGCGCACTCGCGCAATCGCTATCGCATCGTGACTCTCCGTGTGCGGTTCTTGGACTGGATCACTGTGCACGAGCAAGTTCCGAAGGCTTTGCAAAGCCGCAGGCAATGACTGCGACGATTCCAGGACAGTGTGGGGAATCTCGCACATGGGCGGTGCTGCAGCTAACTATTGGAAGCGAATCAGGGAAGCGCGTAGCGCCGCAGGCCGGGTGGGACTTACGAAGTCTTACGCACCCGGTGTGGTTACCGCGTATGCACCGTCCTCCGGCCACTCATCGACCGCGCATCGGCTCTTGAGCAGGGTACTGAACGGGCATGGCGCACTTTCCCCCAGCAATCAGGGAAAAGCTGAGCCGCAGCCGCTGGCGAGCCTGATAGGAGAGCACCATCGCCGTACGCACACTGCCTGCCTGCAAATAGCGGCAGGATGTTGTACTGGAGAGCACGAGCGACATGAGTGCCGAATCTGTGACGACGCGAATGGCCGTGCTGGCGCGCGCCCTGCCCAAGCGCATTCTCCTGGTCGATGACGACGAGCTCGAACGGGAGCTGATGGCCGACCGGCTGAAGAGCGCCGGTTTCGAAGTCACGGCTGCCGCCCACGGCAGCGAAGCGCTCGCGCTCCTGGAACGGCAGTGGTTTCCGTTGCTGATCACCGACTGGGAGATGCCCGTGCTCACGGGGATCGAGCTCACGGAGCGGCTGCGGGCACGCGGGGTGAGCGATACCTACGTCGTCATGCTGACCGTGCGCGATGCTGGCGTGGACTACGAACGCGGCTATCACGCAGGCGTGGATGACTACCTCACGAAGAAGCTGCCGGATGCCGAGCTGCTGGCGCGCGTACAAAAGGGTTTCACGACGTTGACGATGCGCCGTTCGCTGCAAGATGCGCACACGCAGCTGGCCAGTCGGGGTCAGGTCGATCCGCAGTCTGGCGCCTTCACTCACGCCCATCTCCTGAGCTCCCTGCGGTCGGAATGCAAGCGGGCGGAGCGGTATGGGCGGAATCTTTCGCTCATGACGGTTGCAGTGGAAAGGATGCACGGCGCCACGGAGGTCGATGCGGAGCTGGGGGCCGATTTGCTGCACGAGGTCGTCGATACGCTGAACCGCGTGATCCGCGCGCACGTGGATTGGATCGCCCGCCTCGACGTGGCGAGTGCCGCGGCCGTATTCGCGATCGTATTGCCGGAAGCCGGTGCAACCGATGCCGCCACGATCAAGAACCGGCTGCAGAATGCGTTGCGCGCGCTGAACGAACCGAGCCGCAGCGCCTCGACCTGTGCTTCGGAGCTGCAATTTTCATTCGGCTTTGCGGCGCTCGATCAAGGCCGTGCGGAGCGCAAGGCCGTGGCTGCGGACGATCTGTTGCAGGTGGCCGAGCATTGCCGCAGTTGCCTGCAGAGCCGCGGCCGTTCGCATCTCGCCGCGGTGCAGGCGAGCGTTGCCCACGCCGTGGCGATCTGCTGCCGCCAGGGCTATGCGGTGGAGAACCATTGTCAGTTCATGGGCGATGTGCGCGTGACGCAGCTCGCTGCCGTCGGAGACTAGCAGGGCGCAGGGTCGCGATCGCCGCAGCGCTCCCCCCGCGAAATAGCACTGCCGTTGCTGAGTCGGTGCTCAGCTCTGCCCGCACGCCGGATCCGCGTGGCATGATCGCGCTGTGCGGACACAGGATCTTTTCATGCGGGCTACGGGTTCCTCGATGCTCATTCGAGCGCTGGGTGTTTTATTGCTGGCTTCGGTGGCTGGCTGCGGCTGGCAGCTGCAGGGCAGGACGCGTCTGCCGGAAGCAATGTCGATCACGTATGTCGACGCGAAGGATCGCTACAGCGATTTCACGCGTGAGCTCGAGACACATTTGCGCGCCTCCGGGGCGCGCCTGGTCGAACAGTCGGCGCTCGCCACCGCGAGCATTCGCGTCCTGCGCGATGAAAGCGGGCAGCGCGTGTTGTCGATCTCGGCTCGCAATACGCCGCAGGAGTACGAGGTGTATTACATCGTCGAGTACGCAGTCAGTGCCGGCACCACCGAGCTGTTGCCCACGCAGCGGCTCGAGCTGACGCGTGATTACACCTACGACGAAGCGGCCGTGCTGGCGAAGCAACGCGAAGAAGCGTCTCTGCGTGCCGCGCTTGCCCGCGATCTCGCCGCTCAAGTGCTGCGGCGTGTAGCCTCACTGTAAGTTGCGGCAAGTACGGAGAGTACCCTTGAACGCGTGCGTGTTACGCGTAGCGGGCAATGGGCCAGGAACCTTCAGCCAACATTCCCGCGGTACTGCCAGGATCGGCACTCGACCTGCCAAGTAGCACTCGCTCCGTCATCGGGTTCACAGCTGCGGCGTTCGGCTGCGTGATCCTCATGGCGGTGCTTGCGCTGAGCATCCTTTCGCATCAGATCGAGGCAACACACGAAACCCGTCTCGGTGCCATCCGTACACGCGAGATGCTGAATGAGCTGCAATACGTGATCGCAGCATTGCAGGATGCCGAAACCGGAGAGCGCGGTTACATCATCACGGGTGAGCGCGATTTTCTCGAGCCCTATGAACGCGCAGGGCAGACGATCGATGCGCACCTGGATCGTCTCGGCAACCTGATTGCGGACAGTCCGAGCGCGGCGATCTATCGACAGCTGCGCACCGACGCTCGCGAACAGATGACGTACTTCGGACACGTGATTGCGGTCCGCGGCAGTGCGGGCGAGGCGGCCGCAAGGGCGATCATCAACACCCGCGAGGGGAAGCGGCGCATGGACCGCATCCGCGCGTACGTGGCGCAGCTGCGCGCCTCCGACGAGAAGCTGTTGGCGGCAAAACGCGATGAGTTCATGCGCCGTTCGCAGCGGACCGAGCTGTTGATGCAGGTGGGTCTGAGCGCTGCGGTCGTGCTCGTGATTGCCGCGGGCCTGTTCCTGCTGCGGCACCTGCGACGTCGGCTCGAAGCGGAGCACGAAGCGACTGCCGCGTACACCGTGCTGCGTGCGACGCTGGATAGCATTTCCCAAGGTATCTGCGTGTGGGATGGCCGCTACCAGCTGGCTGCATGGAACGACCGCTTCATCGAGTTGCGCGGCCTGGACCGTCACGTGCTGCACACCGGGATGACACTCGAAGAAGTGGCCGCGGTGGGCACCATGCTGAAGGAATGCGGGCCTGGCGAGCAGCGTACGCCTGTAGATCTGATCCGCGCCGCGATGCCTTTCGACAGCGAGCGCGTGTGCGACAACGGGCTGATTCTGCACCTGCACGGCCGGCCCATGCCGAACGGCTACTTCATCCTCACCGTCTCCGACATCACCGCCATCCGTATCTCGGAAGCCAACTATCGCGATCAGGCCACACGCCTGGCAGCGATTCTCGACAACATCGTCGATGCCATCGTGACCATCAACGAGAGCGGCAGCATCGAGTCCTGGAGTCAGGGTGCGGAACGCCTGTTGGGCTACCAGGCGGAGGAAGTGCTGCGGCGGAACGTGAGCATGTTGATGCCCGAGCCCCACGGCTCCGCGCACGATGGTTACGTGCGCCGCCATGTCCTCACGGGTGAGCGTCGCATCATCGGCTCGCGGCGCGAGCTCGAAGCCTTGCACAAGGAGGGCTATCGCGTGCCGATCGAGCTCGGCATCAGCGAGATGCGTAGCGGTAAACGGCGTCTGTTCATCGGCGTCCTGCGCGACATCTCCGATCGCCGCGAGATCGAGCGGCTGAAATCCGGTTTCGTCTCCACCGTGAGCCACGAGCTGCGCACGCCGCTGACCTCGATCTCGGGGTCGTTGGGCCTCCTGGCCGGCGGTGCGGCTGGAGAGCTCGGTCCGAAGGCACGGCGACTGATCGATATCGCGCATGTCAACAGCAAACGGCTCGTGCGCTTGATCAACGACATCCTGGATCTGGAAAAAGCGGAATCGGGACGACTCGAATTCCAGCTGGAGAAGCAGCCGCTGCGCGGCATCGTAGAGCAGGCCCTGGAAGGCATGCGCGCGTTTGCCGATCAGTATCGCGTGCGGCTGGTCATGCATCCGGGGCCTTGGGATGCGCGTGTGCTCATCGATCGCGATCGGCTCACGCAGGTGCTGACCAACCTGATCTCCAATGCCTGCAAGTTCTCCCCGGCGGGCAGTACGGTCGATATCGAGGCGCGCGAGGATATCGACAGCATCCAGATCCTCGTGCGGGATCATGGCGCGGGCATTCCCAAGGAATTCAGGCCGCGGATGTTCCAGCGTTTTGCGCAGGCCGACAGTTCCGACTCGCGCGCCAAGGGCGGCACGGGGCTTGGATTGTCCATCGCGAAGGCCCTGCTCGAGCGGCTGGGCGGCAACATCCGTTTCGAGAGCGAACAGGGCCGCGGCACCACGTTCTACGTCAGTCTGCCACTACATCAACAACCGCCTCGGACCGATACTGGCGTGCACGGCGAGGCGCCTGTGGGCGGCACTCGGGTACTGGTGTGCGAAGACGATCCGGACGTTGCATTCGTTCTGTGCGAAATGCTCCGCAAGGCGGGCATGCAAGCGGACGCGACCGGAACCGCGCGCGCGGCGAAGTCCGCCTTGTTGGCACAGCATTTCGATCTGGCGATCGTGGACTTGCACCTGCCGGACATGGAGGGCATCGACCTGATCGCCGAGCTGCGCGACGAGCCCATGACGCGCACGTTGCCGGTCATTGTGATCACGGCAGCGGCAACCACCGGAAAAGAAGCCGAGTCGCTGCGCGTGCTGCATCTGGCCGATTGGTTGCAGAAGCCGATCGATCCACAGCGCCTGCTGCGTTCGATTCACGCGGCGATCGACGGGCCCAAGCGCGGTCGTGCACGCGTGTTGCACGTGGAGGACGACGTGCCCCTCACACTGCTCGTACGTGAGCTGTTGAGCGACGATGCCGATGTCGTCGCGGCCCACTCGGTGAGTGTGGCGCAGCAGGTGCTGCAACAGGAACCATTCGACCTGATCATTCTGGACGTGAGTCTGGCCGATGGTTCCGGGCTGAACGTGCTGAGTGCCTTGCGTCAGCCCGAAGGCGGGACGCCGCCCGTGATTTTGTACAGTGCGAGCGAGCCGAGTCGGGAAATTTCCCAGCTGGTGCAAGGCGCGCTGGTCAAGTCCCGCGATTCGGTGGACCAGTTGCTACGCAGCGTGCGTGCATTGACACGTTCGCGCGAAGGGGAGATCGTGGAGACGACAGCGAATGGGAGAGGGTCGTAATGGAGCGCGCACGCCTGAAGACCGTGCTGTATGTGGATGACGAACCGGATATCCGCGAGGTGGTTGAGTTGTCGCTGGGGCTGGCAGGTGCGTTGCGCATCCACACCTGCGATTCGGGTCTCGTCGCGCTGGACAACATGCCGCGCATCCAGCCGGATCTGGTGTTGCTGGACGTGATGATGCCGGGCCTCGATGGTCCCGCCACCTTGCAACGCATGCAGAACGACGCACGGCTGGCGCATATCCCGGTGGTGTTCATGACTGCCAAAGCGATGCCACAGGAAGTCGCTCGCTTTCGCGAGCTGGGCGCGATCGCCGTCATCCCCAAGCCCTTCGATCCGATGCGCTTGAGCGAGCAGGTCTATGCGATCTGGGAAGGGCTGCCGCGTGGCTGATCCGCCGAGCATGCTGTCGCAGCTGCGTGATATCGGCGATCGGTATCTGCGGCGCACGCTGCGCGAGGCGGATCAATTGCAGGAATTGGTCGGCAAAGGCCTCGGCGGGGACGCTGACGGTGCGAAGCAAACCGAGCAGCTCGCACACAAGATTCATGGCAGCGGGGCCATGTTCGGATTCCACGCGGTGAGCGAGCGTGCAGGACAGATCGAGCGGTTGGTGGCCCAGCACGCCGCCGACCTGGCAGCCGTGGCCGAGGAGCTGACGAGCCTGGTCACGCAATTGCGGCGGGAGGTGCACAGCGCCGCAAGCGAACGCGGCATCGAGGAATGAGCGCGCATCCGCACCCCGTCCATGCTTCCATTGTTCCTCTGCCCATGAATCACGCCTCCGTACAGCGTGTGGCCGATGTCGGCTTCGCGCTGCTGGCGGCCGAATGTCGCGCCATAGGTCTCGAGTGTCGGCTCGTCGCGGACGACGAGCCGATTCCCGGTTCGTATTGGGGTGAGAGCGAGGCCGGTCTCATCGGTGCGCAGCTCTTCATCCGGGCCGATACGCCCGTGCACTCGGTTTTGCACGAGGCGAGTCATTTCGTGTGCATGGATGCCGCGCGGCGCGACGTGCTGCATCGGGATGCCGGCGGCGATCATGCCGAGGAAGACGGCGTGTGTTATCTGCAGATCCTGTGGGCCGGTCTTATTGCTGCCGTGGGTCGGCAGCGCATGCTGCAGGACATGGATCGTTGGGGCTACACGTTCCGTTTGGGATCGGCCGCCGCCTGGTTCGAGGTGGATGCTGCGGAGGCCCGCGAGTGGCTGATCCGGCATGGAATCATCGATGCGCAGGGAGCGATGACCCGGCATCTGCGCTAAGTGCGCTGTGCCCTGTGAGTCGTCGGGTGTAAGGTGTCGCCGTGCTCACCACACAGCCGGGATCGACTCCATGATTGCTCGCCATGGCAACTAAGAAGCGCAAGGCACTGCGCCGTCCGCTGCGCCAGAAAACCACCGTCAAGCAGCGCGATCACGCCCGCCATGCCGTACTTGCCGGACGTAAGCGTCCCGCCGTCAAGAGCACCAACGGCTTGCGCACCTTGTATCCGGCCATCGAACCCTATGCGCACAGCATGTTGCGCGTGTCGGACGAACACGAGATCTACTACGAGGAGTGCGGCAATCCCCATGGCAAGCCTGCGCTCTTCGTACACGGCGGACCGGGTGCCGGGTGCGATGCGCGCGCACGTTCGTTCTTCGATCCGGACGCCTACCGCATCGTGTTGTTCGACCAACGTGGCTGCGGCCGCAGCCGACCGCATGCGAGCTTGAAAGACAACACGACGTGGCATCTGGTGGCCGACATCGAGCAGTTGCGGCGTCACTTGCGCATCGAGCGCTGGCTGGTGTTCGGTGGCTCGTGGGGTTCGACGTTGGGGCTCGCGTATGCGCAGACTCATCCGGACCGTGTCAGCGAGCTGGTGCTGCGCGGCATTTTCATGCTGCGACGCTGGGAGCTCGAATGGTTCTATCAGGAAGGTGCCAGCGCGTTATTCCCGGATCGATGGGAGCACTACATCGCGCCGATCCCGCCCGCCGAACGCCACGATCTGATCCGTGCGTTCTATCGGCGGCTCACGAGCGGCGATCACAAGACCATGGTCGATGCCGCGCGCGCCTGGTCGATTTGGGAGGCGGCGACCAGCTACCTGCGCACCAGCGACGACAACGTGCAGAAGTGGTCGGAGGAAGAATTTGCCGTCGCCGTAGCGCGCATCGAGTGTCACTACTTCGTCAACGGCGGCTTCCTGGAGCACGAGAATCAGCTGCTGCGTAATATCGAGCGCATGCGTCACATCCCGGGCGTGATCGTGCAGGGACGCTACGACGTGGTCTGCCCGATGCAGACGGCCTGGGAGCTGCATCGAGCCTGGCCGGAGGCTTCCTTTCGCGTCGTCCCCGACGCGGGTCATTCCGCGTTCGAGCCGGGGAATATGCATGAGCTGGTTTGTGCGACGGATCGGTTTAGGGAATAGGACCTGGGGCCCGGGACCTGGGGAGGAAACATGGAGCGCAGCGCTCTACTCCGGGCCCCACACCCCAAGCCCCAGGTCCCAGGCCCTGTCATACTTCACCCATCTTCACAGCCGCCCACACCTGCACCGTGAAACTGTCCGGCGATCACTTTCCCGCCCAATTGGCCAAGGGTCTGAGCCCGATCTACCTCATCTCGGGGGACGAGATCCTGCTGGCGAACGAGGCGGCCGATGCCGTGCGCGTCCGTGCGCGCAAGGAGGGGTTCACGGAGCGCGAGCTGCACTTCGTCGAACGCGGTTTCGATTGGGCCGAGCTGCGCGCGGCCAGCCGCACGCTGTCACTGTTCTCCGAACGCAAGATCGTGGAGCTGCGCATGCCTTCGGCTGCGCCCGGCGAGCAGGGCACGAAGGTGCTGGTGGAGATGGCCGAGGAGCGTGCGCCCGATACGCTGGTGCTGGTGCTCACCGGCAAGCTCGATGGACGTACGCAGAACGCACGCTGGGTGAGTGCGATCGAAAAGAACGGTGTGTTCGTGCAGGTATGGCCTGTGGAGTTGCCGCGTCTGCCGGCGTGGATACGCGAGCGCCTCGCGCAACGCGGCCTGCAGATCGATGCCAATGCCGCCCAAGTGCTGGCCGAGCGTACCGAAGGTAACCTGCTCGCTGCGCATCAGGAGATGGAGAAGCTGGCCTTGTTGTTGCCGCCCGGCCCCGTCACGCTCGCAACCGCGCTCGAGGTCGTCGCCGAGAGCGCCCGTTATGACGTGCTGCAACTTGGCGAGGCTGCCATGCGCGGTCAGTCGGGACGTGCGCTGCACATTCTCAATGGACTGCATGCCGATGGCAGCGAGCCGCCGGTCGTACTGTGGGCTCTCAACAAGGATCTGCAGTGGCTTGCGCGCGCTGAAGCACTGATGCGAGCGGGCCAGAGCGCCGATAGCGCCATGAATGCGATCTACGTCTGGCGTCCGCGCCAGGCTGCGATGAAGCAGGCGCTGGCACGCCTGAAGCGTGAGGACATTGCGGCACTGATCGTCGATGCAGAGTCGTGCGACCGAGCCATCAAGGGCATGGGTAGCCACGCAGGCGCCCCCCGTCTCGATCCCTGGCTGGCGCTGGAAGCGCTGGTTGCGCGCCTTGCCGGCGTCCGTCTCGCGCGCGCTGCGTAGCGCTTTTTCCACCACCCGTTCGGTAGCGGCAAACCTTTTTCTCCCTCATGTCTCCTATCGGTATTTTCGGCGGCACGTTCGACCCCATTCACTTCGGGCACTTGCGTACGGCATTCGAGTTGATGCAGGCGCTGCGTCTGAGCGAAATGCGTTTCATGCCTGCCGGTGATCCTCCGCATCGCGACCAGACGATCGCGGACGCCGAATTGCGTCTGGCGATGGTGCGCGCCGCGGTCGAAGGTCAGCCGGGTTTCACCGTGGATGATCGCGAAGTGCGCCGCGAAGGACCTTCGTATTCGGTGGACACGCTCGGCACATTGCGCGCCGAGTATCCGCAGCGCTCGCTGTGTTTGATCGTGGGCATGGATGCATTCCTCGGGCTGCCGAAATGGCGCCAGTGGCGCGAGCTGCTCGAACTGGCCCATCTCGTCGTGGCCCATCGACCGGGCTGGCGCGCGCCCAGCATGGGTCCGCTCGGCGAGTTGCTGGTGGATCGCGGGACGGGCCGCATCAACGACCTGCATGAGACGCGCGCCGGTTGCATCTACATCCATGCGGTCACGCAGTTGGAAATCTCTTCCACCGAGTTACGCAAACTGATCGCGGCCCGGCGCGATCCGCGTTACCTCGTTCCCGACGCCGTTCGCGCCGTCATCGAACAGTCCGGCTGTTATCGCACGCCGTCTACAACCTCGAGGTGAGCATGCCCCAACGATCCGCCGACAAGCGCAAGTCCAAGACCACCGCACGCAAGACACCCGCCAAGGCCAAGACCGCGGCCAAAGCGAAGGCCCCGCGCAAGAGCGCGAGTGGCACACGGACAACGCGCCTGAAGGCCAGTCAGCCCGCTGCCTCGAGCCGAGTGCTCGATGCCGTGCAGCGAGCGTTGGATGATTTGAAGGCGGTGAACGTGACGGTGCTCGACGTGCGCGAGCTCACCGACATCACCGACACGATGGTGGTCGCGAGCGGTACATCGGATCGACACGTGCGCTCGCTCGCCGATCGCATCGTCGAATACGCGAAGAAGGCAGGCTTCCGGCCAGCGGGGGTGGAAGGCGAGCGCGACGGCGAATGGGTGCTGGTCGACCTGCAGGATGTCATCGTGCACGTGATGCTGCCGCGTGTGCGCGAGTTCTATCGACTGGAGAACTTGTGGGACGTCAGCGCAGCGCGTCGTGCGGCAGCCAACGACAGTGCGGATCGCAATTCGGCCGATTGACCGCAATGCTGCTGCGGGTGATTGCTGTCGGCACTCGCATGCCGCGCTGGGTGCAGGAAGGCTTCGCTGACTATGCCGGACGATTGCAGGGCGAATACAGGCTCGAACTGGTGGAAATCGCCCTCGGTCCACGCAGCGGCGGCGACACGCAACAGGCGATTCGAAAAGAAGGCGAGAAGATGCTCGCCCAACTGCGCGACTCCAGTTATGTGGTCGCGCTGCAAGTCACAGGACGTGCGCTGAGCTCCGAGCAACTCGCTCAATTCCTCACACGACAGGCGAGCAGCTCACGCGAGATCGCCTTCTGCATCGGCGGTCCCGATGGGCTTGCACCCGAAGTGGATGCACGCGCCCGTCTGCGCTGGTCGTTGTCGGCGCTGACGCTGCCGCATGCGCTGGCGCGGGTGATTGTCGCCGAAGCTCTCTATCGAGCCGTGATGATTGGGAAGGGGCATCCGTATCACAGGGGGTGAAGCGGTCTGCTGGTCGGCTGGTCTGCTGGCCAGAAGCGCATGAATTCTTCTGGCCAGCAGACCAGCTCGCCAGCTAGCCGCCTCACACCTTCATCTTCGCCAACGTCGCCAGGGCCGCATTCGCACTGGGGAAACGCTCATCTGGATTCTTCGCCAGCAGCCCGTCCAATAGCCGTTGGAAGCGCGCGAGCTCGGCGGGCAGCTGCGGGATGGGATCGTTGCGGTGAGCCTGGATGATCGAGATGACCGTGTTGCCGCGGAAGGGGCGCTGGCCGGTCAGCATTTCGTAGAACATGATCCCCAGGCTGTAAAGATCCGCACGGTGATCCGTGGCCAACCCTTCCGCTTGTTCGGGAGCGATGTAGTAAGGCGAGCCGCGTACTTCGCCCGCATTGGTCAATTGCGTGGCATTGTCGACGCGCTTGGCCAAGCCGAAGTCGATCAGCACGATGCCGCCGTTCGGACGCATCATCACGTTCGCAGGCTTCAGGTCGCGATGACACAGCCCCGTGCCATGCAGTAGCACGAGCGCACCGGCGATCTGCACGAAGATGTCGACGCTGTCACGCACCCGCATCAAGTTGCGAATGCGCAGCTCGAGGCTGCCGCTGGGAAAGTACTCGGTGACGATGTAGCGGAAGTCATCGCCGTGGCCCCAGTCGTACACATCGACGATCGCAGGATGACGCAGCCGCGTGAGAATCAACCGCTCGCGTTCGAAGCGCTGCTCGTCATCGGGATCGATACTCGACTCGGGTGCAGCGCGCAGCACCTTGACCGCGACGTTGTGGCGCAGCTCCTCCGAATACGCCAGGTGCACTTCGGAGCTGGGCGAGCGTGCGATGTTCTGCAAGAAGCGATAGCCCGCGATGGTTGGAAACGTCGGCGCGCTCTGCCGCCGGGGGCGCAGAATGTTGCTCGGCGCTGGGTTCTTCTGTTTCAACATCAGGGCTCGACGATTCCGTTCTTTCAGAGTGCGAGGGCGGACTACAACAGTCATGCGACTCCACGCGCGACGGACTGCGTCACGCTCCTGTCGTAGCTGCGGGGGTTTCTATTACGTGATCGCAGGCACTGCATGCACAATGGTGCGCGGAGCCCCGGGGTTTTGTTCCGCGAGTGATGACTGTGTCACAGAACGCCTGCTAGAGTGCTTCGCGACCAAGCCGAATCGAAACGGCTCGCCCAAGACGACGTGATGGAATTTCGCTACTCGATCCAGAATCCCGAACGCTTCCTTCGTTTGCATTGCCGGGGATCCGTCACCGCCAGCGGTCTCATCGAGATGATGCAGCACATCGCTGCCGATCCTGAATGCAGCTCTGAGCTTCCCGTGCTTGCCGATCTACGTGATGCGACGGGGGAGTGGGACTACTCCGAAGCGCAGAGCTTTCGCGACTACCTGGTGCGCATCGGCCGAGGTCGTCAGCTCGTGCGTTGGGCCGCGGTGATGTCACCGGGCACCCTGGTCGCGACGTGTCACGTCGTGATCTTGATCACCGAGCCGCAGGAGTGCGGCATTCACATGCGCCTGTTCGAGGACCCCGCGCTCGCCGAGGCGTGGGTGCTGGCAGACCGTGCGGCCAGAGCACGCCCTGTCGCGGAGCAGACTTAGGTTCCCAACGAGCCGCTGAACCGGGTTCATGTGGGGCCTGAGGCGTGCGGCCTGGGGCTTACCCGATTTCACCTTTGTCTGTCGTTCCCCTCAGGTCACAGGCCCCAATCCCGTCTGAATTCAGCTCCCGTTTGCGAATAGTCCATTACGTTCGCCCGCGAGACCCGCTACGAAGCTTTCCGTGGGCAGTGCCCGGTATGCTTGCGCCATGTCCACTCCACTGTATCTAGCCTCGGCCTCGCCGCGGCGTAGCGCCCTGTTGACCCAGATCGGCCTTGCCCATCGGGTCCAGCCCGTCCACATCGACGAATCGGTTCGCTCTGGCGAGTCGCCGGCGGCGTACGTGTCGCGTTTGAGCGCCGCCAAGGCGCGGGCATTGCAGCTTCAGTTGTCCGCTGCGGAGGTGTGCCTGGGTGCCGATACTTGCGTTGCACTGGGTGACGAGATCTTCGGCAAACCGGAAAACGAAGCCGATTGCGTTCGCATCCTGTCCCGCTTGAGCGGCCGGTCGCATCACGTTCACACCGCAGTGACGGTGTGCCGAGGTGCGCAGACGCGCACCGCACTGAGCACGAGTGAAGTGCAGTTTCGCGATCTGACCCGGGACGAGTGCCTGGCCTACTGGCGCTCGGGCGAGCCACGGGACAAGGCCGGTGCATATGCCATCCAGGGACGAGCCGCGCTCTTCGTGCGGGCGATCCACGGCAGCTACACGGGTATCGTCGGCCTACCCCTGTTCGAAACGTCGCAGCTCTTGGCGGAGTTGGGGTTGGATACCACGGTCCTCCTGGCAGCGGAGGCCGCATGACGGCTGAAATTCTGGTCAATCTCAGCCCGCGCGAAGTACGCGCCGCCCTGGTCGAAGACGGCGTGTTGCAGGAAATCTTCATCGAGCGTGCCAACCGTCGCGGCTTGATCAGCAACATCTACAAGGGACGGGTTTCGCGTGTGTTGCCCGGCATGCAGGCTGCCTTCCTCGATATCGGTCTCGAGCGCACTGCCTTTCTCCACGTGTCGGACATCGTGCAGTCGTCGACGGTCGATCAGAACGGCGAGTCGTACGTCGCCAGCGATTCGCCGCGAACGGACCAGATCCAGGCGCTCGTGAGCGAGGGTTCGGAAATCCTCGTGCAGGTGCTCAAGGATCCGCTCGGCACCAAGGGTGCGCGGCTGACGACCTTCATCACCATTCCCTCGCGCTATCTCGTCTATCTGCCGAAGGGCAAGGGCCTGGGGGTTTCTTCGCGCATCGAAGATGAAGTCGAGCGCCAGCGTCTGCGCGACGCGACGGCCCTGTTCACCCAGCCCGACCACGTGGGCGGTTACATCGTGCGCACCGCCGCCGAAGGCGCGACCCCCGAGGCCCTGCGCGCCGACATGTTGTTCCTGCAGAAGCTGTGGGCGCTGTTGAGTGCCAAGGCGGCCGGCACGCGCGCGGGCAATCTCGTGTACGAAGATCTGCCGCTCGCGATCCGCGTGCTGCGCGATGTCGTGTCCAGTAATGTGGATCAAGTCAGAGTCGACCACGCCGATACTCACGCGCGCATGCAGGAGTTCGCACGCACCTTCATGCCCGACAGGGTCGAGCGCATCGAGCTGTACGACGGCGAGCGTCCGATTTTCGATCTTCATGGCGTCGAAGAGGAGATCCAGAAATCGCTGGATCGCAAGGTGTCGCTGAAGTCCGGCGGCTATCTCATCTTCGATCAGACCGAGGCCATGACCACCATCGACGTGAACACGGGTGCGTACGTAGGGCACCGCAACCTGGAAGAGACGATTTTCCGCACGAACCTCGAGGCATCGGTTGCCATCGCGCGCCAGTTACGTCTACGTAACCTGGGCGGGATCATCATCATCGACTTCATCGACATGGTTGAAGAGGAACATCGCCGCCAGGTGTTGCAATCGTTGGAGCGAGCGCTCACGGGCGATCATGCAAAGACCCACATCTCGTCCGTGTCGCCGCTCGGTTTGGTGGAGATGACTCGCAAACGCACGCGCGAGAGCCTGGAACACATGCTCTGTATGGCTTGTCCTACGTGTGAAGGGCGGGGGTTCCTCAAGACGAGCGAAACAGTCTGTTACGAGATCTTTCGCGAGATCCTGCGACAATCCCGTCAGTTCCAATTTCAGGAGCTGATGGTGCTGGCGCATCAGGATGTCATCGAGCGCTTGCTCGATGAGGAGTCCGCCGCACTGGCCGAACTGGAAGTGCATACGGGCAAGCCCATCCGCTTGCAAACCGAAGCGCTGTATCAACAGGACCAGTACGACGTGGTGTTGATGTGATGCGGTCCACTCCATAGCCGTTTTTCGATGTCCTCCGAGCACCCTCACCGATTGCGACACTGGCTGGCCGGAGCCTCGATTGCTCTGGCGCTGCTGGTCGTGGGCGTGTTTGTCGCGTTGAACATCGCACTGGCGCGTGTGCCCGAATATCAAGCGCGCCTGCAGGCGCTGGTCAAAGAGCAGACCGGGCTGACCATCGGGTTTCGGCGCGTCGACACGAGCCTGCATTGGTATGGTCCGGAAGTCGTGTTCTGGGGTGCTGTGCTGCGCACGCCGGATCAACAGGTGCTGGCGTCGGCAAGACGCGGCGCCGTCTCGCTCTCGCTCACGCGGTCATTGCTCGAACGCCGCCTCGCGATCGGGCGCATTTCCCTCGATGGTCCCGAGCTGGGCGTCATGCGCACCCGCGACGGCAGATTCCAGGTCATCGGCTTTCAATCTCAGGATCCGGATCGACCCTTCGACTTGAGCCGGCTTCCCGAAGGCCGGTATCGAGTGCGGGATGCGCGCGTGCGCTTCGTGGATGAACACCGTGCGCATCAGCCTTGGGTGTTATCGAAAGTCGCTCTGGAGTTGCGGCGCACTGCGGGCGGACTACAAGTCGAAGGCTCGAGCGACTTGCCCGCGGCGCTCGGTCGCGCGCTGCGGTTCAATCTGCGGTTGAGCGGCGATCTCAAGCGTGCGCAGTCCTGGCAGACCGAAGCGGAGCTGCATGCCGATGCGTTGCAGCTCGCGCGTTGGCGCGAATCCGTGGCGCCCGATGCGATGCGCGAGCTCGGCGGTGTCGCTTCCTTGCACGTGCGCAGCCGCTGGCAAGGCGCGAGCCTGCAGGATCTGACGGGCACACTCGATGCGCACAACCTCGTCGTCAGCGTGCCGGGTTGGCACATCCCGATACCGGCCGCAGCGCCCTTGATCATCAAATCGTCTGCGGAGATGAACAGGGCTGGTACGGCACATCCGCCAGAGCAGGCGGTTCCACAACCGCCGTTGCCCACTAAAGACTTGCCTGCGCGTGTGAGTTACGAGCGCCTGTCGGCCGCCGTCGAGCTGCGCCGCATTCGTAACGAGTGGCGGCTCGAAGTCGACAAGCTGGATCTCGGTGCCGCAGATCGCGGCGGCAAGCCGGCGCGGATCGATGCGAGCTGGACGTTGGGCGAACATGGATTGGAGGCATTGGATGCCAAGGCGAATCGCATCGCACTGGGTCCTCTGTGGCCGCTGCTCGGGTGGTTGCCCGAGCGCGAAGACCTGGCACGCGTCCGCGCACTGGAGCTGTCCGGTGCTCTGAACAGTGTCGATGTGACTTACCGGCGCGGCGCGGGGCAGCCGACGTATCGCGTGCAGGCTCGGTTACAGGACGTAAGCTTCGCTCCCGTCGGTCGCATCCCGGGTCTCGGGCGCGTGACTGCCGAGCTCGATGCGAATGAACGCGGCGGCACACTCGACCTCGATCGGACGCCGCTCACGTTCCAGTGGCCCAAGACATTCAGAGACGAGCTTGCGCTCGATAACCTCGACGGCAAGCTCGAGTGGTCGCGCACGCCAGCCGGTTGGCTGGTGCAGGCAGATCAGCTGGATCTGGCCAATCCTCATGGCCGTGTTGAGGCGCATGTGCAGCTCGCGTTGCCGCGGGACGGATCGTCGCCGCAGATCGATCTCACCGCAGACGCTTTCGATCTCGACGTGCGCGCAACGCCGCGATACCTGCCGGCCAATCAGCTCGGCGACAAGACACTCGAATGGCTGGATCGCGCATTCCTTGGAGGTCGCATACCGCATGCCACGGTGAAGCTCTCAGGGGCGCTGCGACAGTTTCCGTTTCGCAATGGCGGCGGCGAATTCCTGGCGCAGGCCGTCTGCGAAGGACTCACGCTGGACTATCAACCCGAATGGATGCCCGCCACGGAAGTGACAGCCAACGTGGCATTTCACAATGCCGGCATGCGCGGCGAGCTCACGTCCGGCCGCATCGGTGGCATCGAACTGGAACGCGGCACGGCAGAATTCGCCGACTTCAAACAGGCTGTGCTCGTGCTGAAGGGACGCGCGCACAGCGACGTCGATCAGGCCATCCGTTATCTGCAGACGAGCCCTCTCGGTCCTTCGCTGGGCCCGGTGTTCATGGGGCTCACGGCACATGGCAGCGGCAGCTACGTCGTGGGTCTCACGTTGCCATTGAAGAATCTCGCCGCACGCCATGTGGACATCGACACGACGATCGCGAATGCGTGGGTCGATCACGATGCGATCAAGAAACCCGCGGCCCGGGTGAATGGCTCGCTGCGCGTGGTGAACCAGCAGGTCCACTCGGGTGCATTGCGCGGGCAATGGCTCGGGGGGCCTGTCGTCGTGGACATCAAGCCGCAAGGCCAGGTCTCGATGCTGGCGGCGCAGGGCACCCTGCAAGCGTCCGAGCTTGCGACGCTGTTGCGCTTGCCGTCGGGGGTGCACCTGTTGGGCGACAGCGCCTGGTCCGGCTACGTGCAATTGGGCCCACGCAAATCGATTACGGGCACTGCCGCGCATGTTGCCCTCGAGATGGATGGCACGACGGTCGCGTTGCCCACACCGCTTCATAAGGATGCTGGCGAGCGACGCCCGCTCACTGCGGATCTGGAGCTGCAGGATTCGGGCGCCGTGGTGCGCGCTGCATTCGGCGCAGTTCGCGGCATGGGCCGCATCGCCGAAGATGACAGTGGCTGGCGCTTCGATCGAGCCGGCGTGCGCGCGGACGGCGAGACACCGAGCCTGCCCGCTCACACCGGCGTACGGCTCGAAGGACATGTCGACACGTTCGTTCTCGATGACTGGCTCGCGTTGCAATCGCCGGAAGGCAATGGCGCGGCGAACGGCGGGCTCAAGCTGTCCGATATCCTCCGTGCGGCGAATCTCGAGATCGGCGAATTCGGTTTGTTCGGTTATCGCTGGCGTAACGTGCGCGGTCTGTTGCAGGCCGAAGAGCGTGGTTGGCGCGTCGATGTGACGGCGCCTCAGGCGGCCGGTCGCATACAAGTCCCCTACAGCTTTGCAGGCGGCGACGTGCTCACTGCGGATATGGAGAACCTCGTGCTGCCGGCGCGCGCTACCGCGGCTGAAGGTGACGCAGCGAGCGAGGAGACGGATCCGCGTCGTCTGCCTGCGCTGCGGGCGCACGTACGCAACTTCGCCGTAGAGGACCACGGCATGGGCGAACTGCAGCTGCAATTCTCGCGTGTGCCGCAGGGCGTGCACATCGACAAAGCCGAAGTGCGCGGGTCGAGCTATGAGGGTGAGGCCAGCGGCGACTGGCTGCTCACGCCAGCAGGTCACCTGACGACGCTGGATATGTTGCTGGCCAGCAGCGACGTGCGCGACACGCTCACGGCCTTCAACTACTCGCCGTTCATGCGGGCCAAGCACGCAGAGGTGAAGGGCAGGCTGTCCTGGCCGGGCGGTCTTTCTGCAAAGTGGCTCACTCGGGCCACCGGCCGGTTGAGCGTTCAGGCCGATCAAGGACAGCTGTTGAAGTTGGAGCCAGGCGCTGGGCGCGTGTTAGGGCTGTTCAGCCTCTCCGCGCTGCCGCGGCGTCTGTCGCTCGATTTCACCGATCTCACGGGCGAAGGTCTCACGTTCGATACCATCCGTGGCGATTTCGATCTGCACGACGGGAATGCCTATACCAGCAATCTCATCGTCAGCGGACCTGCAACGGAAATAGGCCTTGCGGGCAGAACCGGACTGGAGGCACACGATTACGATCAGACGGCGGTGGTCACGGGCAAGCTCGGCGCGTCGCTCCCGGTGGCAGGCGCGCTCGCCGGTGGACCCGCTGTGGCCGCCGCAGTGCTGCTGTTTTCCCAGATCTTCAAGGAGCCCTTGAAGGGCGTCACGCGCGGCTATTACCGCATTACCGGCAGCTGGGAAGAGCCCATCGTGGAACGCGTCCATGGTGAGCAGGCCAAGGAGGCCGCTGAGACATCGCGCAGCCTGGGCGATGCGCGTGTGCGGGCCGGGGCCGGCGAATAGGGGTGTAGACGCGTAGGGGTGGAGGCGTGTACAGGTAGCGGCCTCCGCCGCCCTTGCCCCCTTACATGCCCATGCCCAAAGCAGCCGTCGTCCAATTGACCTCAGCGCCCGACGTGCAAACCAACCTCGATAACGTCCGTCGCCTGCTCGAACAGGCGCGGGATCAGGGTGCCGTGCTCGCAGCGTTGCCTGAGAACTTCGCGATCATGGGTCGCAATGAGAACGAGAAGCTCGCTGTAGCAGAGCCCCTGGGAGAGGGTCCGATCCAGAGCTTCCTTGCGACTACGGCCCGCGAGCTGGGCCTGTGGATCGTTGCCGGCACCATCCCGATCCGCTCCGAGCGCGTGCCGGGCAAAGTCGCCGCGGCCGAGCTCGTGTTCGATGCCCGCGGTGCGCTTGCGGCTCGCTACGACAAGATTCATCTATTCGATGTCGACCTGCCGGGGCGCGAAGAGCGGTACCGCGAGTCGGCGACGATTGCGGCGGGGGAAACGCCTGTCGTCGTCGATACCCCGATCGGCCGGCTCGGGCTTGCGGTGTGCTACGACCTGCGCTTTCCCGAGCTGTTTCGCGGTCTGCTGGCCCGAGGCGCGCAGGTGTTTTGTTTACCCTCTGCGTTCACAGCGCCCACCGGGCTTGCGCATTGGGAAGTGCTCATTCGCGCTCGCGCCATCGAAAACCTGTGCTACGTGCTCGCCCCGGCGCAATGGGGTCGTCATGCGAGCGATCGTGAGACCTACGGCGATTCGATGATCGTGCATCCCTGGGGCGACGTGCTGGACCGCAAGCGCGAAGGCGTTGGACTTGCAATCGCCGACATCGACCTCAGCGTTCAATCCGAGCTGCGCGAACGCTTCCCGTGCGTGACGCATCGTCGTCTGGCGCTGAGCGCGCCCTCTGACCAACCGCTAACCGCCAACCGCTAACCGCTTTTTCTCATGGCTACTACTGCAACCTCCCTGCATCTGGAACTGCCTGCTTTCGCGGGCGCACCCGAGCCGCTCGCATTGGCGCGTGAAACGATCCTCGCCCCGTCGGGCCTGGATGAGGATCGCATCGCGAACGTCCTGGGCAACGTCATGGGATACAGCGTCGATTACGCCGATCTGTACTTCCAGTTGAGCCGCGAGGAGTCGTGGGCGCTCGAGGATGGCATCGTCAAAGACGGCGCTCACAGCATCGAGCAGGGTGTGGGTGTGCGCGCGCTGGCGGGCGAAAAGACGGGCTTTGCGTATTCGGATGAAATCCTGCTGCCCGCGCTGACGGAAGCATCGCAGGCTGCACGCGCCATTGCGCGCAGCGGCCAGAGTCATTCGTTGCAGGCCTGGCGGCGTACCAGCGGCCATCAGCTGTATCTGCCGATCGATCCGATCGCCGGCTTGAGTGATACCGACAAGATCCAGTTGCTCGAGCAAGTCGACCAGGAAGCGCGCCGCCTGGATCCGCGCGTCACACAAGTGATGGCGAGCTTGTCGGGTACGCACGAAGTCATTCTCGTGATGGCGAGTGACGGCACGGTTGCAGCCGACGTGCGGCCGCTCGTGCGCATGAACGTCTCCGTCATTGTCGAGCATCAAGGACGGCGCGAGCAGGGCTATTGCGGCAGCGGTGGCCGCTACGACATGTCCAACTTCCTGCGCGGCGATCGTTGGAAAGCGTTGGTGAACGAAGCCGTGCGCAGTGCCCTCGTCAACCTCGATGCAGTTGCTGCGCCCGCGGGCACGATGACGGTGGTGTTGGGTCCAGGTTGGCCCGGCGTGTTGTTGCACGAAGCCATTGGCCATGGATTGGAAGGCGACTTCAATCGCAAAGGCACTTCCGCGTTCTCCGGCCGCATCGGTCAGCTCGTCGCTTCTGAACAATGCACCGTAGTCGATGACGGCACCTTGGGCGCGCGTCGCGGCTCTCTGAACATCGACGATGAAGGCACGCCGACCCAGTGCACGACGCTGATCGAAAACGGCGTGCTCCGCGGCTATCTGCAAGACAAGCTCAATGCGCGACTCATGGGCGTGGCACCCACCGGCAATGGCCGCCGCGAATCGTTCGCGCACGTGACGCTGCCGCGGATGACGAACACGTACATGCTGGCGGGCAAGCATCCGCCCGAAGAGATCATTGCCTCGGTCCCCAACGGGCTCTACTGCCACAACTTCGGCGGCGGGCAGGTCGATATCACCTCGGGCAAGTTCGTGTTCTCGGCCAGCGAGGCGTACCTGATCGAAAACGGCAAGATCACCCGGCCCGTGAAAGGTGCCACGTTGATCGGTAACGGACCGGATGTGCTGCGCCGGGTATCGATGGTCGGTAACGACCTCAAGCTCGACGAGGGCGTCGGAACGTGCGGCAAGGAGGGTCAGGATGTGCCCGTGGGCGTAGGACAGCCCACCTTGCGGGTGGATGGGTTGACCGTGGGTGGTACGGCAACTCAATAAACCGAAGGACCGCGCGGCGTATAGAGCGCGTGCCTTCCCTTGCGCCGCGGGGGCCGCTCCGGCGCATCCCTCAGAACGACCGGAGGAAGTGGCGCGCCAGGACAGGGATGGGGTGCTCATCGAGCGCATCGCTCTTGCAAACGCCCCACCCTAACCGTCCCCCGGTGTCGCAGGGGAGGGAATGATTGGGACAAATACCTGGAATTGTGTGGCACGAGTCAGAGAACACGTAGGATGCGTCATGCAGGCTTCGACCTGTCTGCCCTCAAGGATTGTGTGCCGTGTATTTGTCCCGCCCCGTTTACGAGCTCTTGCCTTACGCCTACGTCCTTGCAGGCGCGTGCTCGTTGGCCGCGTCCTGGTTCGTGCATGAGTCGCCGTGGCCGGCAGTGCTGCTCGTCGTGGGAATGTTGGCCGTGGTGGGCGGCCTGGTGATCCTGCTGCGTCGTCGCGACTATCGCACCACGCAGTCGCAATACACGGTCAAGTCACTGGACGATTGATCTCGGACAGCGCAGTCGTCAGACATCCGCCCGTGTCACGATCGGGTGGGCATCCTCTTCCGCATGCGTTGCATCTTCCAGGCGGTGGTGGTCTCCGGCGCGACCTTCTTCCATCACCGGTACGGCTTCATCTTCAAGATCATGTCCTGCACGCGTGCGTGCCATGCGCTCATCGAAATACATGATCTCGTGCTGACCGATCTGAATGACGTCGCCGTCGTTCAACAGCGTCCGCCGCACGCGTTTACCGCGCACGTAGATCCCATTCGTGCTGTTCAAGTCTTCGACGACCGAAGCATGGAGCGACGTGATGATCTGGCAGTGATGCCGGCTCACGTATTTGCTGTCGATCTGCAGATCGTTGTCCGGCGTGCGGCCGATGATGAATCGTCCCGTCGCCAGCTCGCGTTCGCCGCTCGTTTGTCCGTTGACCGCCACCATGACGCGCGCCAGTGACGACGTACGGCGCGGCGGCTCCTCCCGCGGGACTTCGCGTGAGAACGCGACGGGAGGTGCTATGGACCGTTCGGCAAACTCGTTCCACTGCAGCTCATCGATGGCCGTCTTCACTTCAGCGACCCCGACGACATCGGTGTCGCGTGCAAAGGCCGCGAGCATCGACGTATCGCACAACGTGTTGATCAAACGCGGCACGCCGCCGGTATAGCGATAGATGAGCGAATAGGTGTCGGGTTCGAAAATCTGTCGGCCCTGGGAGCCGCCCACCTCGAGGCGATGTTGGATGTACAGCGCCGTATCGGTCTTCGAAAGTGCCGTGAGATGGAAGCGCAGACGCACACGTTGCGACAACTGCACCATCGACGGTGAGTTGAGCTTGTCGCTCAACTCCGGCTGACCCGCGAGGATGATACGCAGCACCTTGTCCTTCGTGGTCTCCACGCCCGACAACAGGCGCACTTCCTCGAGCACCTTCTGCGACAGGTTCTGGGCCTCATCGACGATCAGCAGCACACGTCGACCGTTGGCATATTGCTCGACCAGAAAGTCGTTCAGGGTCGACAGCAGCTCCGCCTTCTTCATCTTGAACGGCTGGAAGCCGAACTGAACGAGCAACGTCTGCAGGAATTCGGTGGCGGTGACCTGGGTCTGGTTGATCTGCGCCACGACCACGTCCTTGTCGAGTTCCTTCAGGAAGGTCTCGATCAGGGTCGTCTTGCCGGAACCGATCTCACCCGTGATCACCACGAAGCCGTCGGTGAACCAGATCGTCGACTCCATGTACGCCTTGGCGCGGGCGTGGTGCTTGGACAAATACAGGAACGCCGGGTCGGGCGTGAGCCGGAAGGGGAGTTCCTGAAGTCTGAAGAGTTCGAGATACATGCTGTAGGGCGACTTAGACGCTGACGTTATCCGCCAGCAACGGGACCCGTGCGCAGAAAGTTCCGGCTGCCGGTCCGAGTGTACGAGGGGATGCGACGTGTTTCAAAAAAGCTGCTTCCATACGGCGACATAGGTCCGGATTCGAGGCGATCCTGCACCCGGCGGGCCGGCTAGCAGCCTGTCGGACTTAGGATTGATCTACTGCGGCGGCGATCACCTAAGTCCGACAGGCTGCTAGCGCTCGCACAATTTAAGCAGTTGTCGTAATGCCTTATCGCGTGCCCCGGCAGCGGGAACGTTGATCGTACAGTGCCCCAGTTTCCGGTTCGGACGCGGCTCTTTGCCATAACTATGGTAGTGCACGCCGGGAATCTTCAACGCAGTCTCTAGATTAGGGATGTTGCCGATGAAGTTCACCATGGCCGAATGGCCAATGGCTTCCGTACTGCCCAGCGGCAGTCCCAGGATGGCGCGGATGTGGTTCTCGAACTGGCTCGTCCGCGCGCCCTCGATGGTCCAATGGCCGGAGTTGTGCACGCGGGGGGCCATCTCGTTTGCAATGAGCCGCCCACGCTGGACGAAGAACTCGATCGTCAGGACACCGGCATAGTCCAGCTGCTTCAGCACGCGCTTCATGTACGTCCGAGCCTGGCTTTGCAGGGAGGCACTGCGGAACGGCGCGCAGGAGTAGCGCAGAATCCCTGCGCGATGCGTATTCGCGGACAGCGGGTAGAACTCCGTTGCACCGGTGGTGCTGCGCACGCCGATCAAAGAGACCTCGCGCGTGAAATCGATGAATCCTTCGTAGATGAGCGGCACGTTGCCGAGTGTCTGCCAGGCCGGATCGATATCGCCTGGGCTGCGGATGTAGAACTGTCCGCGGCCGTCATACCCGAGGCGCCGTGTTTTCAGAACGCCGGGAACGCCAATGCGATCGGCTGCGTGTACCAGGTCGGAAAGGCTGTCGACAGCTGCGAACGGCGCAGTGGGAATCTTCAAGCTGCGAAACAGTGATTTCTCGTGTAACCGATCCTGCGACGCGCCCAGCGCCTGCACGGGCGGATAGAAGGGCTTGCGTTCAGCGATCGCGCGCACGGCGTCGACGGGCACGTTTTCGACATCGAACGTGATGACGTCGACCTGTTCTGCCAATTGCACCAGGCGAGCCGGATCGTCGAACGCACCCTGGACGATCTGGCCAACCTGTGCGCCTGGGGCATCCGGGCTTTGATCCAGGAACACGAAGCGTAATCCCAACGGATAGCCCGCGAGCGCCAGCATGCGACCGAGCTGGCCAGCGCCGATGATGCCGATCTTCATGAATGCGATTGTGGCGGGGCGTTGGGATCGGGCTGTGCCAGCACTTTGTCCGTCTGTTCGCGACGGAACGTGGTCAGAGCGTCGTGCACGGTTGGATATTTGTTCGCCAGGATCGCCGCGGCGAGGAGTGCTGCATTGGTTGCCCCGGCCGTGCCGATCGCAAGCGTCGCCACCGGAATGCCGGCAGGCATCTGGACGATCGACAGCAGCGAGTCGAGACCATTGAGCGCCTTCGACTGCACCGGTACGCCGAGCACCGGAAGGGAGGTTTTGGATGCGGTCATGCCCGGCAGATGAGCGGCGCCGCCCGCACCGGCAATGATGACCTCCAAGCCGCGGTCACGCGCGCTGGCGGCATACTCGAACAGCAGGTCCGGCGTGCGATGGGCCGACACCACGCGCGTTTCGAACGGGATCTTCAGCCGCGACAGCGTTTCCGCCGCAGAGCGCATGGTTTCCCAATCGGAAACCGAGCCCATGATGATGCCGACCAGGGGTTTCATCGCGGCATTGTAGCGAGCCAATGGGTAACGGGCGACAGGCTACGGGCCACAGCCCGAGCGAGAATCTGACCGTAGCCCGTAGCCCGTAGACCGTAGCCCGTTACCCGCCTCCCATCGCCTCGCGTACGCAACGAAACAGCTCTCGTGCCGCGGCCGGCGGGCGCTGCTCCCGTCGTTCCTGCCGTGCCCGTGTCATGAGCTCGGTCAACTCTGCTTGCGGGGCTTGCGGGTATTCCGTGAGAAATCGGGTGAGGGCCGCTTCGCCCTCGACGACCAATCGATCGCGCCACTGCTCGGCGCGACGAAACTGCAGTGCTGCCGCGCGGCCCCGGTCGCGCCGTTGATCCAGAGCAGCACGAATGGGCTCCGCGTCGAGCTTGCGCATCAGCTTGCCGATGTACTGCCTCTGGCGGTACAGCCCGCCGTGCTTGGTGATGCGGCGGGCGAGCACAACCGCATCGCGCAGCTCATCGGGCAGCGGCAGGTCATCGAAAACAGCCTGCGGCAGGTCGATCAATTCCTCACCCAGGCGCTGCAATTCATCGCTATGTCGCTTGCGTTCGGACTTGCTCGGCCGCTCGACGCCGTTGTCATCGCCGTCATCGATCATGGAATTCATACAATCAGGCACGATGCCCAAGGTTGATTGAGTTGGATTCTAAGCGGGAAGCCGGGCCGCTGTTAGAATCGACCGCATCATGAACGCCATTGCCACCCCATCCGCGGCTCAGCCGCTACTCACTCGAGCCCAACTACAGTCGCTGGTCGCGCTTGCGTTGGAAGAAGCCAGGCGCGCCGGCGCGACGCAAGCCGAAGTGGGATTGAGTGTGGACACGGGTCTATCGGTCACCGCTCGCCTCGGCGAAGTCGAAACACTCGAATATCAACGTGACCGCGGCATGGGAGTCACGGTCTATCGTGGTCAGCGCAAGGGCGCTGCCAGCACTTCGGATCTGAGCGAGCGCGCGATTCGCGAAACCGTCGCCAAGGCGTTGAGCATCGCCAGTTTCACGGCCGAAGATGACTGCGCCGGTTTGCCCGAGCCGGACACGTTGGCTCGTGATGTTCCCGATCTCGACCTCGATCATCCGTGGAATCTCGCGCCCGAAGCAGCGCGCGATCTTGCCGTGAATTGCGAAGCCGCCGCGCTGGCCGTCGACAAGCGCATTGGCAATTCGGAAGGCGCGACGCTGTCCACGCATCGGGGTGTGCGCGCGTTCGGTAACTCGCTTGGTTTCGTCGCCGGCTATGAAAGCACCATGCACAGCTTGAGCTGCGTCGTGATCGCGCAAGGCGATGGCGAGATGCAGCGCGACTACTGGTACAGCTCCGTGCGCGACTGGCGCGATCTCGACGATGCACGCGCCATCGGCGAGCGCGCTGCGCAACGTGCGTTGCGGCGCTTGCAGGCGCGCAAGATCGCAACCCGGACCGCTCCGGTGCTATTCGTGCCGGAGATTGCGCGTGGCCTGATCGGTCACTTCGTCGGCGCGGTCCGCGGTGGCAGTCAGTATCGCCGCGCATCGTTCCTGCTGGACGCAGCCGGTCAGCAGGTGTTCCCGGAGTGGATGCAGATCTCGGAACGGCCGCACCTGCTCAAGGCGTTGGGCAGCGCGCCGTTCGATAGCGAGGGCGTTGCCACGCGCGATCGCGAGCTCGTGCAGAACGGTGTGCTGACGGGCTACGTGCTCAGCACGTATTCCGCACGCAAGCTGGGGTTGAAGACCACAGGTAATGCGGGCGGCACGCACAATCTGATCGTGCAGTCCGGCAACGAGGATTTCGACGCGCTCCTGCGCCGCATGCAAAGCGGTTTGGTCGTTACCGAGCTGATGGGCCAGGGCATCAACGGCGTGACCGGTGACTACTCGCGCGGTGCTGCCGGGTTCTGGGTCGAGAACGGCGCGATTGCGTATCCGGTGCACGAGATCACGATCGCCGGCAATCTGAAGCAGATGTACCGCGACATCGTCGCCGTCGGCACCGATGTCGATGCGCGCGGCGGTATCAGGACGGGTTCGGTATTGCTGGGTGAGATGATGATCGCGGGGGAGTAGTGCGTGGCGTGAGGTCGTCATGGCGAGATGGCGTCAAGCGCGTGATTTCTGACGCCATTACGCCATTACGCCATTACGCCGTTGCGCCATTTCCTGGCCTGCGATCACCCATGACCGACCGACCGGTCGGCGGATTTCGGCACTTCGTGCGGGGCGCCTTGACGCACGAGATCCTTCAATGTCGTCCCCTTCACACTTTCCCTGATCGCCGCCTCTACGGCACGCGCAACATTCACTGCCGACACGATGCTTCGAATGCGGTTGAGCTTCGGACCGGCGTGATCGTTGCGGATGGCATCCAGAATGTCGCCGAGCTCGATGTTCGCCGGATCGCGCCCCGGTAACCACACCTCGGCATCGGTCGCGACCAGGAGGCCCTTGGACTCCAGGGCGTTCACGACGGGCGCCAGCGCCGCGCTCGGAATATCCAGATGTTCAGCGAGCTTGTTCAACGTCCAGCGCTGTTGCGGACTTTCGTAGTCGCAGGCGATCAGATAGCTCACGGACAACGCGAGACGCTCGCGGAGGCTGCCCGTCAGGTGCAGCTCGTTTCGACCCGGGCGCAGGTACTGCGGGTTTTGCACGTAGAACGAGAGCTGCGCTCCCAGGAGCAGAATCAGCCAGGACACGTGCAACCAGATCAGCGCGAAGATCATGATCGCGAAGCCGGCGTAGATCGCGAGCGTCGTGTTCGAGCGCGCGATGAAGCCGGTGAACAGCGCGCCACCGGTCGCCCACAACACGCCTGCGAATGCGCCGCCGATGAGAGCCGCACGGAAGTGCACATGCGTGTTCGGCACCAGCTCGTAGAGCAGCGTGAACAGGATGATCACGAGCATGTAGGGCGTGATCTTGCCCAACGCGACGATCAACGTGCCGAGCGGTTCGTGGCTCGCGAGCGCCTGCACCAGCGTGCTGCTGGAGAACGTCGCAAGCAATCCCAGCGCCACGACGGTCAGTGCCGGACCGACGACGATCACGCTGACGTATTCGGTGAAACGTCGCGCGAAACTGCGGGTCTTCTCGACCCGCCACACGAAGTTGAAGCTTTCTTCCAGCTTCTGGATCGTCGTGATCACCGTATAGATCAGAAAGAGCAGACCCAGCGAGCCGAGCACGCCGCCCCTGACGCGCTCGACGAACTGCATGATCTGACTGGTGAGCTCGTAGCCGCGATCGCCGAGCGGTTCGAGGAACTGATACAGCACCGGCTCCAGGTCGCGGTGATATCCGAGGCCTTTCAACACCGAGAACGACAGCGCAATGAGCGGCACGATGGAGAGCAGCGTCGTGTACACGAGGCTCACGGCGCGCAACGTGAGATCGCCTTTGGCGAGGTCCCGCGCGAGAGCATACGGATACCGCAGGATGCGGTTCAGCAGCAGACGCAGTCCTTGCGCCTCTTCCGGCGGTTCGAAGAGCCACTCTTCGACGCGATTGACCCAGTGGAGGAACATGGGAGGCGGTTAGCGGTTAGCGGTTAGCGGTTGAGCAGGAATGGCGGAAATGGCGGTCATAGGTGCTGTCTCTCCAACCGCTAACCGCTAACCGCTAACCGCCAAGCGCGTATCGAGGGGCAGTTCGACGTAGAACTTCGCGCCTGCATCGGGTTGCGACTCGGCCCATGTCCGGCCCCCGTGGCGAGCGGCGAGCCGTTGGACGAGCGCCAAGCCAATACCCACTCCCGACAACGCGGGTTCGGAGTGCAGGCGCTGGAAGGGTGCGAACAGCCTGTCTGCGTACTTGGGGTCGAAGCCGACGCCATTGTCGGCCACGCATATCGTCACGCGGTCGCCACGAGTTTGCTGCGTGACGGCGATGCGTGGCTCGCTGCGCGCCGCGCTGACCTTGATGGCGTTGTGAAGCAATTGCTGCAGGATGATTTGCATTGCGCGGGTATCGGCATGCACGCGCATGCCCGGTTGCACATCGACGGTCACGCGTGCCGGGCGATCGCGCAGTGCTTCGATGACCGCCAGCGCCTGCTGTGTCAGATCCAGATCGCGCAGATGCAACTCGGCGCGTCCGGCCCGCGACAGCTCCAGCAAGGCATCGATCTGCCGCGACAGTCTGCCCGCCGACTCCTGGATGCGATCCATGTAGTGGCGCTGCTCGGCGCCGAGGGTCGGGCTGAGCTCTTCCCGCAGCACCTGGCAATAACCCGCGATGCTGCGCAAAGGCGCGCGCAGATCGTGCGACACGGAGTAGGTCACTGCCTCGAGCTCTCGAGTCACGGCGTCTACCTGCGATTCGAGGTTTCTGACGCGCTGCTTCAGCTCCTCGCTGATGTGCTCGGAAGCTGGCATGGTCACCTTCAATGACGCGTCAAGCGTCGCAGTGCTTCCGCGTATTTTTCCGCCGTGCGCGCGATCACATCCGCCGGCAGCTGCGGGCCCGGCGGCCGCTTGTTCCAGTCCAGGGTCTCCAGGTAATCGCGCACGAACTGCTTGTCGAAGCTCGGCGGGCTCGTGCCGGGGCGGTACGTATCGACCGGCCAGAAGCGCGACGAGTCCGGCGTCAATGCCTCATCGATCAACGTGAGCCGCCCGTTCGCATCGACACCGAATTCGAACTTCGTATCGGCAATGATGATGCCGCAAGTCAGCGCGTATTCCGACGCATGACGATAGAGGGCGACAGCGGTGTCGCGTACTTGCGCGGCGAGCTCGCCACCGATCGTGCGTACGACATCATCGAAACCGATGTTCTCATCGTGCGTGCCAATGGCGGCCTTGGTCGAAGGCGTAAAGATGGGCTCGGGCAGGCGATCTGCCTGACGCAGGCCCGAGGGCAACGCAATGCCGCACACCTGGCCCGTGGCCTGATAGTCGCGCCAACCCGAGCCGATCAAGTAACCGCGCACGACGGCTTCGATCGGCAGCGCACGCAGACGTCGCACCACCATGCTGCGATCTGCGAGTGCCGCCTGAGCCTGCGCATCCTTGACGACCGTAGCCAGCGGGATATCGGTGAGATGATTGGGCACGATATGCCGGGTGCGGTCGAACCAGAATCGCGAGATCTCCGTCAGCACGCGTCCCTTGCCGGGAATGGGGTCGGGCAGGACGACGTCGAATGCACTCAATCGATCGGTCGTGATGATGAGCATGTGTTGATCGTCCACCGCGTAGATGTCGCGCACCTTGCCTTGATGCAGGCGCGTAAGCCCGGGCACTGCGGACTGCAACATGGGCGGAGACACGGGCAGAGGTTCTGAGGTCATCGCGCAGCTCGGGAGCCTGGGACGTGAGGCATGTACGAAGAGGCTGATACCATAGCCTGCGACTTCCCTGCGGGGAAGCTTTGCAGGCGCAAGTGCGTCGAGCGGTAGGAGAATCCACTGGGCAAGCTGTGGCAGGGCAAGGCGATCGGCGCCACCATCGGCATCTTCGCCGGCGGACCTGTAGGTGCATTGATCGGTGCCGTCGTCGGTCACTGGTTCGATCAGGAGACCGAGCGCAATACGGATAATGTCGCGAGCGCCGCCACGCCCGAACAAGTACAGGAAGCCTTCTTCCGCGCGGCGTTCCAGGTGATGGGCGCCATCGCGAAGGCGGACGGACGGGTGTCTGAAGACGATATCCGCGCAGCGCGCGCGATGATGTCGGACTTGCGTCTGGATGAATCGCAAGTGCAGCTTGCGATCGACTGCTTCACGGCGGGGAAGTCTTCGGACTTTCCGTTGCGTGAGCACCTCGAGCAGCTGGCTGCGCTCTGCCGCGAGCGGCGCGATCTCAAGCGCATGTTCGTGCAGATTCAGCTACAGACGGCGTTACGCGCGGATAGTCTCCAGCAGCCTGCGCGCAAGGTGCTTGCGATCGTCTGCGACGTGCTCGGGGTCTCGACCTTCGATCTCGTGCAGATGGAAGCGCTGTTGCGGATGCAACGGCCCGGGACTCACGCGAAGAGTGCTGATGCGCTGGCCGCAGCTTACGAGGTGCTGGGCGTTTCCGCGCAGGCCGCCAACGCCGAAGTGACCAAGGCGTATCGGCGTTTGATGAATCAGAATCATCCGGACAAGCTCGTTGCGAAGGGCTTGCCGGAAGCGATGATGAACATGGCTGCAGAGAAGACGCGCCAGATCCGCGCTGCGTACGAGCGCATTTGTGAAGCCCGAGGCATGCGGTAGGCGCAACCCATCCTCGGATCGGTCCGTTACTGCGGTGAACAGTGCAGAGAGATCATGCAATGAATACGTGCTGGATCGCCCCCTCCATTCTGTCGGCCGACTTCGCTCGCCTGGGTGAGGAAGTCGATGCGGTGGTTGCCGCCGGTGCCGACCTCATCCACTTCGACGTGATGGACAATCACTACGTGCCCAATCTCACGATCGGGCCGCTGGTGTGCCACGCGCTACGCAAGCATGGCGTCAAAGCACCGATCGATGTGCATCTGATGGTGAAGCCGGTGGATCGCATCATTCCCGATTTCGCCGCAGCGGGCGCGACGTGGATCAGCTTTCATCCCGAAGCAACCGAACACGTCGATCGCACGATCCAGTTGATACGCGATCACGGCTGCAAGCCCGGTCTGGTGTTCAATCCGGCGACGCCGCTGAACTGGCTCGATCACGTCATCGACAAGCTCGATCTGATCCTGCTGATGTCGGTCAATCCGGGCTTCGGCGGACAGAAGTTCATCTCCGCGGCTCTGCCGAAACTCAGGTGCGTGCGCGAGTTGATTCGCGCGAGCGGACGGGACATCCGGCTGGAAATCGATGGCGGTGTGAAAGTGGACAACATCGCCGAGATCGCGCGCGCTGGCGCGGATACGTTCGTCGCAGGCTCAGCGATCTTCGAGAGCAAGGATTACGCGGCGACGCTTGCCAAGATGCGGCAGCAGGTGGAAGAGGGGAAGCGGTTGGCGGTTAGCGGTTAGCGGTTGGTTCAGACGCGGAGCGGCCGCAAACCGCTATCCGCCAACCGCTTGCCGTTAGTCCTCATCATCCTCGTCGTCATCATCCTCGTCATCCGCGACGCGGCTGATGCGATCACGCGAAGCAAGAGGTCGACCGGAAGGGCCGCCGCTTGCAGCGGCTGCGCCGGCGATCGCAGGCTTGGTGCGCATTTTTGGACGCGCACCGAACACGACGATGGTCTTGCCCGTTGCGCGCAGCAGGCCCTGATCTTCCAGCACCTTCAGCACACGGCCTGCCATTTCGCGCGAGCAACCCACCAGGCGCGAAAGCTCCTGACGGCTGACCTTGATCTGCATGCCTTCCGGATGCGTCATCGCATCGGGCTCGCTGCACAGATCCATGATGGCGTGCGCGACGCGACCGGTGACATCGACGAATGCCAGATCACCCAGTTTGCGGTTGGTGCGATCCAGGCGTGTGGCGAGCTGCGTTGCGAGCTCGAACACGAGGCCCGGACTTTCCGCGGCGAGCTGGCGGAAACGCGGATAGGTCATTTCGGCGAGCTCACATTGCTGGCGCGTACGCACCCAGGCACTGCGCGTGGGCTGCTCGTAGAACAAGCCCATCTCGCCGAAGAACTGACCCTTGTTGAGGTAGGCCAACACCATCTCGTTGCCTTCCTCGTCCTCGATCATGACTTCGACGGAGCCGCTGACGATGTAGTAGAGAACATCGGGCAGGTCGCCGGCGTGGATGACCACCGTCTTGGAAGGTACGGTGCGTATCCGGCAGTAGCTCAGGAATCGGTTGATCGCCGGAATGTCGCTCAATGGCTTCGCGCCGTCTTCCATAGGTGCCCCTATATGTCGTTGAGATTGCACGACTTGTGAGGAATTAATCTTGCGGGCCTTTTAATACAGCGGGGAGCGTACCGCAAGCACATCTGTTTTACCCAGTTGTGCGCATGGATGATCTTGCGTACAGATGGGACCGTAAGGAATGAGGCTTACACCCAATATGACGTACTCGTCATGATGCGTGCGGTTACACGCATGAGCCGGCGGATGACTCCCGGCAGCGGCACACCGCCATTGGCCACTGCATAGCGACCGTGCTCGCGCTCATCGAGTTGCATCTGACTGACGATCGCGCGTGAGCGCGAGTCCGGCTCGGGCAGCCGATTGAGATGCGAGGATAAATGCTCTTCCACCTGTCGCTCGGTTTCCGCGACGAACCCCAGACTGGAGCGGTCGCCTGCCAGGCCGGCGACCGCGCCGATGGTGAATGAGCCGACATACCAGACAGGATTGATGTAGCTGGTATGACTGCCGAGTTCCTCGAGTCGCTGGGCACACCACGCGAGGTGGTCGCCTTCCTCTTGAGCGGCTTTGAGCAGGGCAGCGCGAGTCGCAGGTGAGGAGGCGGTGAGTGCCTGGCCGTAGTACAGCGCTTGAGCCGCGACTTCGCCCGCGTGATTCACGCGCATCAAGCCGGCGGCGCGACTCCGTTCTTCACTGGTGAGCTCTGCGTTCGCGGCCGTAGCGGCAGGGCTCGGTCGGTCGGCCCGAGTCCGGGTCGCCACGGTGCGTAAGGCCTGGTCGAACTGCCCCAAGAGTCGGTCCAGCGCGGAGTACTGTCGGGAATCGGCGGGGGCGGGGGATACCGGCGTCATGCGACTCATTATATAGAGCCTCGCGGGGCAGCCCTGGCATCGGTGGGTACGGCCGCCGCAGTAGATCAATCCTAAGTCCGACAGGCTGCTAGTCCTTGAGTTTTCAGGGGTAATCTGGTTTGCCAAACGGAGGAGGGCTCCAGTAGACTTGCCGCCCTTTCGCGCCCCCCTGGCGCGACTCCCCGGAGTTATCGGAATGAAGACCGTTTTCGCCAATGCGGCCACGGTGCGTCGTGATTGGTTCGTCATCGATGCCACGGACCAGACGCTGGGCCGCCTTGCCACTGAGGTAGCCTCCCGCCTGCGTGGCAAGCACAAGGCCGCCTATACGCCGCATTGCGACACGGGTGACCACATCGTGATCATCAACGCCGGCAAGGTGAAGGTCACGGGCCGTAAGTTGACGGACAAGTTCTACCACCACCACACCGGCTACATGGGCAACCTGAAGAGCACGAGCCTCGAGAAGTTGTTGAACGAGCACCCCGAGCGGGCGATCCAGTTCGCCGTCAAGGGCATGCTGCCGAAGAACCCCCTCGGCCGGAAGATGTTCAAGAAGCTGCACGTGTTCGCGGGCAATCAGCATCCGCACACGGCACAACAGCCCAAGCCCCTGCAAGTTTGAACAGCCAGAAGTCCTAGAGAAACCACATGCCTACCACGAACTACGGTACGGGCCGCCGCAAGACCTCCACCGCTCGCGTGTTCCTGCGTCCCGGCCAGGGCAACATCCACGTCAACGATCGCACGCTCGACGAGTTCTTCGGTCGCAAGACCGCACGCATGATCGTGCGCCAGCCGCTGCAAGCGGTGAGCCTGGAGAACAAGTTCGACGTGAGTGTCACGGTCCGCGGCGGCGGCATCACCGGCCAGGCTGGCGCCATCCGTCACGGTCTGACCCGTGCGTTGATCGAATATGATGAGACCCTGCGTAAGGCACTGCGCGATGCTGGATTCGTGACGCGCGATGCGCGCGAGGTCGAGCGTAAGAAGGTCGGCTTCCGCAAGGCCCGTCGCGGAACGCAGTTCTCCAAGCGCTAACGTATTGGGGGTATGTGTTATCCCCTTGGCCGTTATTGGGGGATCGTCTAGCGGTAGGACTACGGACTCTGACTCCGTCAACCTAGGTTCGAATCCTAGTCCCCCAACCAACATCGAGGCCCGCGCAAGCGGGCCTTTTTGTTTGTGCCTGACGACTCCCTGCTGACCGCCGATGCCGGTACTGTTCGCCGCACCGATCAACAACAACGCTCCTTCTCATGTCCTACTCTCTGCTGCGCCGAGCCTTGTTCAAGCTGGAACCCGAGCAAGCGCATGCGGTGACGTTCCGCGCACTGCGTCTGGCGGCTGACCTGCGATTGCTGCGTCCACGCTCGGCGCCGAGCGCAGGCGGTGTGAATCTTCTCGGGCTGCGCTTTCCCAATCGCCTGGGCCTCGCGGCGGGGTTGGATAAGAACGGCGTCTGTGTGGATGCGCTGCATGCGCTCGGCTTTGGCTTCATCGAGGTGGGTACCGTTACACCTCGCGCTCAGAGCGGTAACCCGTCACCACGCATCTTTCGCCTGCCACGCGCGGAAGCGCTCATCAACCGGATGGGGTTTCCCAACGAAGGCGCCGAAGCATTGGCGCGCAGGCTGCAAGCACGACGCACGCGCGGCATCTGCGGTGTGAACATTGGCAAGAACGCGAGTACGCCACTCGAAGAAGCGGTTCATGACTACGTTCGGTGTCTGCAGCAGACCTACTCTTGCGCGGACTATCTCGTGGTGAACGTTTCCTCGCCCAACACCAAGGGTCTACGGGCATTGCAGGAACCCGAGCAGCTTCGTCCCGTATTGCTTGCGCTGTATGCCGCGCGCGCAGCGCGCATTCAGGCGGGAGAGCGCTCCGTGCCGATCCTGGTGAAGATTGCGCCCGACCTGACCGACGCGCAGCTCGTCGGTCTTGCCGACCTCTTCACCAGCATCCACGTCGAAGGAGTCATTGCGACCAACACGACGATGGATCGTCCCGGTGTTCCCAACGATGCACCGCATGCGGGTGAGAGTGGCGGGCTGAGTGGTCGACCGTTGCACTCACGTGCGCTCGAAGTCGTGCGTCGATTGCGTCAGCTGCTGGGTCCGAAAGTCGTGATCGTCGGCGCCGGTGGGATATTCGATGCCGAAAGTGCATTGGCGATGCGTGCTGCGGGCGCCGATCTGATCCAGATCTACACCGGCTTCATCTATCGCGGCCCGGCCCTCATTCGCGAGATCGTGACGGCGCTTGCCGAACGAAGCGAGCCGTGACGGCCGCCGGTCACTTCAGAGTGACCGTCTTCACTCCGCTATCGGTGCCCACCAACAGCACATCGGCCGGTCGCCGTGCGAACAGTCCCACGGTGACGACCCCTGCGATCTGATTGATCGTGGTTTCCAGGCCCACCGGATCGGTAATTGAGAACTGGTGCACATCCAGCACCCAGTTGCCGTTGTCCGTGACCACGCCCTCGCGCCATTCGGGTTGTCCGCCGAGCTTCACCAGTTGGCGAGCGACGTATGAGCGTGCCATCGGAATGACTTCAACGGGCAAGGGGAAGCGTCCCAGGAGCGGCACGCACTTGGATTCGTCGACGATGCAGACGAAGCGCTTCGATGCCGCGGCGACGATCTTCTCGCGGGTCAGTGCCGCACCCCCACCCTTGATGAGACGCAAGTGAGGATCGGCTTCATCGGCGCCATCCACGTAGAGCGGCAGGTCGCCTTCGAAGTTGAGGTCGAGAACGTCGATTCCATGTTGCTTGAGACGCGCCGTTGAACCCTCGGAACTCGATACGGCACCCCGAATGCGCAACTTCCGCGCAGCCAAAGCATCGATGAAGTAGTTCACCGTCGAGCCGGTACCCACACCCACGACGGTGTCGTCTTCGACGTATGAGAGGGCTGCCTCGGCTGCTGCTCGCTTACGTTGATCGCTGTTCATGGTGTTGCTTCGTAGCAGGCTCGATGCGCCAAATGCCTATTTTTCCAGCCTCCGAAAACGACTGTGCCCGCTTTCGCGGGCACAGTCTTCATCTACATCAACAGAAGAAGTGAGTTACTTCTTCTTGGCGGCCTTCTTCTTGCTCGCCTTTTTCTTCGATGCTTTCTTCTTGGTTGCCATAGTAATAAGTCTCCATGTCGAGTTAGTCCGCGCGCAGTATATACATAAACTAAAAACGGCAAGCAAGAGGTGTGTAAGAGTTTGTCTTCGTAGATCGGAACAGCATCACATCAACGTGGCGATGAAGTGCCACTCTTTCGCACTCACGGGAGTGACCGAAAGACGGTTGCCGCGTCTCAAGATGATCATGTCCTTGAGCTCATCGTCGGCATGCGAACGCAGCTCATCCAATGTGATCACCCGCTCGAGAGCCTTCTCCAACTGCACCTCCACCGCATACCACTTCGGCTTCTTCGGGTCGCTCTCTTCATCGTAGTAGGCGTGCTTGGGATCGAAGGCGGATGGATCCGGGAAGGCTGCGCGAGTGACCTTCACGATGCCGGCGATACCGGGTTCGGGGCAGCTCGAGTGATAGAAGAAGGCGGTATCCCCCTCCTTCATCTCGCGCAGGTAGTTGCGAGCCTGGAAGTTGCGCACCCCATCCCATGCGCTGCGTTGGCGTGGCGCCTTCTTCAGATGGTGTACGCCGAACGTGTCGGGCTCGGACTTCAACAGCCAGTGGTTCATACCATCTCCCTTATTCCGCAGTGAAAAACCGTTGCAGGCCGGCTTCGCTGACCACCGCATCGACCGGCACATCGAGGGTGTGCGATGGCAGTTCAGGCACGAGTTGGAAGTCGTACACCACGGCGATGAGGCGCGGTCGATGCCATCGAGTGCGGCGTCGGTGAGCAAAGCTCCGATCGTAGAAGCCGGCCCCCATGCCCAGCCGCACGCCGCGTTGATCGATCGCCACCGCGGGCATCAATACGAGATCCAGTTCACGGGTGGAGATGACTTCACCGGTGGCTGGTTCGACCATGCCGAAGCGGTGGCGGCGCAAGGCGGTCTCTTGGGTCCAGCGCACAAAGCGCATACGCCGCTCGGTCCAGTTCACGATCCGCGGCAGGTAGAGCTCGCATCCCAGGCGGCGTGCCCATGCGGCAATCTCATCCAACGGTACCTCGCCACCCATCGCACTGTAGAGGGCGATACGTTGACCGGGTTTGATGACTCGAGCGCGTCGCACTGACGCTGCGATGCGCTTCGCACGAGTGGCGCGCTCGGTGCGCGACAGGTCACGGCGTTGCTGCTTGAGTCGACGCCGCACGTTCAAGCGGAAGGTGTTGGAGTCCTGCATGGCACTCGGGGCAAGCAAAGCAGGCTGCTTTATACCGCGAGTGCGGAGCAGAAAGGACGATGGGGGAGGAGGGAGGAAGCGGCGCTACCCGCCTGTGCCGGTATGAGCCATTGCTCTCGACACGGAGCAATAGGTGGGAGTCAGCCGAAGTACCTAAGGCTTTCCGCAACGGACGAGCCGCGCGGACTTGCACAATGGTCCCTCGAGTCCGAGCCCCGGGGTATTTACATTTAGGGTCGAGAGGTAACCCGACTCAATGTCGAACACCGCAGGCAGCGCCTATCTAACCTTCGTTCGCACTTCACGTGGGTGCGAACGCACGCAATCTCAAGTCTCACGCATCAACGAACCGCAATCGAGAAAGTTCGATCGGGTGCCGCGCCCGCTCCGACGGTCAGAGCTCGAGCTGCCGGCCCTGCGTGATCGCGCTTTCCACACGCTCACGCACGTGGCGAATCCGCTGTCCGGCTTCGCCGTTACCCGACTGATCCTGCTTGCGCAGCCTAAGCAGTTCATTGGCGAGATTCAGGGCAGCCATCACAGCAATGCGATCCAGGCCGACCACGCTGGCCGAATCCCGAATCTCACGCATCTTCTGATTGACGAACTCCGCCGAGTCGAGCAGCTCAGTGCGCTCTTCCGGCAAACAGGCCACCTGGTAGTCCTTTTCCAGGATGCGAACCCCAATCCGCACCATACGTTCGCTCATGCGCCATGCTCCATTGCTTTCAGACGACCGATCATGGCCTCCACACGGGCACGCACCTGCTCGTTCTTTTGCAGGAGACCGGCCCGCTCGTTCATTAGCGTGTCCTGCCGCTGACGCAGCGCGCGATTCTCTTCCTTCAGCTGCGTGATGAGGGTGAGCAACTCGTCGACCCGAAGCTCGAGTTGCCGTAACTCTTGTTCGACGGAAATGGGGTTGCTCGTGCTCATGCGGCCGATTATGCGCAGCGCGTTCGCGGGCGGTCAAACTGGAAAAGAAGCGGTTGGCGGTTAGCGGTTGGGCGGAGGTGCGGTGCTAACATTCGAGCATGATGCACGTCAGCTTCGCCGAGTTGGATCAGCTGTTGCAGAGCGCTGGCTCTGCCGTTGCGGCTGCCGAGGGGCACGGGGCTCTCTGCGGCGCGTTCTGTGCGACTGCCGATTTCACCCTCGAGCGTTGGATCGAGGAGATCATTCCCGATGAGGGCGAGTCTTTCGATGACGTTGCGCGCGAAGCGCTCAGGCTCGTCTATGCGGACACCTACCGCGTGCTGCGCGAGGATCAGATGGAATTCACGCCGCTGTTACCCGAGGACGACACCCCGCTCGATGTACGCGCGGCGGCGATGGGGCAGTGGTGTCAGGGCTTCTTGTACGGTTTGGGCTTGAGCGGTCTGGACCCCAAGACAAAGTTATCCGCCGAGGTGCAGGAGGTCTTGAAGGATCTGACGCATATCGGCCGCGCGACTGTCGATGCCGAGGCACTCGATGAAGACAGTGAGTCCGCATACACCGAAATCTTCGAATACCTGCGGACCGGCGTGCAGCTCATTCACGACGACATGGCCTCCATGCGCGAGCATGCCTGCCGTTCTCCTGCTTCCGACCCAACCGCCAACCGCTAACCGCCAACCGCTTCTTATCAATACGCATGCGCAAAGATGAGTTCGCGCGCCGCCGGGCGCAGCTGATGAAGATGACGGGCAAGGGTGCCATCGCCATCCTGCCCACCGCACCGGAGCGGATTCGCAACAACGACGTCCACTATGACTATCGCCCGGACAGCGATTTCTTCTACCTCACAGGCTTCGCTGAGCCGGAAGCGGTCGCCGTTCTGATACCCGGTCGTCCTCAGGGCGAGTACGTGCTGTTCGTTCGCGAACGCGACCCGACGCGCGAGACCTGGGATGGCCGCCGTGCAGGACCCGAGGGGGCCGCGCGCGACTACGGCGCAGACGATGCCTTTCCGATCAGCGACATCGACGACATCCTGCCCGGTCTCATGGAGAGCTGCGGGCGTGTCTACTACACGATGGGCCTGCATTCCGAGTTCGATCACCGCGTGATCGGCTGGGTCAATCAACTGAAGGCGCGCGCTCGGAATGGCGTGCAGCCGCCACAAGAGTTCGTCGCCCTCGACCACCTGCTGCACGACATGCGCCTGTTCAAGTCTCGTGGCGAGCTCGACGCGATGCGCAAAGCCGGCCGCATCGCAGCCGCGGGGCACGTGCGCGCGATGCAATTCACCCGTCCTGGACGGATGGAATTCGAAGTGATGGCCGAGCTCCTGCATGAGTTCAGGCGCAACAATGCCGACATCTCGTATCACCCCATCGTCGGCGGCGGTGCGAACGGCTGCATCCTGCACTATCGCGAGAACGACGCTGAGCTGAAGGACGGTCAGCTGCTCTTGATCGATGCCGGTTGTGAGTACGACCTGTATGCCTCCGACATCACGCGCACATTCCCCATCAATGGTCGTTTCACCCCGGAACAGCGCGCCATCTACGATGTCGTGCTCGAGGCGCAGCACGCCGCCATCGCCAAGATCGGTCCCGGACACCACTGGAACGAAGCCCACGATGCCGCAGTGCGAGTAATCACCCAGGGCCTGATGAAGCTCGGTCTGCTGAAAGGCAAGCTGCCGAAGCTCATCAAGGATGGCGAGTACCGCAAGTTCTTCATGCACCGCACCGGCCATTGGTTGGGCATGGATGTGCATGACGTCGGCGACTATCGCATCGGCGGCGAGTGGCGCACATTGGAGCCGGGCATGGTCATGACGGTCGAACCCGGTATCTACATCCCGGCTGGCACGAAGGGCGTGGCGCGGCGCTGGTGGGATATCGGCATCCGCATCGAAGATGACGTCGTGGTGACGCGCGATGGGTGCGAGGTGCTGACGGATCGCGTGCCCAAGGATGCGGATGAGATCGAAAAGTTGATGCAGGCGGCCTGAAGCGAAAGTCCATGAGCGCCATCCCCGAATTCGATGTCGTGATCGCCGGCGGCGGCATGGTCGGCGCAAGCCTCGCATTGGCGCTCGCGCCGCTGGGACTGCGAGTCGGCTTGATCGAAGCGATGGTGCTGGAAAGCGGCGTCACGCACGCCAGCTTCGACGAACGCACGACGGCTCTGTCCAACGGCAGCCGCCGGACTTTTGACGCCCTGGGCGTGTGGACGCTCATCGAGCGCGAAGCTACGCCCATCAAGCGCATTCACGTCTCCGATCGCGGTCGCTTTGGGTTCGCGCGCCTGGATGCGCAGGACGAAGGACTGAACGCGCTCGGCTACGTGCTGCCGAATCGCATTCTCGGCCAGGCGCTCTGGCACAGATTGGCCGCAGAGCGCATCGAAGTCATTGCACCGGCACGCGTGACGGGCATGCAGCTCGTTCACGGCGCGGCCGAGCTCACGTGCGATCAGGTGGGCTCGGGTGCCCGATTGCTGCGAACCCGGTTGGCCGTGGCGGCCGACGGTGCGCAGTCGATTCTGCGGCAAGCAGCGGGCATCGGCAGCTCGCACAAGGACTACGAGCAGGTGGCGATCACCACCAACGTGCTCACGCAACGCTTCCACGATTACGTGGCCTACGAGCGCTTTGCCGCGAAAGGCTTGATCGCGCTGCTGCCGCTCAGCGAAGGGCGCGCGGGCGTGATCTGGACAGTCGCTCCCCAAGAGTCTGAACGGTTGCTTGCGCTCAGCGATGCGGCCTTCCTGTCGGAGCTCCAGGAGTCATTCGGCTTTCGCCTCGGAAGGTTGCTGCGCGTCGGTGCTCGCGCGACGTATTCGCTCGGCCTCACGCGCGCGGAGAACTGCATTGCGCCGCGGCTCGCCATCATCGGCAACGCCGCCCAGAGCCTGCATCCCATCGCCGGCCAAGGCTTCAATCTCGGCTTGCGAGATGCGGCTGCGCTGGCCGAAGTGCTGGCCAATGGCGTGACCGAGTTCGGTGACACGCTCGATGCGGGCGACGGACTGCTGCTGGAACGCTATCGCGGCTGGCGCGATGCCGACCGCAGCGGCATCATTCGCTTCACCGATGGACTCGTGCGCGCCTTCTCGCTGCGACTGGGTCCGCTTACGCTCGCGCGCGATCTCGGCATGCTCGCGTTCGATCTCATGCCCAATGCGAAGCGTGCGCTTTCGCAGCTCTCGCTGGGCGCCGCCGGTCGCGTTCCACGACTCGCGCGCGGCGCGCCGCTCCTGCCGAAGTGAGAACCATGGCACGCGACTTCGACATCGTGATCATCGGCGGCGGCATCGTCGGTGCTGCCACTGCGGCCCTGCTTGCGCACGAACGCGAGCTGGAGTCGCTCAGCATCGCCCTGGTCGAAGCACGTCCCCCCAGTCTTCCGCCCACTGGCGACATCGATCTGCGCGTGTCCGCTCTGTCACGCGGATCCGAACGCGTGCTGCGCGCGGTCGGTGCGTGGCGGGAAGCCACTGCCTTGCACGCCGCGCCCTACGAAGAGATGGTGGTTTGGGATGCCGCGAGTCCGGTGAACGGCCGAGCGACGCTGCGCTTCTCCGCGAGCGCCACCGGCGAAGCGAATCTCGGGTACATCGCCGAGAACCGCCGTATCCAATGGGCGCTGTACGGCACGCCTGTCATGCGTCAGCGGGTGACCGTGCAGCGAGCCGAGCTGAGCGCTGTGGACTTGCAGGGTGGCATGGCGCGAATCACCTTATCCGACGGCCGGCGCCTGTCGGCCGGTTTGGTCATCGGCGCCGATGGCTCGAGCTCACGCAGCCGGGAGCTGGCTCAGCTGGCCATCGACCAGCGCTCATATGCACAAAGTGCCTTCGTGACGCACATTCGCACGCAGCAGCCGCATCGCTCGACCGCCTATCAGCGCTTTCTGCCGCAAGGTCCTATCGCGTTGCTACCGTTGGCGGACGGGCGCAGCTCCATCGTGTGGACCACCACGCCCGAATATGCGACGAGTCTTGCTGCGATGGCGGAGGAGGACTGTGCGATTGCGATTCGCGGTGCATGCGATGCCGTCCTCGGCGATGTCGAGATCACTGCGCCTCGGGCTCACTTCCCGCTGCAGCTCATTCACGCACGCGCTTACTGTCGAGCCTCATTCGTGCTCGTTGGCGACGCAGCTCATTCGGTGCATCCATTGGCAGGGCAGGGCGTCAACATGGGGTTGCTGGATGCTGCGGCATTGGCGGAGGTGCTCGCCGATACCGTTCGCGCGCACGGCGCTACCGCGATCGGCGACCTGGGTGCGTTGCGGCGCTATGAACGCTGGCGCAAGAGCGAGAACGCACTGGCACTGGGATTGATCGACGGACTCAATGCGCTCTTCAGTAACGACAACGCGGCGCTGGGTCTGTTGCGCCGCTCCGGCTTTGCGCTGCTGAATCGATCTGGGGTCGGCAAGCGCGCCCTGATCGAACGCGCTCTCGGCGTCGGGGGGCATGTGCCGACGATCGTACGGCGCTCGGCCTGAGCGGGCCGCCGATACGGATGCCGCCTGTCCGCTGCAAGCGGCTGACGGCTGCTCTCATGAAACTGTCGTCTCGACGACACCACGGTCGCAATCACCTCTCGCGGCGCACTTGGACGTTTGAGTGACATCGTCAAACCCGCTAGGCTTTCCCGGCCCAAGCACACCCCAGTCGAAATGTTCTTCTCCGGACCTCACCGGGTGGCACGGCTTGGATCATCGACGGTCACAGGGGATCCGCTTGCATCATGAGTGTTGGCGATGAGCGCTAACCGCCATCTCTACCTCCTCGCCATCGTGCTCACGGTCGTTGGTCTGGCGATCTTCTATTACAAGTGGCGCATGCTGCACTTTCCACTGCAGCCGGAGAGCGAAACGCAGGTGTGGAACGTCGAAGCGGCCGTGGCCTTCGAGCCCGGCCCTGCGCCGGTCAAGGTTACGCTGCGCTTACCCACGCTCACACCCGGGTATACGGTCCTGGATGAAAACTTCGTGTCGCGCGGTTTCGGCGTGAACACGCAAGCATCGCCCTATGGTCGTGAAGCGGTGTGGGCAGTGCGCGAAGCCAGCGGACCTCAAACCGTGTTCTATCGCGCGACCATCCTGAAAGACCCTTCCAGGACGCTCGAGGACACCACGCCGCCATTTCCGGCCGAGCCGAACCTCGATGAGCCGTCGAAGATCGCGATGGATGGCCTCATCGCCGAAGTCCGACGTCAGTCGGCCGACGTCGCGAGCTTCACGACACAACTCCTCAAGCGCATTCAGCGCGGCGAGAACGACTCGTACATCTCGTTGTTCTTGCGCCGTGGCGCTTCGCACGAGGAGCGCGCGCAACTGGCAACCGTGGTTCTGGCAGCAACGCATGTGCCGGCACGCGTCGCGCATGGCGTGTTCCTGCGGAATCAGAATGGCGCCGTCCAGCCGCTGCCATTGCTCGAAGTCCACGATGGCGTCCAGTGGCTGTACTTCAATCCGGTGACATTGGAGCGGGGCCTGCCACCCGACTTCCTGATCTGGTGGCGGGGCGATACGTCCATCGCAGATGTCGAGGGCGGCTCCAACAGCTCGTTCAAAGTCGCCGTCCAGCAGAACCTGCTCGACTCCATGCTGGTCGTGGAGCGCCGCTCCGAACAGCTCGGCTCCCATGCGGTGGACTTCTCCCTGTTCTCGTTGCCGATTGCCACGCAAGCCGTTTATGGCGTGCTGCTGATGGTGCCGATCGGCGCGCTCGTCATCGTCATGCTGCGCAATTTCGTCGGCATCAAGACGTTCGGCACGTTCATGCCCGTCCTGGTCGCACTCGCGTTTCGCGAAACGCGGTTGCTGTGGGGCCTCGTGTTGTTCGCCATCATCGTCTCGCTCGGGCTGTTGATCCGTTTCTACCTCGAGCGGCTGCGTTTGCTGTTGGTGCCGCGCTTGAGCTCCGTGCTGACGGTGGTCGTCATCCTCATGGCGGGCATCAGCGTGGTGAGTCAGAAGCTCGACCTGCAACCCGCGCTGTCGATTGCGCTGTTCCCGATGGTGATCATCTCGATGACCATCGAGCGCATGTCGATCGTGTGGGAAGAGCGCGGGGCGTCCGAGGCGATTCAGGAAGGCGTCGGCAGCTTGCTGGTCGCCGCGATCACCTATCTCGTCATGGGGATCGTATGGCTCGCGCACGTGATCTTCGTGTTTCCGGAGCTGCTGCTCGTGGTGCTGGCAGCCATCCTGCTCATGGGCCGGTACACAGGCTATCGCTTGCTGGAACTGCGACGCTTCCGCGCGTTTGCGCCAGCGAAGCCCTCGGACTGACGAGCAGCGTCCGTGTTCAAGCGTTATCGCGCACTGATGCAGTCGGGGGTGCTGGGCCTCAACCGGCGCAATGGCGATTACATCCTGCGTTGCAACCCGCGCCATCTCTATCCGCTGGTCGATGACAAGCTCAAGACCAAGCGACTCGCTTTGCAGGCGGGCATCGCCGTCCCGGAGTTGTACGGCGTCATCGAAACCGAGCACGACATCCGCCGCCTGGGTGAGATCGTGCGCGGCCGACGCGAGTTTGCCCTCAAGCCGGCCCATGGCAGTGCCGGTGATGGCATCGTCGTCGTCGCTGGCCGCAGCGGAGATCAGTATCGAACCGTTGCGGGGATGTTGCTCGACGAGGGTTTTCTGCAGCATCACCTCTCGAATGCGATCAACGGCCAGTTCAGTCTTGGCGGCGTGCAGGACGTCGTCATCATCGAGTACATGGTGCGCTTCTCGCCACTCTTCGAGCGCATCGCGTATCAAGGCGTGCCGGACATTCGCGTCATCGTGTTTCGCGGTTTCCCGATCATGGCGATGGTCCGCCTGCCGACACGCGGCTCGCACGGCAAAGCCAATCTGCATCAAGGCGCCGTCGGCGCCGGCATCGACATCGCGACGGGCGCCACGCTGGGCGGCGTGATCGGCAGTCTCGCCATCGCTCAACATCCCGACACCGGCAACGACATCGACGGCATCGAAGTCCCCAACTGGGACGTCATCCTCGACATCTCCGCACGTTGCTTCGAGCTCACCGGCATGGGCTACATCGGCGTCGACATCGTGCTCGACCGCGACCTCGGACCGTTGGTGCTGGAGCTCAACGCCCGGCCTGGGCTGACGATTCAAATCGCCAACCGCCAGGGCCTGTTGCGACGCCTGCGCATCTGCGAAGAACACGCCGACTTCTCACTTCCCCCGCAACAGCGCATCGAGTTCGCTCGCAGGCGGTTTGCGCATCCTGTGAGTCCGGAGCTGGAGCCTGAGGAGGTTGCGGCGGCGGTTCAGGCGGAATGACGAGGAATGGGTGAAGGTTCATTCCCGCCTAATCCTCGTCGAGTGTTGAAAGAGCGCGCCCGACGTTGGGGGACCGTTTCCAGGACCGCCGTGAATACATCCCTGTAGGCTCTGAGGGCCGACGTCCTGTCGGCCACAGTCCTGGAAACGGTCCCCCAACATCGTGCGCTATGTGCCACGTGTGAGTTTGGAAGGCAGAAAAAAGAACCGAGACTCTCCCCATTTCCGCGCATTGGTTTTTCGCACGGGGCCACTGCTGCCGATTGCGGGACTCACGTCGGAAGTTGTTTCAGGCGGCGTCGAAAACAGGGATGTTTTCGTCGCAGGCTACAGGGATGTATTCACGCCGGCGCCAGAAACAACTTGCGGCGGGAGGCCCGCAGCCACTGACGTGTGCTGCGGGCGTTCCCGGACGGACGATAAGCCGAGATGACGTCGAGATGAGCCGCCAAAACAGAGCTTCGCCATCGCCTGGGTCCGGAGCCGCACCACAAGACATCTCCGCTGCCGTCGAGGCAGAATAAGAACGAGCGCGAAAGAATCGCGCAGCGGGATTCAACATAAAAACAGGGGAGTTCTATGGACTTCGGAATGCGAGCGGGAGCGGTCGCTCTTTATCTTTGTATTGCAGGATCGGTGCAAGCTGCAGACTCGGGTTTCTATTTCGGCGTGAATGTCGGGCAGTCGGATTTCAGGGCGGACCGAAGTGATGTGGGTGTCGCCTTTGTGCCACTTACCGCGATTCTTCCCTCTCCGCTGGTGCCCGCGCCCGGATTCGGTGCGATGTACGACGTTGTGGCTCGCCCATTCGAGCCCTCCGCACCCGGAGCTGCGCCGATAGGCGCTTCCAACGTGGAGCTACATCACGTCGGCAAGACTCTGAGCGCCACCTTGGGCTACCAGGTCAATGCATTCTTTGCTGCGGAGTTGTCTTACGTCGATCTCGGAAGCGTGGAGATGCGATCGACATTTCCCATCATTTCCTTCTTTCCCGTGATTGCGCCAAGCTCGCTCCGTCAATCGACCGAGATCGATGTCACTGGCATCGAGCTTTCGGTGCTGGGTCGTTGGCCAATCACGCCCGCGTGGAGCGTGTTCGGCAAGGCCGGATACCTCTTCGCAGATGCCGATGTCGACTACTCGCAGCGCACGGCGAACTGGACCTCGAGCTTCGACACTCCCGACGTCTCGTCCAAGAACCTCGCGCTCGGCGCAGGCGTGGACTTCAGCTTTGCTTCGAAATGGATTGCGCGGCTCGAGTATCAGCGCCATCTCGGCGTGGGCGGCGACGCCTTCATCGATGAGCCAGACGTGGACAGCTTTTCCCTGGGTGTTTTCCTGCGGCTGTGATAGACGCACGGCGCCGGTTAACCTCAAACGAACCTACCCCACCGGCAACGCGTCCACCTTCGCCGCACAAATGAAATCGTTATCGGACAACCCACCGAGCGCGTGGGTCGTCCACTTCATGCGGCAGTAGTTGTAGCCGACTTCCAGGTCGGGGTGATGGCCCTCGACGTTGGCAATGTGCGCGACGGCATTCACGAAGCTCATCGTGCGATAGAAGTTCTTGAACTTGAATTCGCGGCGGATGCTCTTGTCTGCTTCCTCCAGACGCCAATCCTTGTGCAGTTGCTGCATCATCGCGCGCGCCGATTCCATCGAATGCGCCGGCACACCGCCGCCTTCACAGGGTTTGCAGTGTCGTTCGCTCAAGTTGCTCATGCGGGCTCCTTGCGCGCGTACGTGCGCTCCACGTATTGATCGACCAATGCTTGGAATTCAGCGGCGATGTGGTCGCCCTTGAGCGTCGGACCTTTCTCGCCGTCGATATAGACGGGTGCGACGGGGCGCTCGCCCGTACCGGGCAGGCTGATGCCGATGTTGGCGTGCTTGCTTTCGCCAGGCCCGTTCACGACGCAACCCATGACCGCCACGCTCATGTCTTCGACACCGACATAGCGCTTGCGCCACGCGGGCATCTGGTGGCGGATGTGGCTCTGGATGTCCTGCGCCAGTTGCTGGAAGAACGTCGAGGTGGTGCGTCCGCACCCCGGACACGCGACGACCATTGGGGTGAACGAACGCAGGCCCATCGTCTGCAGCATCTCTTGCGCAACGATGACTTCCTGCGTGCGATCGCCGCCCGGTTCCGGCGTGAGCGATACGCGAATCGTGTCCCCGATGCCTTCCTGCAGCAGCACCGCCATGCCGGCGGTCGACGCGACGATACCCTTCGATCCCATACCGGCTTCGGTGAGGCCCAGATGCAACGGATACTCGCAGCGGCGCGCGAGATTGCGGTAGACCGCAATCAAGTCCTGCACGCCGCTCACTTTGCAGGAGATGACGATGCGGTCATGCGCCAGACCCAGCTCTTCGGCGCGTCGCGCCGACTCCAATGCCGAGACCACCAGGGCTTCGCGCATGACGTCGTTCGCATCCAGCGGCTGTGGCGCCTTCGAGTTCTCGTCCATCAAGCGCGTGAGCAGATCCTGATCGAGGCTGCCCCAGTTCACGCCGATGCGAACCGGTTTCTCGTTGCGGCAGGCCACCTCGATCATCTCGGCGAACTGCGGATCGCGCTTGCTGCCGCGGCCCACATTGCCGGGATTGATGCGGTACTTGGCCAGCGCCTGGGCACAGCCGGGATGTGCTTTCAGCAACTTGTGCCCGTTGAAGTGGAAATCGCCCACCAGGGGCACGCGGACATTGAGCTGCAGCAGCCGTTCGTGAATGTGCGGAACTGCAGCCGCCGCCTCGTCGCTATTCACAGTGATACGGACGAGTTCGGAGCCCGCGCGGGCAAGCGCCTTGACTTGTGTCACCGTCGACTCGACATCGGCCGTATCGGTGTTCGTCATGGATTGCACGACGATGGGCGCCGTACCGCCAACGGTAACGGTGCCGATACGAACGGGAACGCAGGGGCGACGAGCAGGCATGTTCACAGACACGTCAGGAGCGGGCCGGCATCTTATCCCGGTTGCAGCATGAGGCGAAAAAAGGCTATCGGGCGCGCTTTGACACCCGCGGAAATCGCTCTCGCCCAGCGCGTTTTCGGTGAGCGTATCGACTACGCCTGCGTGCGCGTGGTGAACGGCAAATACATGGCGCTGCAATTACCGCAGCGGGTCATGGCGCCGGACGGGTATATCTATTGGCCGGGTGCGTGCAGCGATCTGGCGTCCTGCGGTCACCCGCATTGCCGCGACACCTTCATCCACGAGATGGCGCATGTCATGCAGCATCAGCAGGGGATGCGAGTCTTCTGGCGCGGCCTCTGGCTGCATGGCGCCCGCGTGCTCTCCTGTGGCCGCTTCAATCCCTATCGGTGCGTGGTGAAGACGGGCAAGCCTTATCGCGCCTACAACATCGAGCAGCAGGCGGAGCTGGCCGTCGAGATGTTGCACGGGCGCTATCCACGCCAGTTCTGAACGCTTCGGCTCAGTGCCGGTCGGCGTCCTCTTCCTTGTCGATCCAGGCATCCACGATGCGCTCGAGCACATCGAGGGGCACCGCGCCGGAGCGAAGCACCTCATCGTGGAATTCACGGAGGTCGAAGCGTGTGCCCAGCCGCTGGCTGGCCCGCTGGCGCAGTTCTTTGATCTTCAGTTCACCGATCTTGTAGGCCGTCGCTTGTCCGGGCCACGCGATGTAGCGATCGACTTCGTTCGCGATGTCGAGCTCCGTCTTCGCCGCGTTCTCCTTGAAGTACGCAATCGCTTGCGTCCGCGTCCAGCGCTTGTGATGAATGCCCGTGTCCACGACGAGACGCACCGCGCGCCACATTTCGTAGGTGAGCTGGCCGAACTTGTCGTACGGATCGGCATACAGGCCCATCTCATCGCCAAGGCTTTCCGCATAGAGCGCCCAGCCTTCCACGAAGGCCGTGGCATCGAAATCGCGACGGAAGTTCGGCAACTCGCCCGCTTCCTGCGCGAGCGCCTGCTGTATGTGATGACCCGGCACGGCTTCGTGTGCGGTCAGCACCGGGATTTCATACGTAGGACGCTGGTCGGGGCGATACAGGTTGACGTAGAAGTAGCCCGGACGCCGACCGTCGGGCGAGCAGGGCTGGTAGTACGCGGTAGTCGTGTCCGCAGCGGTCGAGGCCGGGATTTCGCGCACGCCATACGGCGTGCGCGGCAGACGGCCGAAGTACTGCGTGAGCAATGGATCGATCCGCTTCGCTGTGACCATGTAACTCTGCATCAGCTTGTGCGGGTCCGAATAGTGAAAACGGGAATCCGTGCGCAAGTACTGCAGGAACTGCGCGAAAGTGCCCTTGAAGCCGACGGTGGCGATCACCTGGTCCATTTCCGCGCGAATGCGCGCGACTTCGTTCAGTCCGATCCGATGAATCTGCTCAGCGTTGAGAGGTGTCGTCGTGAACCATTCGAGATTGTGTTGGTAGAACTGCGCACCTTGCGGCGTATCCCAGATGCCGGCACTCGCTCGGCTCGCCGGCAAATATTCCTGTGTGAGGAATCGTTCCAGGCGTTCGAAGGCGGGTAACACGACGTCGCGCACGGCCGTCAGACCCTCCTGGCGCAACTCGAGTGTGCGGTCTTCGGGAATCGATGCTGGAAACTTGAGAAAGGGCTTGAAGAACGGGCTGGCGTCGGCTGCAACGCGCTGCGCTTTCACCTGGCCCAGCGTGCGCTCCACGATGATCCGTGGCTGCACGTTGCGGTGCTTGATGCCCGTGCGTGCGAGCGCGATCACCTGGTCCATCGGCGTGCCGAATGTACGCAGCCGGGCAATCCAATCGCGATAGTCCTGCTCGGTGTCGAACGACAGGAGCTCGGCCACCTCGCTCAGTGTCTGAATGCTGCCGCTGTAGTTGAGTTGATCGAGCGGGCGATAGCGCGCATCGAAATCGTACGATGCCATGCGATGCGCATACAGGCGGCGGAACAACTCGTAGTTGAGCTGTTCGACAGCCGGCAATGTGGCAACCGGAATGCGTTGCAACTGCTGCAAGAAATCCTCGTCTTCGCGCCGCTCCCGCGCCAACGCCCGTGCCGACCAATCGGGCCACAGCGCGTTGAAACGCTTGTCCCCGAGGTAGCTGGCATTGATCGGGTTTTCCTCGAGCGCGCGCTCCCAGGCCTGTGCAAACAGCTGATGCAGCTGCTGCACGGCGGAGCTGTCGGCCCGAACGGGCGCAGCGGAACAGAGCAGAAGTGCGACGGCGATCGCTGACTGAGGAAGTCGCGCCATTGGGAACAGCCAAAGCAAAAAAAGAAACGCGAATCGCAGTATGCGTGTGCCGATGCCTCGGCTACCATACGCCCACCCATCGCAAGGAAGAGTCGCAGGCCACGCCTGCTGATTCTTCCGCAGGCTTGCTGGAGAGAGTCGCTTGCTCGCACGAGCAGCGACCGCCGAAGGCGCAACCCGCCCGGAAACGCTCAGGCAAAAGAACGGCAGCCTTGGAGTTCGCGCAGCTTCGCTGTCTGCGGATTCCCGACGGACTCTGGAGAGTGGTGTGAGGCTGCGGCTTTGCGCCCACCGAAGGGGAGTAATCTCTCAGGTTGCAGGACAGAGGGGCGATAGCACGCGAATCGTGTGCTATCGCTTTCATGTCTTTTGCTTTCATTCCAGAGCGACGGAGCTTCGACGGCGATGGGTTTACGAACGCCTCTTTACGACACACACGTCGCCGCCGGTGCCCGCATCGTCGATTTCGGCGGTTGGGACATGCCGGTGAATTACGGCTCGCAGATCGAAGAGCACCACGCGGTGCGGCGCGACGCGGGCATGTTCGATGTCTCGCACATGTGCGTCATCGACCTGGCCGGGCCGCGCGTCCGCGATTTCCTGCGTTATTTGCTCGCCAACGACGTTGCGAAGCTCAAGCAGCCCGGCAAGGCGCTGTACAGCTGCATGCTCAACGATCGCGGCGGCGTGATCGATGACCTGATCGTCTACTACCGCGACGATGCTCGCTTCCGCATGGTCGTGAATGCCGGCACGCGCGACAAGGACATCGCGTGGATCAAGCAGCACGCGCGCCACTACGGTGTCGATGCGCAGCCGCGTAACGATCTCGCCATGATTGCCGTGCAAGGTCCCAAGGCTGGTCAGAAGATCGCGCCGTTGCTCGGCGAGACAGCGCAGGCCGTCTTGGCGTTGAAGCCGTTCAATTCGTTGTCTGCGGATCCGTATTTCATTGCCTCGACCGGCTACACCGGCGAACAGGGCTGGGAGATCGTGTTGCCTGCGGAGCAGGCGGCCGAGTGGTGGCAGAAGCTGCGTGACGCCGGCATTGCGCAATGCGGGCTCGGTGCGCGCGACACGCTGCGACTCGAAGCCGGCATGAATCTCTATGGCAACGACATGGACGAATCGGTCACGCCATTCGAGTCCGGCCTGGAATGGACCGTGGTGCTCGACAGCGAGCGCGATTTCATTGGCCGCGATGCGCTGCGCGCGCAACAAGAAGCCGGGGTCAAGCGCAAGCTCGTGGGACTTCTGCTCGAAGATCCCGGAGTGCTGCGCAGCCATCAAAAGGTGCTGACGACCGCAGGCGAGGGTGAGATCACGAGCGGCACGTATTCACCCACGCTGGAACGCTCCATCGCGCTGGCGCGCATCCCCGCCGCGTCGGCCGATCCGCAGGTGCAAGTCGATGTCCGGGGCAAGCGCCTGACTGCGAGCGTCGTGCGCTATCCCTTCGTGCGCAACGGCAAAGCCTGTATCGCATTGTGATGACTTCGCTCTGATTCACCGCCAAGGGTTTCCTCCATGAGCAATATTCCTGTCGACCTCAAATACCTCGAATCGCACGAATGGGCCCGACTCGAAGCCGACGGCACCGTCACGGTCGGCATCTCCGATCACGCGCAGCACGCCTTGGGCGATCTCGTCTTCGTCGAAGTCCCACAGGTCGCCGCCAAGGTCAGTAAGGGCGCGGCCGCCGCGGTCGTCGAATCCGTCAAAGCGGCATCCGATGTGTACAGCCCGGTGAGCGGCGAAGTCGTGGCGGCGAACAGCGCCCTGTCATCCTCCCCCGAGCTCATCAATCAGGAGCCGTACAACCAGGGCTGGTTATTCAAGGTGAAGCCGAGCAACACCGCGGAGCTGTCAGAGCTGCTGGACGCGGCGGCGTATGGGCGGGTGGTGGCGGAGGAAGCGTGAAACAGGTCGGCTGGCTAGCTGGTCTGCTGGCCAGAGGGATGCATACCGTTTCTGGCCAGCAGACCAGCCGACCAGCCGACCCACTAGCCGTACATCAAATCTCACGTTAACTCGCAGCCATGCCCTTCATCCCCCACACTCCCGCCGACATCAGCGCCATGCTCGCGACGATCGGCGTTCCCTCCATCGACGCGTTGTTCGATGAAATCCCGGCTTCGTTACGCATTCAATCGCTCAGCGGCATCCCGGTGGGAATGACCGAGATGGAAGTCGGGCGCCTGATGCGCGAGCGCGCCTCGTTGGATGGCCTGCCGCTCAACTTCATCGGTGCAGGCGCGTATGAGCATCACATTCCGGCCGCGGTGTGGGCGATCGCGACGCGCGGTGAGTTCTACAGCGCTTACACGCCGTACCAGGCAGAGGCGAGCCAGGGTACGTTGCAGCTGCTGTACGAATACCAGTCGATGATGGCGAGCCTGACCGGCATGGAAGTCTCCAACGCCTCGCTGTATGACGGTGCCTCGGCATTGGCCGAAGCGTGCCTCATGGCCGTTCGCGCGCATCGCAAGTCGAAGACAGCGCGCATGCTCGTGCCAGCCACCGTGAATCCGAACTACTTGAGCGTGTCGCAGGCGATCACGAAAGGTCAGAACCTCTCGTATGAGGTGACGCCATTCGAGCAGGGCAGCGGCACGCAGGGTCTGGCCGCGCTGGATGCCTTCAAAGGGCAGGACATCACTGCCGTGGTGCTGCAGCAGCCCAACTTCTTCGGTCGGTTGGAAGACGTGGATGCGATCACCGATTGGGCGCATGCCAATGGCGCGATGCTGATTGCGGTGGTCAATCCGACGTCGCTGGCGATTTTGAAACCGCCGGGAGAATGGGGCGCAAAGGGAGCCGACATCGTGGTCGGCGAGGGCCAGCCACTCGGTGTGCCCGTGTCCTCTGGCGGTCCTTACTTCGGTTTCATGACGACCCGCCTGGAGTACGTGCGGCAGATGCCCGGCCGCATCATCGGTCGCACGGTCGATCTCGATGGCAAGCCTGGATTCACGCTCACGCTGCAAGCGCGCGAGCAGCACATCCGGCGCAGCAAGGCCACCTCGAACATCTGCACGAATCAAAGCCTGCTGGTCACGGCGGCAACGATCTACACCTCGATACTGGGTCCGCAAGGACTGGAGGCTGTCGCCGCAACGTGTCAGGCGCGCACCGATGAGCTCGTCGCCGCGTTGACGCGCATCGATGGCGTCGAGCTCGCATTCGTGGGGCCGCGCTTTCACGAAGCCGTGGTGACATTGCCGCGCACCGTGAGCGACGTGCTGGATGCGCTCGCACGCGAAGGCATTGCGGGCGGCTACGACATTTCGGGTCTCTACCCATCCCTCGGCAACGCCTTGTTGGTCTGCGCCACGGAGACCCGCACGTCGCAAGACATTCAGCGCTATGCCGGAATGCTGGAATCGATTTTGAAATAGCCCAGCGCCCTTCTCACCCTGAGCCTGCCCCACCCACGCCCATGCGCGAACCGCTCATTTTCGATCAGTCGCAACCCGGCCGCCGTGCCAGCGTGCAATTCCCCGCGAACGCCAAGGTCAGCGTGCCCGACTCGTTGCGTCGGAAGCAGCCGCCGCGGCTGCCCGAGGTATCGGAGTTGCAGGCCGTGCGTCACTTCACGCGTCTGTCGCAGCTCAACTTCTCCATCGACACGCACTTCTATCCGCTCGGCTCGTGCACGATGAAGTACAACCCGCGGGCGTGCAATCAGTTCGCGATGATGCCGGAGTTCCTCACGCGTCATCCGCTGGCACCGGCTGCAGCGGGGCAAGGCTTCATGAGCTGCCTGTACGAGTTGCAGGAAATGCTCAAGGAAGTGACGGGCATGAAGGGCGTGTCGCTCACGCCGATGGCCGGTGCGCAAGGTGAGTTCGCCGGCGTGGCCATGATTCGCGCGTATCACACCGCGCGTGGCGACCATGCCCGCACGGAAATCATCGTGCCCGACGCCGCGCACGGGACGAATCCCGCAACGGCCACGATGTGCGGATGCACGGTGGTCGAGATTCCGTCGCTGTCGAATGGCGATATCGACGTCGAGGCATTGAAGCGCGCCGTCGGGCCGAAGACCGCCGGTATCATGCTCACCAATCCTTCCACGCTCGGCGTGTTCGAGCGTCGAATCCAGGAAGTCGCACGCATCGTCCACGAAGCCGGCGGCTTGCTGTACTACGACGGCGCGAATCTCAATGCCATTCTGGGCAAGGTGCGCCCGGGCGACATGGGTTTCGACGTCATCCACATGAACCTGCACAAGACGTTCTCCACGCCCCATGGCGGTGGTGGTCCGGGTTCCGGTGCCGTCGGCGTGAATCAACGCCTGTTGCCCTTCATGCCGATCCCGCTGGTCGGCAAGGACGGCGATCGCTATCGCTGGTTGGAAGAGAAGGACGTGCCGCAGTCGATCGGACGCCTGTCGAATTTCATGGGCAATGCGGGTGTGCTCCTGCGGGCCTACGTCTACATGCGCATGCTGGGTCGAGAGGGCATGCATCGCGTAGGTGAGTTCGCGGCCCTGAACGCGAACTACCTCTCCGCGTGTTTGCGCAAAGCGGGTTTCGATGCCGCCTATCCCGATCGGCGCGCGAGTCATGAGTTCATCATCACCGTGAAGCGCCAGGCCAAGGAGCTCAACGTCAATGCGATGGATTTCGCGAAGCGCCTGCTGGACTTCGGCTTCCATGCGCCGACGACGTATTTCCCCTTGCTCGTCCCCGAGTGCCTGTTGATCGAGCCGACGGAAACCGAGAGCAAACAGGACCTGGATGCCTTCGTCGATGCGATGGTTGCGATTCTGCGCGAAGCCGAAAGCGAGCCGGCGAAAGTGAAGGGAGCGCCGTATACGATGCCGGTCCGGCGGCTGGACGACGTGCGCGCCGCAAAACAACTAGACCTCACATGGAAGCCCGCGTAGTGCATCGACCGAAACTCGCCGGACTGACGCGGATCGGGCTGTCGTTTGTCAATTCGGCGAAGGGCTTCATCGGCGCCTTCAAGGCCGAGGAAGCTTTCCGCCAGGAAGTGGGTCTTGCGATCATTCTGATCCCGCTCGGCATTTACCTCGGCAAGACCGGCATCGAACGCGCCTTGCTCGTGAGCACCGTGCTGCTCGTCCTCATCGTCGAGCTGCTCAATACCGGCATCGAAACCGTGGTCGATCGCATCGGCCTCGAGCGGCACGAGCTGTCGGGTCTCGCCAAGGATGTCGGCTCGATGGCGGTGTTCTTCTCGCTGACGAACTTTCTCGTCGTGTGGGGGTTCGTGCTGTTTGGGTGAGGGGGATCGGCTGGCCGGTCAGCTGGCTTGCTGGCCAGAAGGCGCTGTGTCACACCACCGCACCTCTGGCCAGCCGACCAGCAAGCCAGCCGACCAGCTGACCGGCCAGCCAAGCATCCGCCCGCCGCATGCACTAACCTTTCTCCATCCCCTAGCACACAGGTTCCCCCATGCCCGCCCTCATCTGCGGTTCCCTCGCCTACGACAACATCATGGTGTTCCCCGGCCGCTTCAAGGATCACATCCTGCCGGACAAGATCCACATGCTCAGCGTGTCCTTCCTCGTGCCGAGCCTGCGGCGCAATTTCGGCGGGTGCGCGGGCAATGTTGCCTACAGCCTGAAGCTGCTGGGCGGCGAAGGCGCACCGATGGGCGTGGTCGGTCACGACTTCGCCGCCTATCGCGAGTGGATGCAACGACACGGCATCGATCAGACGTACGTCAAGCTGGCCGAGCAGGAATTCACGGCACAGTGCTTCATCACCACGGATCTGGACGACAACCAGATCACGGCATTCCATCCGGGGGCGATGGGGCAATCGCACATCCAGGCGGTGCCCGCGAACGCGGGGTTCACGCTGGGCTTCATCTCGCCCGACGGGCGCGACGGCATGGTCCAGCATGCCCGGCAATTTGCCGCGGCAGGGATTCCCTTCATCTTCGATCCGGGTCAGGGGCTGCCGATGTTCAATGGCGAGGAGCTGCTGCAGTTCGTCGAATCGGCGACGTGGGTCATCGTCAACGACTACGAAAGTCAGCTGTTATGTGAACGCACGCAGCGCAGCTGCGAGGAACTTGCGCGCACAGTGCAGGCTCTTATCGTGACCCGCGGCGGCGAGGGCTCGACGGTCTATGCCCAGGGTCAGCGCATCGAGGTTCCGGTCGTGAAGGCGCGGGTGGTGAACGATCCGACGGGTTGCGGCGATGCCTATCGTGCGGGCATCGCCTACGGCCTGATGAAGGGCATGGATTGGGAGACCACGGCGCGGATCGGCTCGCTCATCGGCGCCATCAAGATCGAATCGCACGGACCTCAGAGTCACAGTTTTACGAGCAGCGAGTTCGCCGACCGGTTCAAAGAAGTATTCGGATATCGGTTTTGATGGGCCTACGGGCCACGGCCCACAGGCGACGGGCTACGGCACACGGCCAGAAAAAGCCTCCCTCTGGCCGTAACCCGTAGCCCGTAGCCTGTCATCCACATCCTCAGGAATTCGCCGCGTTCTATGAAAATCCGCTTCGCGCTCTGCGTCCTGCTCCTCGTCACCACGTCCGCGTTCGCAGCCGATCTCGAAGACGTTCGTTGGAGCCGCACCATCGAGCGCGTCGCCTCGGGGGTGGTCACGATTCAGATCGACATGACGCGGGCGTTCGACACGGAGTGGAACAGCACGGCACAGGCAACCGGCTTCGTCGTCGATGCCGAACGCGGGCTCATACTCACGAACCGTCACGTCGTCACGCCGGGCCCGGTGACCGCTCAGGCGGTCTTCCTGAATCGAGAGGAAGTACCTCTGTATCCGGTCTATCGCGATCCGGTACACGATTTCGGCTTCTATCGTTACGACCCCTCGAAGCTGCGCTTCATCAAGCCCGCGCAGCTGCCGTTGTATCCGCAGGGTGCACAGGTCGGGCGTGAGATCCGCGTCGTCGGCAACGATGCCGGCGAGCAACTCTCGATCCTCGGCGGCACGCTCGCGCGTCTGGATCGCGAAGCACCCGATTACGGCGCGGGCAAGTACAACGACTTCAACACGTTCTACTACCAGGCCGCATCGGGCACGTCGGGCGGCTCATCCGGCTCGCCGGTGCTGGACATCGAAGGCCGCGTCGTTGCGCTCAATGCCGGCGGCAGCAGCGCCGCCGCCTCCAGCTTCTACTTGCCGCTCGATCGCGTCGTCCGCGCGTTGAAGATGATCCAGGAAGGCAAGCCGGTGACGCGCGGCACGTTGCAGACGGTGTTCCGCTACACACCGTTCGATGAGTTGAAGCGGCTGGGCTTGCAGACCACGACCGAAACCGATGTGCGCAAGAACTTCCCCAATCAGACCGGCCTGCTGGTCGTGACGGAAGCGCAGGTCGGCTCCAGCGCCGAAGGGGTGCTCGAGCCGGGCGACATTCTCATCCGCATCAACGGCAAATTCATCCACGACTTTCTCGGCCTCGCGCAGGTTCTGGATGACAGCATCGGCCAGAAGATCGAGCTTACGGTCGAGCGCGGCGGCAAGCCGTTGACGAAGACGCTCGTCGTTCAGGATCTCTACGAAGTCACGCCCGACAAATTCCTGGAGTTCGGCGAGGCAGTCGTGCACACGTTGTCGTGGCAGCAGGCGCGACATGTGAATGCCCCGGTCCGCGGTGTCTACGTGGCGAGCCCCGGCTATGTCTTCGGCTCTGCAGCGGTGCCGCGGGGCGCTGTGATCACCGACGTCAACGGCGTAGAGGTGAGCACGGTCGATGACTTCGAGCAGCAGGTCTCGAAGCTGAAAGATGGCGAGCATGCGCGCGTGCGCTTCTACACCGTGGACGATCCGCGCACGCGGCAGTGGCGCGTCATCCGCATGGATCGCCGCTGGTTTCCTGCGCGCATGTGCAAGCGGGACGATGCCAGCGGCGTGTGGCCCTGCAAGGAGTGGGCGCCCGATGGCGAAGCCGATGTGCCGGCGCCGGCGAGCACGACGTTCGCGAAGTCGTCAGACCCGGTCATCACGAAGCTCGCGCCCTCGCTGGTATTGGTCAACTTCGATATGCCGTATTCCGTCTCGGGTGTCACCGAGCGCAACTACTACGGCACGGGTTTGATCGTCGATGCGGAGCGTGGCTACGTCCTCGTCGATCGCAACACGGTGCCCGTGCCGCTGGGCGACGTGCGGCTGACCTTCGCCGGCACGATCGAAGTGCCCGCGCGCGTGGAGTACATCCATCCGTTGCACAACTTCGCGGTGCTGCGTTACGACCCCAAGCTGATCGGCAGCACGCCTGCGCGCTCGGCAGCGCTGAATGTCACGGAACTCGAGCCTGGCACGCAGGTGTGGGCGGTGGGTCTGCGCGGCGATGGCAAGATTCAATCGCGTTCCGCCACGGTCGCATCGATCGATCCCGTCGTATTCCCGCCCTCGCGCACGTTGCAATTCCGCGACGCGAATCTCGAGACCGTCAGTCTCGTGAATGGCCCATCCGACTATGACGGCGTACTGGTGAACAAGCGCGGCGAGGTGTTGGCAAGCTGGGCGAGCTTTGCTTTCGACAGCGGACGCGATACGGAGCAGCAGAATCGCGGCGTGCCGGCGGATCTCATTCAGGAGACGTTGCGTCTCGTGCGCGAGAACCGGCCGCTGTATTCGCTGGAAGCCGAGTTCGTACCCGTCCCTCTCGCAAGCGCGCGTCAGCTGGGTCTCGATGAAGACTGGATTCGCAAGATCGAGTCGCACAGTCCGGGCCGGCGTCAGGTGCTCGGCATCAGCAGGCTGGTCGGCGGCTCGGCCGCGGACAAGCTGCTGCGCTCCGGCGACGTCGTGCTCGCGATCGATGGTCAGGTGGTGAATCGCTTCCGCGAAGTGGAGCGTGCCGTGCAGCGCGAGAACGTCAAAGTCACCGTGCTGCGCGAGGGCAAGGAGCAAACCGTCGATCTGCCGACTGCGGCGCTCGGCGGCCGCGATCTGGATCGCATCCTCGTCTGGGCGGGTGCGGTGCTGCAGGCCCCTCATCGTGCATTCGCTGCGCAGCGCGGCGTGGCACCCGAAGGCGTCTTCGTGGCGTTTTTCTCCTACGGCTCGCCGGCAACGCGTTACCAGCTGTGGGCCGGACGCCGCATCGTCGAAGTCGATGGCGTGCCGACCCCGGACCTGGATGCCTTCCTCAAAGCGGTGAGCGGCCGCGAAGACCGGGCGTCATTGCGCCTGCGCACACTCGCGTGGAACGGCGCTGTCGAGGTGATCACGTTGAAGCTCGATCAACGGTACTGGCCGACGTACGAGTTGCGTCGGACGGAGCAGGGGTGGACGCGGATTGCAGTTAAGTAAGGGGCTGACGCTGCGTGCGGCGTACTGGCTTGCTAGCTTGCTGGTCGGCTGGCCAGAAAATGCAATCGCAACTCAAGCTCTGTTCCTTCTGGCCAGCCAGCCAACCAGCCGACCAGCCAGCCGCCTCAGCGGCCTCGCCGCGTCATCTTCCGCTACACTCCCGCCCCAGCTCGCCTGATGGGCAGCGCGAAGCTACCTGCTTTTCGACCGGGAGTTGACCACATGCAAAAAAACTTCAGAAATTCGATGATCGCCGTGTTGATTCTGTCCGTGCTGCAACTGAGCTCGCCACTCGTTGCGCAGGCCAAGATCATCGGCACGTTGGAGAGCCTGCAAACCGCACAGCGCGATGCCGATCTGTCGACGATCAATGCGGCGCTGGCACGCGACGAAGTGCGCGCGAAGCTGAGCGAACTGGGCGTGCAGTCGGGGCAGGTCGAAACCCGCGTGGCCGCAATGACGGATGCCGAATTGCGTACGCTCGCGAGCGACATCGAATCGGCACCGGCCGGTGCCGGCGCCGTTGCCGTGATCGGCGTGGTGTTCCTCGTGCTGCTGATCCTCGAAGCAGTCGGCGTGATCGATATCTTCAAGAAGTTCCCGTGAGCGCGTAATGGCGTGAAGGTGCAATGGCGTGAGGCGCGCAAGATCTCCTCACGCCATTTCCCATTCCGCCATCCTGCCCTCCCTCTCATGCTGCGGTGGTTGATCGTTGCCGCGCTCATCGCAACGAGCGGCTGTCAGAGCTCGTTGCGCTCTCTTCCGGATGATCTGCCCGAGCGCGTCGAGCTCGAGCAAGTACCGTTCTTTCCTCAAGCCGAGTACCAATGCGGTCCGGCCGCGCTGGCCACCGTGCTCGAGAATGCAGGCGTAGCCACGACACCGGATGCATTGGTGCCGATGGTCTATTTGCCGGCGCGTAAAGGCAGCCTGCAGACCGAGCTGGTCGCCGCCACGCGTCGTTTCGATCGCATCCCCTATCCGCTGCCGGCCGACGTGCGGGCGCTCATGACTCAAGTCCGGGCCGGTCGACCCGTCCTCGTACTGCAGAACCTGGGATTGAAGCATTGGCCGCAGTGGCACTTCGCCGTCGTGGTGGGCTTCGACCGGGCGAGCGATGAGGTGATCCTGCGTTCGGGTACCGAGCGTCGTGCCCTGATGTCCGTGTCGCGCTTCGTACGCACGTGGGATCGCGGCGGCCGTTGGGCCATCGCGGTGTTGCAGCCACGGGAGTTGCCGGCAGATCCCGATCCCGAGCGCTTCCTCACAGCGGCTGCCGGATTGGAGGCGACCGGCCGCCTGGATGCTGCCGAAGCAGCCTACGAAACGGCGCGCGCTGCCTGGCCAGAATCGGCCTGGCCGTTGCTGGGCTTGGCGAACATCGCCTACCTGCGCGAGCGCTTCGCGACGGCGCAGTCGCTCTATAGACAAGTGATCGAACGCGATCCCAGCAACCTCTCGGCCCGCTACAACCTTGCGGATACGCTGGCTGAGCGCGGCTGTCCTGATGCAGCCCGGTCAGAATTACAGACTGCACTGACGCTGGCGGCTGACACGGCGATGCGAGCGCGGCTGCAAGCCCGGCTGGATGAGCTACCTGCAGCGAACGACCACGATCATGCCGCCTGCGGGTGTGCGGCCTCATCCTGCTGAGGTCGAACCCGCACGCTACCCCGCTGTGATGGCGCCCTCGCGCCTTTCAGGCGAAGGAGGAGCCTGTGCCTTGATATGATCGGGGGATGAGCATCGCACGCATTTCGCAAAAGGACATTCAACTCGCGGTGGAGGCGCTGCGGGCCGGGGAGCTCGTGGCGTTCCCGACGGAGACGGTGTATGGGCTTGGCGGCAACGCCAACAATCCCGAAGCCGTGCGCAAGATCTTTGCACTGAAAGGCCGGCCTGCCACCCATCCGGTCATCGTCCACATCGATCACCCGCGCTATTTGCAGCGCTGGGTGCGCGACATGCCGCCGGAAGCGCAGAAGCTCGCGGATGCCTTCTGGCCGGGACCGCTGACCCTGGTCGTCAAACGCGCACCGGCTGTGCACGATGTCATCACGGGAGGTCAGGACACCGTAGCGATCCGGGTCCCGAGCCACCCGGTTGCGCAGCAGCTGTTGAATGCGTTCGGTGGCGGCATCGCGGCGCCCTCCGCAAACCGCTTCGGTCACGTGAGCCCGACCCGCGCGGAGCACGTGCGTGAGGAATTCGGCGAGCAGTTGCCGATGATCCTGGACGGCGGCGAATGCAAACTGGGATTGGAATCGACCATCGTTTCCTGCGTGGGCGACGTGCCGCGCTTGCTGCGACCCGGCTCGATCAGCATCACTCAGCTGCGCGGCATCGTCCCGACGTTGCAGACCGCGAGTGAGCCAGGAGCGCCTCGTACACCCGGCACGTTGAGCCGTCACTACTCCCCCACGACCAATGTGAACGTCGTCCCGAGCAAGCGGCTGGAGCACGTCGCCACCGAGATGACCGAGAGCCGCGAGAAAGTCGCGGTGCTCGCCATGCGGCCACCCGGCATCGCGAATCCGTACATGACCTGGATCAACGCCGGCACCCGTCCCGACGTGTACGCGCGCCAGTTGTATTCCAACCTGCGCACCCTCGATAAGGCGCAAGCGAAAGTCATCCTCGTGGAAGAAGTACCGGAAGGCGAGCGCTGGGACGCCGTGCGCGACCGCCTGAAGCGCGCGGCGACGGCCGAGAACATCGTTACCTACGATCCGGACATTGCGGCGTGGGTGGCGGATTTCGGCGAGGGGGAAAGCTGAGAGCGGCCGACGGTCAACAGCCAACGGCGAAACGGCCAGAATGTGACTCGGGCCGTCGGCCGTAAGCCGTAACCCGTTTCTCAGCCGCAAACGGGGCTACGGGCGATAGGGTCACGGCTAGAGCGCCGGATCACATCTGGCCGTGACCCGTTGCCCGTAACCTGTCAGCCATCTTCAATCCGCCGCCACCGTCCGCTCCGCCGCCCACTCGCGCAGCTCGGCCACTCGCTCCGCCATCACGACCGACAACGGTCGCGTCGCTGCCATCTCCCGCTGAATCAGATCCGCGCTCACAGGGTGCTTTGCGGCGTGAGCGCCGTAACACGCCGATACGATCGCCTGCTCGATCTCGGCGCCCGAGAAGCCGTCGCAGCGGCTGCTCAGTGCCCGGATCTCCAACTCGCTCAGGGTCAAATTTCGCTTGGTCGTGTGCAGACGCAGGATGTCTGCTCTGGCTTCCGCCTGCGGCAGGTCGACGAAGAAGATCTCGTCGAAGCGACCCTTGCGGATCAGTTCGGGCGGCAAAGCGGTGATGTCGTTCGCCGTGGCGACGACGAATACGCGCGCTTTCTTCTCGGCGAGCCAGGTGAGGAAGCTGCCGAGCACGCGTTTCGACGTACCGGCGTCGCCATCCCCGCTCGATAGTCCTTTCTCGATCTCGTCGATCCACAGCACGCAGGGCTCCATCACCTCGGCTGTCGCCAACGCCTCGCGCAGATTGCGCTCGGTTTCGCCGATGTACTTGTTGTGCAGGGCGCCGAAATCCAGTCGCAGCAGCGGCACTCCGAACACGCCCGCCGTGGCCCGTGCGGCGATGCTCTTACCGCAGCCCTGCACACCGAGCAGGAGCACGCCCTTCGGCACGTCGAGTCCCGTCGCGCCATCGAAGCCGGCGCGGCGCCGCTCGAGCCAGCTCTTCAACTTGCGCATGCCGCCGAGGTCTGCGAAGTGCGCGGTGTCGTATTCGAAGGAGAGCACGCCGCCGCGCTCGAGCAGTTCGTATTTCGCCTGCATCAGCGGCTTCAGATCGCTGGGAGTGAGCGCGCCGTCGTCGTAGATGGCGCTGCGCGCCAGACGCTCGGTGTCGCCGATGGACAGGCCGCTCAGGTTGTCGACCAGCAGCTCGTACGCTTTCCGGTCCGTGCGCACACGCGCGCCTTGCGCCTGCGCCCACTCGCTCGCCACGCGCTCGACGATGCGCTCGCGTTCCAGACGGTCAGGAAAGGACAAATCGAATCGGGCCGTGAAATGTTCCAGCTCGCGCGGCACCTCGAGCGCGTGGCTGATCAGCACCAGGGTCCGGGCGCAGCGGCCATATTCGAGGCAGATGTCCTTCAGCAGCCGCACGTGCTTGGGGTCGCTCAGATAAGGATGGAAGTCGAGCAGGACGTAGATGCCCGGCTTGCTCATGGCGCGAATCGAGCCGAGAACTTCGGTGGGCTCCGCGTTATGACGTTGGGCGCCGAGGTCCACGTCCATGCGTTTCAAGCCATCGGTGACAGTCCACTGGAACACCGGCGTATGCGCCTTGGCATGCAGCTCGAGCGCGACGCTGACGAGCAGCGCGACGGCGTGCGGCTCGTCGCGCGTCTCGATGACGACGAGCGGCACGCGGCTGCCGAGCAGTGCTTTGAGCTCGGCGCGAGTGTGTGATCGAGGGTTGCTCGACATGGTGTTGCTGGGGCGTAAGACGGCGCTGCGCAGTGTGACGAACGTTGGATTCCGAGCATGCGAACGAAGCGTGCGAGACCATGCAACCGCAACGACGAAAAAACTGCGACACAGTTCTTGCATCGCGGACTCGTTTTGCTAAATTGCGCGCCGGCCTGTGTAAGAGAGCACCCATAGCCTGTCTCTGATCGAAGAGCAGGACGCGCAAGCTGCAGGTGCCGCTCGACCAGACTTTGAGAGCGTTGGGATCCAAGTCCCAACTTTTCTTGGTTGGTTAAGTGTCCGCAGCTGTGTAGAGGTGCCGAACCGTGTTGCCACGCGCAGCCAGGCAAGCCCTGGCCGTTTCTCCCGCTCATTCCATCGATGCCACCACGCCGCTCGCCGAAGGCGAAATCCAGGCGCTCGTCGCCCGTTTCGGCTCGCCGCTCCTGGTGGTCGATTGCGAGCAGGTCCGTCGTCAATATCACGCGCTCAAGGCCGCGCTGCCTGGCGTCGATCTGCATTACGCGTTGAAGCCGTTGCCGCATGCGGCGGTGGTTGCGTGCCTGCGTGATGAGGGCGCGTTCTTCGATCTCGCCACGACGGGTGAAGTCGAGCTCGTGAAGGGGCAGGGTGTGGCGCCGGAGCGCTGCATCCACACACACCCGATCAAGCGCGACAGCGACATCCGCGACGCGCTGCGCTTCGGCATCACGACGTTCGTGGCCGACAACGCCGATGAAATCCACAAGTTCGCGCGCTATCGCAAGCGCGCGGAGCTGCTGCTGCGCGTCTCCTTCCGCAGCCCCGACGCCGTCTGCGACCTCTCGCGCAAGTTCGGTTGCGAGCCGAAGGCCGTGCTCGGCTTGATCGAGCTCGCGCGCCGGCTGGGTATCCGCATTCGGGGCTTCTCTTTCCACGTGGGCTCGCAAGCCACGGACCCCGCGAAGTACGTGGAGGCCATCCACGCGTGCAAGGATCTGTTCGCGGAAGCGCTGCTGGCCGGTCTGCCCAGCCTCGACGTGCTCGACATCGGCGGCGGTTTCCCTGTTGCCTACGGTGACGATGTCATGCCGATCGCCGAGTTCTGCGCGCCGATCCGCGCCGCGCTTGCGCTGTTGCCGCCGCATGTGCGCGTGCTCGCCGAGCCGGGTCGTTTCATCGCGGCGCCCGCAGCGATTGCCATCTCCACGGTGATGGGCAAGGCCAAGCGCGACGGTCGCTGGTGGTACTACCTCGACGACGGTCTGTATGGCTCCTACAGCGGTCAGCTGTTCGACCACGCGAAGTATCCGGTCACCACGCTCAAGCAGTCGGACGAGCAGTTTGCGAGCGTGCTGGCGGGTCCGACATGCGATTCCATCGACGTCATCGACGACAACATCCTGTTGCCCGAGCTGGCAATCGGCGATCTCGTCGTGGGCCGGATGATGGGTGCTTACACCTGGGCCAGCGCAACCGACTTCAACTTCTTCAGCCGCGCCAAGGTCGTCGTGTTGAACGAGCATGCGGCGGCCGACCGGGTCGTGCCTCTTCTGAAGAAGAAGCGGTTGGCGGTTAGCGGTTAGCGGTTAGCGGTTGGATGTCGGATTGGGCAAGCGGCCGGTTCTGAGCTAACCGCCAACCGCGAACCGCCAACCGCTTCCTCCCTCCCATGCGCGTCGAGATCAAGGACTTCGTTGCCGGGGCCAGCGAGGCGCGCGGTATCGCAGTCGTGATCGACGTGTTTCGCGCCTTCTCGCTCGCGGCATTCGCCTTCGCAAGTGGTGCCAAGCGTGTCATTCCTGTTGCTCCGCTCGAAGAGGCGTTTCGACTCAAGGCTGCAGATCCTCGGGCCTTGCTCGTGGGCGAGCGCTACGCCCGTCCGGTTCCCGGTGCCGATTGCGGCAACTCACCCACCCAGCTGGCGGCGTTCGACCTGCGCGGACGGACGTTGATCCATTGCACTCACGCGGGCACACAGGGCCTGTGCGCGGCGACAGGTGCGGATGAAGTGCTGACCGGTGCGCTGGTCAATGCGAGCGCCATCGTTCGCTACCTGCGCCAGCGCGCGCCGGATCAAGTCACGCTCGTGAGGATGGGCCAGCACGCTTCGGAGCGCTGCGCGGAAGATGATGTGTGCGCCGAAGTGCTCGCCGCGGGACTGGCGGGCCGAACGATCGACACGAGCGCGCTCGCCGAGCAACTGCGCTCGGTCCCCAGCGCGGCAAAGTTCTTCGACTCGAGCTGCGACTGGGCGCCGGTCGAAGACTTCGCATTCTGCACGCACGTGGACCGGTATGACTTCGTCCTACGGTTGAACCGCACGACGGCTCCGGCGGCCCTGGAGCGAGTCGACGTACCGTGAGCGCGAACGGTTCGCGGTCAGTTCTTCGTGCAGCGGTACGTGCGCGGTAAGCTGCCGGCATGCGCGCATTGCCTCTCACCGTCCTGTTGCTCACGGCCTCGAATGTCTTCATGACGTTCGCGTGGTATGCCCATTTGAAGAACCTGTCGGATCGACCGTGGTTCGTCGCTGCCTTGGTGAGTTGGGGCATTGCGCTGTTCGAGTACTTCCTGCAAGTGCCAGCCAACCGCATCGGTTACGCGGAATTGTCTCTGTCGCAACTAAAAATCCTGCAGGAAGCCATCACCCTGACCGTGTTCGTGCCCTTTGCGGTCTGGTACATGCGCCAGCCGCTCAAGCTCGATTATGTTTGGGCCGGTCTGTGCATTCTCGGCGCCGTCTATTTCATCTTCAGAAAGTGACGATGACGACCGCGATCCATCGGCTGGTGGAGGCCTGCCGCGCGCAGCAGGAGCCGGGATTCGTCGCGCGCATGGCATCGGGTTGGGCCGTCATGAGCGCAACTCAGGTGCTGCGCGGTTACTGTCTTTTGTTACCTGATCCTGTCGTACCGCACTTGAACGCGTTGCACGGTGCGGCGCGTAGCGCGTTTCTGGATGATCTCGGCCGATTAGGTGACGCAGTTCTAGAAGTCACCGGCGCCCTGCGCGTCAACTACGCGATCTTCGGTAATCTCGAGCCCGCGCTTCACGGTCACGTCATTCCGCGTTATGCAGATGAGCCCGAGGCGTATCGCACGGCGAATCCTTGGGCTTATGATTGGGCTCGCGCGCCGCGACTGGATCTTGCGCGCGATGGCGATCTGTTGGAACGCTTGCGTGATCGCCTCCAGAATCCATCGAGTCGCTGACGAGAAGCAATGATGAAGGAGCGGCCTGCGGGAAGCCGCAGCGACGTACGGGTGCCGCTCGCTTGAAGGGGCGGAAGGACGCTGCCGATACCCACCTTGGGTCGGACTGAAGGAGAGTTCCGATTCATGACCGTCTCATCGGACTTCGTTACGTATGTGACTACCCAGTTGTCCAGACTCGGTACGGTGCAAAGTCGGCCGATTTTCGGCGGCGTAGGGATACTCGTCGAGCATCGCCTGGTGGGAGTGATCCTGGACGATGTGCTCTATCTGTACACCGACGAACATAGTCGCCCGGACTACACCGCATACGGGATGGGGCCGCTGCGGCCGTATCCGAATGCTTTCGATCTGACCACCGATCAGTATCAATGCCCCGATGAGATCGTCCATAGTCCGGACAAACTCCAGGAATGGGCGCAACGGGCGCTGGAGGCGTCGGTCGCATCCGCGCGCGCCAAGCAGCTCGCGGGCATCGAGCGTTCGCGCAAGGCGAAAGCTGCCAAGCGAAAATCTGGCGGTCCCGGCAAAGACAGCAACGATGGTCACGGCGACGATTTCTGAGAGGCGCACCCGCGTGGAGACGCTGCTCAAGTGCGCGTCAAGGAGATGAGGGCCGACAGCGACCGAATCGGTTCAGAGCACGTCAGTCCTGCGCAAATGTAGGCGACCGTCTCGGTTTGTGCGGACTTGGTTGCAAGCGCGTGGCGCAGCTCGGTCGTGTCCGGAATCGCAAAGATCAGCCTGCGCGGCGCGTACACCTTGTTGAGTGCCGCTTGCCATTCACCGCATTCCTTCTCCGGGCCGCGGATGATGACGACCTGTGGCAGCTGCAGATAGTCCTCGAGCGCGATCAACAGCGAGCCGTGGGCCTGCGGGTAGCGTTCGACGTACGACCAGGCGCTGCGTAGGCAGCGTTCGGCAGCATCCAGGTATCTGGGCTCGGCCAGCAGACATCCCAATCGCAGCAGTGCGCGCGCCGCGATGCCGTTGCCGGAGGGCACGGCTTCGTCGGCATACGACTTCGAGCGATGCACGAGCTGCTCGTGGTCAGCGGCAGTGAAAAAGAAACCGCCCTGCTCGCGATCTTCGAAGTGAGCCAGTAACAGCTCGGCCAGCGCCACTGCCCAATCCAGATCTGCGTTGCGCCATTGCAGCTGCAACGATTCAAGGAGCGCGTCCATCAGGAAGGCGTGATCGTCCAGATAGGCAGGGAAGCGCGCTCGTCCCTCTTTGTAGGCCGCCAGCAGGCGGTTGCCTTGCCAGACACTGCGTCTCAATCCATCCACCGCTGCGAGTGCTGCCGAACCTGCTTCGGCGTGTCCAAGCGCGCGCGCGGTGTGCGCCAGACCGCCGATTGCCAGCGCATTCCACGATGTCAGGACTTTGTCGTCGAGCCCTGGTCGCGGGCGTCGCTCCCGGATGGCGAGCAGTTTGTGACGCGCCGTATCCAGTAGCCTGTTCACGGCTTCCGCAGTCGTTCCACGCTCCGCCGCGATGTCGTCGACTGCGCGATAGCCATGCAGATGCCACTGACCCTCGAAGTTGGCGGGCTGATCCAAACCGAACCGGGGTGCGAACACCGCAAGCTCCTCGGTCTCGAGCGCGGCGCGCACGGCGTTCTGGTCCCACACATAGAACTTGCCCTCATGACCTTCCGAATCCGCATCCAGTGCGGACCAGAACAGGCCCTCGGGCGAACGCATTTCGCGCAGCAGCCAACCCGTCGTCTCGCGGGCGATGCGGGCGAACAGCGCATCGCCGGTGGCGAGCGCGGCTTGCGCATACAGCGCCAGCAGCTGGCCATTGTCGTACAGCATCTTCTCGAAGTGCGGAATCATCCAGAACGGGTCGACGGAGTAGCGACAGAAACCGCCCGCGAGCTGATCGTAGAGACCGCCTTCGGCCATGCGGGTGAGTGTCAACGTCGCCATGTAGAGCGAATGCAGATCGGGTTCCTCGCTGCCGGCCGTCGCGCGCCAGCGTCGCAGGAGGACTTCGATGTTGGTCGGATGCGGGAACTTGGGGGCGCCGCCGAAGCCGCCGTACTGGCTGTCGAATTCCTGCGCGAGCATCTGACGGGCTCGATCGAGCGGTATTGCAGCGAGCGGCGCGGTGCTCGCCGGCGCGGCTTGGAGCTCTGCGAAGGCCGCCATCAATGCTTCGTTCTGAGTACGGATCTCCGCCCGGTGCGTGCGATAGAACTCGGCCACCCTGCGCAGAAGCTCGGTGAACGCAGGCAGCCCATGCCGCGGTTCCTTCGGAAAGTAGGTGCCGCCGAAGAACGGTTTTTGATCCTCAGGGCTCAGGAACATGGTCAACGGCCAGCCGCCGCCGCGTTGTGTGAGCATCTGATGGGCCAGCTGATAGATCCTGTCGAGGTCCGGGCGCTCCTCGCGATCGAGCTTGATGTTCACGAACAGCTCGTTCATGAGCGCCGCCGTCGTCGCGTCTTCGAACGACTCGTGGGCCATGACATGGCACCAGTGACAGGCGGAATAGCCGATCGACAGGAGAATGGGCCGATCGGTGCGGCGTGCGAGCTCCAGTGCCTCGGGTCCCCACGGGTGCCAATCGACAGGATTGTGCGCGTGCTGGCGCAGATAGGGACTCGTTTCCTGCGCGAGCCGATTGGCCTGAGTCTCACTGTCGTGCGTCGATGGGTTCATGCGATGCGCCCGGCTCATTTAGAATCCGCGCCCACTATAACTATTGACCGAGCCCTTCGTGCATGGCGTACGTGCCCGCGCCCTTTGCGAGCCCTGCCTGCGCGTCACGCAAATGACTACATCGAATTCCTTACCTCCGCTGCGTTTGAAACCCAACGAAGACCGGCGCCTGAGTGCGGGACACCTGTGGGTGTTCTCGAATGAAGTGGATACCGCGGCCACGCCACTGCAGCAGTTCCAGCCGGGTTCGCTGTGCGAAGTCGTGTCGGCGCGCGACAAGTTCATCGGCTACGCCTACGTCAATCCGCATTCGCTCATCAGCGCTCGCATTCTGACGCGCGATCCGCGCTACCCGCCGAATGCCTCGCTCATCGTGCATCGCCTGCGCGTCGCGCTCGCGTTGCGGCAGGCGCGCTTTGCCGCGCCGTACTATCGCCTCGTCTATGGCGAGTCCGATGGCCTGCCTGGCCTCGTGCTCGATCGCTATGGCGACGTCATCGTCGGGCAGATTGCTACGGCAGGCATGGAGGCCTTGCGAGGCGACATCGAAGCAGCCGTGCGCAAGGTGCTGGAGCCCGCGGCCCTGCTGTGGAAGAACGACAGCGGCGCGCGCGAGCTCGAGGGATTGCCCTCTTACGTGCAGCTCGCCTTTGGCACTTTGCCCGAGCGTGTACGGGTGGAGGAGGGCGGCATCGGTTTCACTGTCCCGGTCGAGCAGGGTCAGAAGACCGGCTGGTTTTTCGATCAAGCCGCGAATCGTCTCAATCTGCGCAAGTACGCCAACGGTGCGCGGGTGCTGGACGTCTTCAGCTATCTCGGCGGTTGGGGTCTGGGTGCGTTGAACGCCGGCGCGAGTGAGGTCACCTGTGTCGATTCATCCGCACCGGCCCTCGAGCTGTTGCAGGCCAATGCCGCGGAGCAGGGCGTTGCACCGCAGGTCCTGCGCGGGGATGCATTCGATGTGATGTCGACCCTCGCGGCCGAGAAGCGCAAGTTCGATGTGGTCGTAATCGACCCGCCCGCCTTCATCAAGCGCAAGAAGGACATTCCCAAGGGCGAGGCCGCGTATCGCAAGCTCAATCAGCTCGCCATGCAATTGCTCGAGCGCGACGGCGTGCTGGTCTCGTGTTCGTGTTCGTATCATCTCGCCGCAGAGCAACTGCTCGGCGCGATACAGCAGAGCGCACGTCACTTGAATCGGTTCGTGCAGGTACTGGAAGTCGGCGGCCAGTCGCTCGATCACCCGTTTCACCCGGCCATTCCCGAGACGCGGTATTTGAAGGCGTTCTTTTGCCGAGTGTTGGCTGAGTGAGAGCTCGAGCCACGATACTTCTGGCCAGCGAACCAGCAAGCCAGCTTGCCGCTTCTAACAGCTTGCCGCTGTACCTTCTGGCCAGCTGACCGACGAGCCAGCCAGCCGCTCATCCGCTACCATCGCGCTCCATGCTGACGTACCCCGCTATCGACCCGATCATCGTGAGCTTGGGCCCCTTGGCCGTGCGCTGGTATGGCGTGACCTACGTCATCGCCTTTGGTGTTGCGTGGTGGTTGGCACGTCGCCGAGCGGGGGTGCCGGGGTCGACGTGGACGCCGCAACAGGTCGACGATCTCATCTTCTGCTGCGCGATCGGTGTGATCCTGGGTGGCCGGCTCGGCTGGGTGCTGTTCTACGGGCTCGAAACCGTCGCCCATGATCCCATGCGCCTGATCCGCATCTGGGAAGGCGGGATGTCGTTCCACGGTGGCTTCATCGGCGTGCTGATCGCTGCCGCCTGGTTCACGCGCACGCGCAAGAAACACATTGCCGATGTATGCGACTTTCTGGTGCCGCTGCCCGGTATCGGCATATTCGCGGTGCGCGTCGCCAACTTCATCAACGGCGAGCTGTGGGGCAAGCCCACCACCGTGCCATGGGGTTTCAAGCTGTCGCCGGAAGGTCTGTATCCGCAGCAAAGCCTGGAGCTGCTGAGCCTGTGCCGCCGCTTCCAGGTGGATCCGTGTCAGCTGACATTGCACGGCTCGCAACTGTACGAGGCGCTCAGCGAAGGCTTGCTGCTGTTCATCATCGTGTGGTGGTTCACATCGAAGCCCAGGCTGCGAGTGGCGGCGTCGGGGCTGTTTCTGATTTGCTACGGCATCGCACGCTTCACCGTCGAGTTCGTGCGTGTGCCGGACGAGAACCGCGGCTACTTCCTCGGGGACTGGTTGACGATGGGCCAGCTGCTGTCGGCACCCATGATCATCGTCGGCATCGTTCTGATGTTCGTCGCTTACCGCCGCAGAATCCCGACCGGCAATCGGGATGCCTTGCAGGCAGAGGCGGCCTGAACATGCGTCAGTATCTGGATCTCTTGCGGCTGATTCGGACCACAGGCGCGCGTAAGACGGATCGCACGGGCACCGGCACGCTCTCGCTGTTCGGTCATCAGATGCGCTTCGATCTCGAAGCCGGCTTCCCGCTGGTGACGACCAAGAAACTGCATCTGCGCTCCATCGTCTATGAATTGCTCTGGTTCCTGCGGGGCGAGACCAACGTCAAATGGCTGCAAGAGCACGGTGTTTCGATCTGGAATGACTGGGCCGATGAGAAGGGTGAGCTCGGGCCGGTGTATGGCAAGCAGTGGCGCTCATGGCCGATGCCCAATGGCGGCTCGACGGATCAGATTGCCGATGCGGTCCGGTTGCTCCGCACCGAGCCGGATTCGCGCCGCATCATCGTCAATGCCTGGAACGTTGCCGAGCTGGAGCAGATGGCACTGACACCTTGCCACGCGTTGTTCCAGTTCTACGTGGCGGATGGCAAGCTCTCCTGCCAGCTCTATCAGCGCAGCGCGGATATGTTTCTCGGCGTGCCGTTCAATATCGCTTCCTATGCATTGCTCACGCACATGTTTGCGCAGCAATGCGACCTCGGTGTCGGTGACTTCATCTGGACTGGCGGCGACTGCCATCTGTATTTGAATCACCTGGCACAAGCGGATGAGCAACTGAATCGTTCGCCGCTGCCATTGCCGACATTGAAAATCGTCCGCAAGCCTGCCTCGATCTTCGAGTATGAGTACGAAGACTTCCTGATCGAGAACTATCGAGCCCACGCACACATCAAAGCGCCAGTGGCTGTCTGAAACCGCTTGCCGTTCACTGCTTCCAGACCACCGTTCCAAACTCCGCTCCCATGGCTATTCGTAAATCCAAGCGTTCGCAAAAGACCTCACGTCGATCGACTTCCCGCGGCAAGAAGACCGCCGTCACCAAAGCAACTCAGCGCGCCAAACAAGCGGTGAATGGAAAACGCCGCAGCGCCGCCAGGAAAGTGGCAAAGCGACCGCGCGATGCGTCCAAGCTGGACCTCATCGAGGTACGCGATTCGCCCATCCACGGTCGGGGCGTGTATGCACGCACCGATATCAAGAAGGGACGGCGCATCCTCGAATACGTCGGCGAGCGCATCTCGCATCGCGAAGCCGATCGGCGCTTCTTCGAGAAGCCCGATGACGATGGCCATACGTTCCTGTTCATCGTCGATGGGCGCACCGTCATCGACGGCACCACCGGCGGCAATCCATCCCGCTTCGTGAACCACTGCTGCGATCCGAATTGCGAAACCGTCATCGAAGACCGCCGCGTGTTCGTCGAAACCATTCGCGACATCAAAGCGGGCGAGGAGCTGGGCTACGACTACCAGCTGACCTGGGAGAGCACCGACGATGCCGAGGACCTCGCGCTCTACGCCTGTCGCTGCGGCGCGAAGAATTGCCGCGGCACGATGCTGGATCGGGAGCCGTTGGATAAGAAGAAATAGGGTATGAGGCGCGTGACCTGAGGCGTGAGGCCAGACCTTTTTTGCTGTGCCTCTGCGGCTACGCGCGCTAACCTTCGGAAAAGCTCAGCTTCTTCCCCAGGCCTCAGGTCCCACGTCCCAGGTCTCTCATGCATTTCACCATCGTCGTTGCCGTCGCCGAAAACGGCGTCATTGGCGCTGGCAATCAATTGCCGTGGCGGCTGCCCGATGACCTGAAGCGCTTCAAGGCGCTGACGCTCGGCAAGCCCGTGATCATGGGCCGCAAGACCTACGAATCGATCGGGCGACCGCTGCCCGGGCGCAAGAACATCGTCATTACCCGTCATCCCGAGCGTGCGATCGAGGGATGCGTCGTCGTAGGTTCGGTCGATGCAGCACTCAAAGAAGCGGAGCCCGCCGCAGAGGCGATCCTGGGTGGAGGCGGCGATCTCTACGCGCAACTCATCGATCGGGTCGGCACCATTCATCTGACCCGGGTGCACGTGACGTTGGCGGGAGATGTTTTCTTTCCAGCACTGAACCTCGAGGACTGGCAAATCACTACGGAGCCGAGGCATCCTGTGGACGAGCGCCATGCTTACGCCTTCACCTTTCAGACGCTGAGAAGGAAGCGGTTGGCGGTTAACGGGCAACGAGATTCCGGCCCAACCGCCAACCGCTAACCGCCAACCGCTTTCCGGAGAAAGCCATGGGCTACAACTGCCTCAAGTGTCCGGGCTATTGCTGCAGCTACGACCGCATCGCTGTGTCCGAGCACGACATTGCCCGTCTCGCCAGACACTTCGGCTTGAGCGCTGAGGTCGCGCGCGAACGCTTCACCTATACCTATCGCAACGAGGATGGCGAAGAACGCATTCTGCGCCACAAGAAAGACCATATCTTCAAGTCCACGTGCCGTTTCTTCGACCAGGACGAGCGCCGTTGTACGGTGTACGCGGCACGGCCGAATGTGTGCCGCAAATATCCGTATGCGAACACGTGCGGGTATTACAGTTTTCTGAAATTCGAGCGGATGCAGCAGGACGACGAGGAGTTCATCCCTTCCGCTTGAGCTAGCGCATGCTGTTCAGCTCGCCGGAATTCATCTTCTGCTTCCTGCCGTGTGTGGCGCTCGGCTATGTGCTGTTGCAGCGGCATCTCTCCCAGGGCGCTGCGATGGTGTGGCTCATCGCCGCATCGCTGT
>DATELY010000126.1:0-68420 GCA_035276085.1 Steroidobacteraceae bacterium | reverse complement strand
AAGAGGCGCCACGACACAGCCCCCTCCCCTGCGCAGCGGGGGAGGGTTGGGGTGGGGGCAGCTCCAACGCAACGAATACCCAACAGGAGAATCGGAGCATGCGAATTGCCATTGGAACCCTCTGCACGCTCGCGTGCGTAGCGCTGAATGCTCACGCCGGCACAGTCTATGAAACGACGACACGGGAGCTGGCGGGTGGCAAAGACTCCTCGACGAAGCTGCTGGTGCAAAGTGGCAAGCTGCGTGTCGAGCGCACCGAGCAAGGCAATGACGGCGTCATGATCTACAAGGACGAGGCCGTGCACGTGCTCAACCCCAAGGAGAAGAACTACGTGTTGATCGACCGCGCCGCCATCAAGCAGTTTGCCGACAAGGTGAATCCCGCGTTGAAGCAGATGGAAGAGCAGCTGAAGAACATGTCGCCCGAGCAACGCGCGATGGTCGAGAAGATGATGGGCAGCCGTCTGCCACAGCAAGAGGCGGCGCCGGCCGAAGTGGTGAAGACGGCGCGCAAGGACAAGATCGCCGGCATCGCGTGCACTTATTCGGAAGTTCGTCGCAACGGCGCGATCGAGCAGGAACTGTGTCTGGCGCCGCCCTCCTCCCTCACCGGCGGTCAGGAAATGTTCGATGTCGCCAGGAAGATGAGTGCGCTGATGGAGGAAATGCTGTCGTCGCTGCAATCACCGACGTTGCGCCAGAGCCTGGGCGAGCAAGTTCAACCCTACGCAAAGCTCGACGGCTTTCCCGTATTCAGTCGCGTTTATGAGGGTGGCAAACCGAGCCTGGAAACCACGTTGACATCGATGCGCTCCGAAACCATCGCCGCGGGTCAGTTCGACGTCCCGGCGGGTTACACGCGCAAGGATATGATGCCGAAGTGAACTGCATCGAACACATTGCCGAACGGCGCATCTGTTTGGAAAACGCATATCGCGAACAGCTCGCGCAGAAACTGAACCGAAAGGAGAGCCGATGAGCGCTCAATTGCATGAACAACTCGCGCGCCTGCACGCCGAGCTCGCGCGGACAACACGGGTGGACGAAGACTCGCGCGCGTTGCTCGTCACTCTCCTGGCTGACATCACGCGCTTGCTGGAGATCAGCGGCGGCCGCGCGCCCAGCCAGGACACGGCGTCACTACCCGAGCGGATGGAAGCGGTCGCTGTCGGCTTCGAAGCCGACCATCCCAGCTTGAGTGCTGCGATTCGCGGCGTCATCGAGGCGCTGTCCCGGGCCGGTATCTGAGCTCCCATTTCGAGAAGAGGTTTGCTCCATGGCGTATGACTCGAACAACGTCTTTGCGAAGATCCTTCGTGGCGAGATTCCCTCGTTCAAGGTGTACGAAGACGCGGAGAGCCTGGCATTCATGGATGCCATGCCGATGACCGACGGCCACACCCTCGTCATCCCGAAAAGTCCCGCTGTGGATTTGCTCGACATCGATCCGGCGGTGCTGGGCAAGCTCGTGCAGACCACTCAGCGCATCGCGAAAGGCGTGGAGGCGGCGTTTCAGCCCGCGGGTATTCGCCTGTTGCAGTTCACGCGCCCGGCTTCGGGGCAGACCGTGTTCCACTTTCACTTCCACATCGTTCCCGTCTACCCAGGCGGAGACGTGCGCGTGCACGCACGCGATCCGGCCGACAAGGCGAAGCTCGCCGAGCATGCTCAACGTATCCGTGCGGCGCTGGGCTGACGGGCAGCGGTGAGTGCATGAGAGGTCGAGATCCCTGGTTGTGCATGTTCGCGCTGCTGGCGCTGTGCGGCTGTGCCGGCACCCAAACACCCGCACCGCGGTCAGCAACACCCGCCGTCGATAACACCAATGAGATCAGATCCAAGCTCGTCGGCACCTGGCAGTATCAGGCCAACGGCGTGGCCATCGAGGTGACCTACACGCCGACCACCGTCACCCTGCCGGGCGTGCCACCCACGCCATACACACTGGTGGGCAACGAGATCACGGTGGACATCGTCGGGGCGAAGACGAGCATCATCGAGTTTCGCGGCAACGATGAGATGACGCAGACGAACAAGACGGATGGTCAACGCTATGTCTTCAAGCGCAAGGGACCGGCCTGATCCTCCGTCGATCCACAGCAACCGCTCCGAACACTCACTATGAGCACCACCATCCATCCCGTCATCGAATCGTTCGCCGCCCTCGCGCGGCTGAAGAAGGCTGACTACGAGCGCCTGTATCAGGAGTCGATCAACGACCCGCAAGGCTTCTGGGCGCGGATGGGTCGGCGGCTGGAGTGGATCAAACCGTATTCGAAGGTCAAAGACGTCAGTTTCGATGCGCGCGATTTCCGCATCCGCTGGTTCTATGACGGACAGCTCAACGTCACCGCCAACTGTCTGGATCGACACCTGGCGACGCGCGGCAACAAGACGGCCATCATCTGGGAAGGCGACGATCCGCGCTTGTCCGAACGCATCACGTATCGCGAGCTGTATGAACGCGTGTGCCAATGCGCGAACGCGCTGAAGTCACTCGGCGTGCGCAAGGGCGATCGCGTCACCATCTATCTGCCGATGATTCCCGAAGCGGCCGTGGCGATGCTGGCCTGCGCGCGCATCGGCGCCGTGCACTCCGTCGTCTTTGGCGGCTTCTCGCCGGACTCCATCGCCAACCGCATTGCGGACTGCGGCTCGACCGTCGTGATCACCGCCGATGAAGGCGTTCGCGGCGGCAAGCGCATTCCGTTGAAAGCGAATGTCGACGCCGCGTTGGACAACCCCGCGACGAGCACGGTGAAGCACGTGCTGGTGGTGCGGCGTTTCGGCTCGCGCGTGCCGATGAAAGCCGGTCGCGATCAGTTCTATGAGCCGCTGGCGGCACAACAGGCGAAGGAATGTCCGCCCGAGACGATGGATGCTGAAGATCCGCTGTTCATTCTCTACACCTCGGGGTCGACCGGGAAGCCGAAAGGTGTGTTGCACACGACGGGTGGGTACCTGGCGTATGCCTCGCTCACGCACGAGCTGGTGTTCGATCTTCGCGAAGAAGACGTCTACTGGTGCACGGCCGATGTGGGCTGGGTCACGGGGCATTCGTATGTGGTGTACGGCCCGCTCGCCAACGGCGCCACGACACTCATCTTCGAAGGCGTGCCGAACTATCCGGACTCCAGCCGCTTCTGGCAGGCGGTGGACAAACATCGCGTAACGCTGTTCTACACGGCACCGACCGCCATCCGCGCCTTGATGCGCGAAGGCGATGCGCCCGTGGAAGCATGGTCGCGCAGCTCGCTGCGACTGTTGGGGACCGTGGGCGAGCCGATCAATCCGGAAGCCTGGGAGTGGTACTACCGCGTCGTCGGCGATCAGCGTTGCCCGATCGTGGATACGTGGTGGCAGACGGAGACCGGCGGCATCATGATCACGCCGCTTCCCGGAGCGACTGCACTGAAGCCCGGCTCGGCGACCTTGCCGTTCTTCGGTGTGAAGCCGGAGATCGTCGATGGCGCAGGCCAAGTGCTCGCGGGCGCTACCGAAGGCAACCTCGTTCTCGCCGATAGCTGGCCGGGGCAGATGCGCACCGTGTACGGCGATCATCAACGCTTCATCGAGACGTACTTCAAGACCTTTCCCGGCAAGTACTTCACGGGCGACGGTGCCAAGCGCGATGAAGACGGCTACTACTGGATCACCGGTCGCGTCGATGACGTACTGAACGTTTCCGGTCACCGCCTCGGCACGGCCGAGATCGAAAGCGCGCTGGTTGCACACCCCACCGTCGCCGAAGCGGCCGTCGTCGGCTGTCCGCACGACATCAAAGGCCAGGGCATCTACGCCTATGTGACGTTGAACGCGATGGAGCAACCGAGCGAAGAACTGCGCTCGGCCTTGGCAGCGTGGGTGCGCAAGGAGATCGGCTCCATTGCCACCCCCGACTTCATCCAATGGGCACCGAGCCTGCCGAAGACCCGCTCGGGGAAGATCATGCGTCGCATCCTGCGCAAGATCGCGGCGAATGAGCATGATCAGTTGGGCGATACCTCGACGCTGGCGGATCCGAGCGTGGTGGAGTCGTTGATTGCGGAGCGGAGGAATAAGTAACCGCTGTGTCGTTGAGCGTCCCCTCCCTTGCGCAGCGGGGGAAGGGACAGGGTGGGGGCTCGCGACGTTTGCGTGCGACGTTCGTTAAGAGCCCCCATCCTGTCCTTCCCCCGCTTCGCAAGGGAAGGGACGCCTCAACTCAGCTGCCAAACCGTCCGCCGCGCACCAGCCGCGGCGCGTAGTACGGATCGTCCAATGGCCGCAGCTCCACCGTACGCCCTGTCTGCGGCGCATGGACGAAGCGGCGTTCGCCCGCATAGATCGCAACGTGCGAAACCCGGCCGTGAATGCGGAAGAAGAGCAGATCGCCGGGGCGTAGGTTCGCGAGATCCACGGTCCGAGTCGCATCGAACTGCTCGGCAGCCGTTCGCGGCACTTCGATGCCGACGCCACGATAGATGTACTGCACGAGTCCGCTGCAGTCGAAGTTCTCCGGCCCGTTGCCGCCGTACTGATACGGCGTGCCGATCATCGCCAACGCACGCAGGGCCACTTCCTCTCCGCGGCCGGCCATGGGCTCGCTCGCTGCAGCCCCACCCTGCGGCGGCGCGGATGCGCAGCCGTTCAGCAGGCCAATGAGCATACTGGCCAGCAGAGCCGAACAGGCGATTCGCAAGGTCATCGTGCTGAACTTCAACAGGCCGCAACTGAAAGCCAGATTAACCCGCTGGATGACTCGCCGCGAGACCTTGGCTTAAGCTCGCCGCCATTCCAAATACATCATCGGACCACGCCTTCCGCATGCCCTTCGCACTGCCGTGTTCGTCCCCGCCGTTGCAACGTGCGTGGAGCGTCATGATCTGTCTGCTGACGCCGTGGGCAGCGATTGCTCAGCAGGCATCGCCCACGGTCCAGACGCCTGCGCTGCAAGCTCACGTGACGTTCCTGGCCGACGATCTATTGGATGGACGCGCAGCCGCATCGCGCGGCTATGAGATCGCGGCCAAGTACGTGGCCGCACAGTTGCAGCAGTACGGCTTGAAGCCGGCCGGCGATGAAGGCACGTGGTTTCAGCAAGTACCGTTACTGGAAGCGACGCCGGTGTTGCCCGGCTCGTCCGCCACGTTGGCACGCGACGACGAAACGATCGAGTTCGAATACAGCACGGACTATCTGCCGGGCGCGGATTTTCTGTCGAGCAACTCCAACGTCGCCGCACCGTTGGCATTCGCGGGGTTCGGCGTCGAGGCGCCGGAACAGCAGTACAACGATTTCGAGCACGTCGATGTCGCGGGACGCATCGCCGTCATCTTCAGCGGCGCACCGGCCCGGTTTCCGCCGACGGCACGCGCGTATCACTCGTGGAGCTTGCGAAAGTGGTCGAAGCTGGTCGAGCACGGCGCAGTCGGTGCGATCGTCGTGGACTCTCCGGACGATGCCAAACGCGTGCCGTGGGAGCGTGCCCTGGCGCTGAGCTGGGTGCCGCAAATGCGCTGGCTGGATGACGGCGGCACGGCGGTCGATTCCTTTCCCGAGTTGAAGCTGCGCTTTCGTTTCAATCCGGCGGCCGCGCCGCGCTTGTTCGAAGGCACCGAGCACGCATACGAAGACGTCGTGAGTGCGCTCGACAACGGTGTTGCGCAGGGCTTTGCCTTGCCGGGCACGATGACGTTATCCGCGACGACCGGCTTGCGGCGCACGAACAGCGTCAACGTCGTCGGTTTGCTCGAGGGCGCCGATCCCAAGCTGAAATCCGAGTTCGTCGTCGTCTCAGCCCATCTCGATCATCTGGGCAAGGGCGCGGCAGTCGATGGTGACGCGATCTACAACGGCGCGCACGACAACGCGCTCGGCGTCGGCATGCTGCTCGAGATTGCACGCACGGTGGCAGCCGGTGCGCGACCGCGTCGTTCGATTGTGTTCGTTGCCGTAACGGCTGAAGAGCGCGGGCTCTTGGGATCGGATTACTTCGTCGCGCATTCCGGCACGCCACCACGCACGCTCGTAGCCAACATCAACATCGACACACCCATGACGTTCGCAGCGACACGGGACATCATCGCGTTCGGCGAGTCGAATTCGTCGCTCGGCCCGCTGACCGCCAGCATCGCGACGGCGTTGGGTTATCGCTTGAGCCCCGATCCGAATCCGGAAGAGGTGGCGCTCATTCGCAACGATCAGTTTTCGTTCATGCGCCGCGGCATCCCTGCCATCGCGTTGCAAGCGGGGAATCAAAGCAAGGATTCCAAGATCGACATGGCCGCGTTGAAGCAGGAATACCGTCAACGCCACTACCACCAGCCCAGCGACGACCTGTCCCTGCCCATGGACTTTGCCGCGGCAGCCGACATCGCACGCATCAATCGTCGACTGGTCGTGGAAGTTGCGAACGCACCCACGCGGCCGCGTTGGCGGGCCGGAGATTTTTTCGGACAGGCGTTTGGGAAGAACTAGTGGCGTGTAACAGCTGATTCGATACCGAGGCTTGCGCGTGCTGGCTTGCTGGTCGGCTGGCCGGAAGCCTCGCCAGACCCTTCTGGCCAACAAGCTAGCTCGCCAGCCGGCTCACCTGGCAGCCCATCACCAGCCGTTACAGTCGCAACGAGCCTTTTTTACAATTCCTGCAACCCGGCGAGAAAAAAAGAAGGCCACGCAGTAAGCGTGGCCTTTAGGTGCACAGTCTCCAGCGAGTGGCGAGATGGGGCCTCAGCGGGTGCCACCCCATCTTCCGGGGAGGTCCACTCAAGAGCGCTGCGCATATCCGTCAACGGCAGCTCAACGCAGTGGCAAGGCACTTAGATCCCGTTGCTCACAAAATTTCTTCCGGGATGCACAGGGGACCCCGATGCAAGCGCCTCGGATCGTGGCATGGAATTCGCACTTTTGAGGCGAGGGCGCGCAACGCGCCGCAGTCCGGTGGAGGAGCTCATGAACCGCAACACGGTCCGGAATGTCAGCCAGGGCGCCTTGAGGCAGCTGAAAGGGAAGATCAAAGAACAATGGGTCCGCTTGAGCGAGGAGGAGATCGACGAACTCGTCGGTCGCAACGAGCAGCTCGCGGGCAGGCTGCAGGAACGGTATGGCTGGGAAAAAGAAGAAGCCCGTAAGCAAGTGGACGAATTCTATCGTCGGCATCGCAGGCTGCATTGAGAAAGAAGCGGTTGGCGGTTAGCGGTTGGCGGTTGGTTCGGAAAAAGAAGCACTTCTGACCAACCGCTAACCGCTTCCTCAAGCCGTCTCCAACATCCGCAACATCGCCTCGCGGACCTGATCGAACTCCGAGGCCTTGTCCAGGAAGTAATTGGCACCGAACTTGCGGCTGATCTCGCGATAGTCGTCGCGCGGATAGTTGGTGACGACGATCACCAAGGGCGGCCAATCCACATTGCGGGCGCGCATGGATTTGAGGACATTGAAGCCGCTGCCCTCGCGCAGCTGCACATCGAGAATCAAGACACGCGGACGGATCTCGGGCAGCGCCGATAGGGCTTCCGCCGCCGTCTCCGCGTGTCCCACGATGCGGGCCTGCGGAATCTCGTCAATAGTTTCGACCAGCCGTTCACGAACTACGGCGGAATCTTCAACGATAAAGACAGTCAGTTCCCGCGCGTGGCTCACATGCTCGATCCGGTAGCTTCAGTCCACCAGATGATTGCGTACTGCGTAGGCTGCGATCTCTGCGTTGCTTCGCATTCCCATCTTTTCGAGTATGCGAGCTCGATACGTACTGACGGTCTTGACGCTCAAGCCCAACTCGGAAGCCATCGCCGCAGGCGCGATGCCGCGTGCAATCCTGGTAAACACTTGTAGTTCACGTTCTGACAAGCGGTTGTGTAACGGACCTTCCGCTTCCGCCGCGAACTCTGACGCAAGCAGCTCGGCAACGGTAGGGGTGATGTACCTCTTGCCGGCGCCGACTGCGCGTACAGCGCGTACCAATTCGTCGGGCACGATCATCTTCGGAACGTAGCCGCTCGCGCCGGCCCGCATGAGCCTCACAGCGAAGCTCTTCTCGGGGTGCATGCTCAGGACCAGGATCTGAATCTCGGGCTGGTCTTGCTTCAGTTGCCGCAGCAAGTCGACGCCGCTTTGACCCGGTAACGAGATGTCCAGCACGAGCACGTCGATTTGCGTGCCATCGCGCAGTAACTGCAGAGCCTCTTCGGCCGAGCCTGCCTCCGCCACCACTTCCAGATCGCTTTCATCGGTAAGCATCTCGCGCACGCCGGCACGCAGGAGCGCATGATCGTCGACGATCATCACTCGCGTGGCGGCGCGTTGCGAGGTCTGTTGGGTTTGGCTTCCCAGATTGCCAGTCGTTGTATTCACGCGGGTGCCTCCAGCATTTCGCCCGTGAGATCGGTTGTTTCCAACCCCAGTGCACGGTACTCGTTCAAACGGTTGTAAAGGGTTTTCAAGCTGACACCGAGCAATGCCGCTGCACGCGTTTTGTTGCCGCCGCATTCCTTCAATGTCGCAAGAATCATCCAGCGTTCTGCTTCTGCAAGCGCCGTGCCTACAGGGATTCGCAGCGCGCGCGCATCGCTCATGATCGAGATCACCATGGGCTTGCTCACGACGCTGCGCAGCTGGAGCTCCTCATCCGCCAGGATGAAGGCACGTTGCACGGCATTGCGCAGCTCGCGCACGTTGCCGGGCCAGGAGTGCTGTTTCAGGCACACGAGCGAATCCGCGGAGAGACGCTTGTCAGAGCCTTCCTCGACGTTCAGTTGCGCCAGAAAGTGTCGCGCGAGCAACTCGGCATCATCCTCACGCTCGCGCAGCAACGGGATGTACAGCGGGAACACTGCGATGCGATACAGCAGATCACCGCGCATGCGGCCTTCGCTCACCGCCCGATTCGGATCCCGGTTCGTTGCGGCCAGCACACGGCAGCTCACCGGAATTTCACGATCCCCGCCCACGCGCACCATGCAGCCGGATTCGAGCACGCGCAGCAGCTTGACCTGCATCTCCAGCGGCATCTCGGTGATCTCGTCCAGAAACAACGTGCCGCCCGCCGCGCGCTCGAAGTACCCCGCATGCGACCGCACTGCCCCCGTGAAACTGCCGCGCTCGTAACCAAACAGCTCGGCCTCGATCAGATTGGCGGGTATCGCGCCACAGTTCACGGCAACGAACGGTTGCTCCGTGCGCGAGCTACGGTCATGCAGCTCGCGCGCGACGAGCTCTTTGCCGGTACCGCTTTCACCGACGATCAACACGCTCGCCTTGGTCGGCGCCACGCGCCGAATCTGGTCGAACAGGTGTTGCATGGCCGCCGAGCGGCCAATCAAGGCACCGAAACCATCGGCACCGTCGGCAAGCAACGCGCGGGGGGATGCGCGGGGCACTGCGTGCACCGGCGAAACGGCCGGGATATAGCCAGTGCTCTCGACCTCCTCACTCATTTAACGCCCTCCCAAAACGATCTCTTCTGTTCAATGGGGACCACGGTCAGGGCCGCGGCGGAAGGACAACGCACGAGACGCCTGTAAATTTCCGCATGTCTGTGCGATTTACATGACGTCTGTGTATGTCAGCCGTCCACCTACGCCCGTCCGCCGGCGATGGCAGGCTGTAACACATCGGCTGTCGGCGGCGGCACGGGGAAGAATGCCTCGATCACCGTGCCGACGCCCTCGGGCCCAGGATGAATGTCCATCCAGCCGCCGAGCTGATGAACGCGCTCGCGCATCCCCATGAGCCCGTGCGACTTGGGCTTGGCCATCGCCTCCGGAGTGATGCCGCGGCCATCGTCCTGAATAGTGAGCCGCATACCGTTTGGCAGGCGGCGCAACTGCAAGCGCGCATGTCGCGCACCCGCGTGCTTGGCCGTGTTGGTCAACGCTTCCTGAGCGATGCGATACATCGCGATCGACACGGTCGGATCGAGCTCTTCGAAATCTTCGTTCGCATCGAGCTCGCACTGCACGCCCGTACGCTTGCCGAACTCATCGCACAGGCTGCGCATCGCAAATCCAAGGCCCAGGCTGTCGAGATGACTCGGACGCAACCCTTCGATCAGATTGCGCTTGAGCTCGACGGTCGTCGTGAGCATCTGCAACGCGCGCTGCAACCGCTCGCGCAGCTCAGGCGGATTGTCGGGCAGGCGCTTGTACACCCAATTCAAGTCCATGTTGATCGCAGTCAGATTGCTGCCGAGCGTGTCATGGAGATCGCGCGCGACCTTGGCCTTCTCATCCTCCTGCACGCGCAAGAGATGCTGCGACAGCTCTGCCAGCTTCGCCGTACGCTCGGTGACGGTTTGGTTCAACTGCGCATTGGATTTGCGCAGCGCTTGTTCTGCCTGCTCGCGCGCCGCGAGATACCGGCGTAGCAAGCGGTACAGTCCCAGCACGACGATGCTCGCCACGAGCGTCGTCACGAACGCAACGCCGACCGTCACGAGCATGTCGCGAAACACCGCTTTGCGTAGCGCCGCGATCCGTCCGTCTTCTTCGAGGAGCATGCGATCGACGATCTGCCGCAGACGATCCATCGTCTCCTTCGCGCTTTGCGTACCCCGCACGTCGACGGCACCGGCCGGACCCGGCGAGTCATTTGCTGCGATCGTGCGCTCGAGCATGCGCAGCGCATCGCTCATCAGCGTTTCCAGTGTCTCGAGCGTGTGCGGGTTGCGATCGTCCTGTTGAATCAAGGCGCGCAGTTGCCCGAGCTCCTGACGCCACCGCTCACGCGCTTCGAAGAACGGACCCAGATACTCGGTGCGTCCCGTGAGCAGATAGCCACGTTGGCTCGCTTCAGCGGAAACGGTTACGGCCTGGAATGCCGAGAGGGCGCGCTTGATCTCGTAAGAGCGCGCATACGCATCGCTGGAACGCAGCGTGCTGTAAGCGTTCCACGTAAGACAGGCTGCATTCAGGATCAGCAGTGCGATGGATACGCAGATACCACCGACCACGGCAAACGGCACCGTGCGCTGACCGGGCTTGGGGGTGGGCGGCATGGGGGCAGGCGCACTCGTGGGGCCGAATAGATCGTGCGACGGTAAGGACGTGGCACTCATGCGCAGCTAAGGAACCTCTGATTAACTCTAGACGGCCTCGCGTTGCTCTTCTAATCGTCTGAAGCAAGGCACAAAGCGCAGCTCATATGTCCCATGTTTGATTGGACATGGGAGCAAGCTTTGTAACGCAGCAGCAGACGATTAGAAGAGCAACCCATAAAAGCTCGTTTACACATTAAATGGGACGAGTCCAGGGCGGCTCAGGGCGTCGTTACTCCTCCCTCGAGTACATCAAGTACACAGCGGTCGTCGCGCCTCGCCCTGAGCCGCCCTGGACTCGTCGCGAGGCCGTCTAGGGTTAATCAGAGGTTCCTTTCCTCGATGGCGCAGACGAACGCACGCCATCGGCTGTGCGACTGACGATCTAACGCCGCCTTTGCGGTCGCAGTTCCGACAGCGCACGTACCCGTTTCATCTCGCACCGCGGCCATGTTGTCGCGAAATAGTGTCAGATGTAGCACAGGAACCTTACTTCGAGGCCGCACGTTCTCGGCCCGAAGTCGCCGCTGTGTCGGCGTTTGTCAAGGCGTCGCCGCGTGGACTCAAGGCGGCGCGTTGGTTCGATGGAGTTCCACTCAATAGGTTCATCAGGAGAACGTCATGAAGCTCAAAGTACTTTGGATGATCGCGGCGGCCGGCCTTGCGCTTGCCGGATGCAATCGTTCCGAAACCACGGCTGAGACGCAGCGGGATGTGTCCAAGGCACAGGCCGAAGGACAGGAAGAAGTGGCCGAGGCACAGTCGGAGGCACAGAAGGATGTTGCCGATGCACGTGAAAATGCAATGACTGCGGACAGCTCCAAGGACGCCGCGGACGCAGCGCAGAACACGAGCGAGGAACAATCCAAGGGCGAATACAAAGTTGCCATGGCGCAAGCCGAAGCGAACCACAAGGTCGCCACGGAGAAGTGCGAAGCGATGCAGGCCGATGCCCGCGACGCCTGTAAGAAGGAAGCCGATGCTCAGCTGGAGCGTGCCAAGGCACAGGCTGAACAGCTGCGCAACAACGCTGGTTGATCCCGCGCGTGGCGCGTTGGTGCTGAATCATTAGTTAACCGAGGAAACCTATATGTTGAAGAACACAGCCGCTCTCGCATTGGCCGTCGTATTCGCTGCCGGTGCAGTGGCCTGCAGCTCGAATCCGGAAAAGGACGAAGGCCCGGTCCAATCCGCCGCCTCGAACGCCGGACGTGTGGTCGATGACAGCGCCATCACGGCGAAAGTGAAGGCCGCGCTGGTCGGCGATCCGCAAACCAAGGCTCATCAGATCAATGTGGAAACGTTCCAGGGAACCGTGCAATTGAGCGGTTTCGTGGATAGCGCCGATGCCCGTGCCCGCGCACTGGAAGTTGCCCGCAACGTGGACGGTGTGAAAGAAGTGAAGGACGGGCTGGAGATTCGCGGCTCGACCTGATCTGGAAGCAAATCCGGCGAGCGGCGATGGGGCCGCTCGCCGGCGGCAGGGGTCTCCAAGAATTCGAACGCGCCCGCCGATCTGACGCCAAACGCCGAGGTAGTTGACCCTGCGAGCGCTTGCCGTGTGGTCACCATTGCGCAGCAGAGTTCGTATGAGCACAGGTGACACGCTTCAGCTCTATAGCTACTTCCGCAGCTCCGCGGCCTTTCGTGTTCGCATTGCGCTGCATGTGAAAGGGCTGGCATTCGACACGAATCCAGTTGCGTTGCTGGAGTACAAGCAGGGCACCGGCGACTACCTCGCGCTCAATCCGCAGGGTCTGGTACCCGCTCTTTATGCGGAAGGCACAGTGCTGCCTCAGTCGCTGGCCATCATCGAGTATTTGGAAGAACGCCATCCGCAGCCGCCGCTCCTGCCGCGCGAACCCGTGGCACGCGCATTGGTGCGCTCGATGGCGCTCGCGGTTGCGTGTGATATCCATCCGCTCAACAACTTGCGCGTATTGAACTATCTGCGCGAGCACATCCAGCTCGATAAAGACAGTGTCGCGCAGTGGTCTCAGCATTGGATCGCCACGGGCTTTGCTGCGCTGGAGACCCAGGCGCGCATCCATTCCACCGCCGGGCGCTACTGTTACGGCGATGCGCTGAGCATTGCGGACGTGTGCTTGGCACCGCAGATGCTCAATGCGCGGCGACTGCAATGCGATCTGGGTCCGTATCCCACATTGACCCGGATCTGTGGGCACTTGGAAACGTTGCCGGCGTTCGTGCGGGCGGCGCCGGAGAATCAGCCGGATGCGAAGTAGGTGAGATCGGTAGTGAGGTTGCTGCTGCCCCCACCCTAGCCCTCCCCCGCTGCGCAGGGGAGGGAACAAGACTAGGCGCGCTCGACGATCATTCTTTGCTGTTCTGGTCCCCTCCCCTGCGCAGCGGGGGAGGGCTAGGGTGGGGGCAAGCCCCGCAGACTTATTTTCCGCGGCGCGCCTTCTTCTTTGCAGTCTTCCCCTTGCGCGCCTGCTTCCCGCGTCGCGCCGTCTTCTTGGCCGCCACACGGCGCGCGCTCTTCTTGCCGCGGGCTGCGCTGCGTACAACTTTCTTCTTGGTCGACTTCTTCTTCGCGGCTTTCCTGGCGGCCTTCCTGACCGCTTTCTTCGCCGCCTTCTTTGCCGACGTCTTCTTCGCCGGTGCCTTGGTCTTCACGACCGCGCGCTTCTTCTTGGTTGGCGTTGGCGCTGCAGCCTTCTTCTTGGCGGGCCGCGCTGCAGGTGTGGTTTGCGGCTCGGCAACGTCCTTGCGAGGCGGTGCTGTTTCCTCCGGAGCGCTGGCCGCGGCGGCGGCGCGCACCTTTGCCTTCGCCTTGTAGGCGTGGACGGCAAAGAGCGCTCCTTGGGGGTCGCTCGCTACGGCGATCCAATCGCCGCCTGGAACTTCCATCGGCCCGTTCACGACCTGGCCACCGGTCGTACGGATCCTGTCCGCGGATTTGCCAGCGTTGGGCACGAGCACGTAACTGAGCCAGGACGGATCACCGGGCATGTCGGTCGTCTTGTTGTAGATACCGCCCATCTGCGTGCCGCCGAGCCCGAAGATGCAGTACGGCCCCATGTCGCCCATGTCGTGCTTGACCAGGAGCTCCCAACCGAACAATTCCGTGTAGAACTCGAGAGCGGCCTCGTAATCGCTCGTCGCCAGCTCGTGCCACGAGAATTCGCCGCGCGCGACACCCTGCGCGGGCGGCGGGGACGCATTCGTCGATCCGTAAACACCGAAGCAGGCACCTTGGGGATCGGCGAGCACGGCATAGCGGCCACCGCCCGGTGTGGCTCCCGACTGCTGCAGAACGCGCGCACCCAGGCCAACCGCTTTCTCGACCGTCGCATCGACATCTTCCGTCGCGAGGTACGCCAGCCATTTGGGTTGATCGCCGGTACCCATGGCGTGGTCGGGCAGTTGCAGTACACCGCCCACGGGAGCGTTCGGGCCCACGAACATCGAATAGTTCGAATCCTTGTCCCATTGCTCGATCCTCCAGCCACAGATGGTGGAGTAGAACTGCTGTGCGGCCCCGGGATCGGAGGTCAGCAGCTCGTGCCATACGAAGCGGCCACGAACGGTCGGGTCAGCCATCGCGATCTCCCTCGGTTTGCAATTCAAATAGGCATCAAGCGTCGCTCAACCGGCGCACGAATCTCAACCGGATTTCACGCTCGTAGGTTCACGAGCGCAAGCGCGCTGCGAAGCTCTCGCTCGCAGTCTCGCCAGCATGCGCGATCCCTGTGAGAAATGCAGGCTAGACTGTCGCCCGCTTTGAGGACCGCGAGCGGCGGGTCGCGACTTCTGCAACTTCACTCGAACGCAATGCTTACCGAACTTTCAACTTCAACGTGGTTTCGACGGGTGGTCATCGCCGCCATTCTCACCGGCATTCTGCTACTCACGTACACGATCATGAGGCCGTTCCTCGTGCCGTTGATCTGGGCAGCGATCCTCGCGTACGTGAGCTGGCCCTTGCATCTGCGCCTGCTCAAAGCCGTAGGCCAGCGCACCGTCGTCGCCGCACTCATCACCACGCTGCTGCTCGGAACCGTGCTGATCGTGCCGCTCGTATGGCTCACGGTATTGATGCGCTCCGAGCTGCTCGTAGCCTATCAAGAGGTGCAACGCTTCCTCGCAACGCAGCCGCAGCTACCGGCGGGCGTACGCAATCTGCCGGGGATCGGCGGCTGGTTGCAGGATCAGCTGAGCGCGCTCGCGGCCAACCCGCAGGTCCTGCGCGAGCTCGTGCAGGATTGGTTGCAGCAGTCCTCGACCGAGATCACGACCCTGGTGGGCGGACTGGGTCGCAACGTCGCCAAGCTGTTCTTTGCACTCTTGTCGCTGTTCTTCTTTCTGCGCGACGGGCCGCATCTGTTGCGCGAGTTGCGGGCGTTGCTCACCGGAATGCTGGGTCCGCGCGCGAATGACTATCTCGAAGCCGCCGGCGATATGACGCAGGCGGTGGTGTATGCGCTGGTGCTGGCCGCGATCGCGCAAGGCAGCGTGGCGGCATTGGGCTACTGGATCGTGGGCTTGCGCGCAGCGGCTCTGCTCGGTGCGGTCACTGCGTTGACGGCGCTGATTCCCTTCGGCGCGCCGTTGATCTGGGCGAGTCTCAGTATCTGGTTGATGCTGACAGGACATTTCGGCGCGGGCGTCGCACTGTTTTTCTGGGGGCTGCTGGCCGTGAGCTGGGTGGACAACATCGTCCGGCCGCTGGTGATTTCGAACGCGACGCGGATGCCCTTCCTGCTCGTGGTCTTCGGTGTGCTCGGAGGGGTGGTTGCCTTCGGCCTCGTGGGCCTGTTCATCGGCCCGGTCGTGCTGGCAATCACGCTCGCCATCTGGCGAGAATGGCGCGAGCAGCACCATCTCAGCAAAAAATTGACGGTCGAAGTCGAGCGTTGATGGCTTGCCGTCCGCCGACCCGCAAGGGACTCGAGAGACAGTACCGATGAAGCGAATCCTTTGGGCTCTCATCGCCCTCGTAGGCGCATTTGCCGTGGGCGGCGTCGCTCTGCGACGCGGCGAGCCGATCAATGCCATGTGGATCGTCGTGGCTGCGGTCTGCGTGTATGCGATCGGCTACCGGTTCTACAGCGCATGGCTTGCCGCGAAGGTGTTGAGCGTCGATCCCTTGCGCGCCACACCCGCCATTCGCTTGAACAACGGTCGCGATTTCGTCCCTACGCATCGCTGGATCGTCTTCGGACATCACTTCGCGGCGATTGCAGGCCCCGGTCCGCTGATCGGCCCGACTTTGGCCGCGCAGTTCGGTTATCTGCCCGGCACGTTGTGGATCCTCGTCGGCGCCGTGTTGGGCGGGTGCGTGCAGGACATGACCGTGCTGTTTCTCTCCACACGCCGCAACGGTCGCAGTCTCGGACAGATGGCGCGGGATGAGATCGGACCGATCGGAGGTTACGCCGCGCTGGTCGGCACGTTGATGATCATGATCATCCTCATCGCCGTGCTGGGGCTCGTGGTGGTCAACGCCATGAAGCACAGCCCGTGGGCGAGTGCCACCGTGTTCGCGACCATTCCCGTTGCGATCGTCATCGGCACTTATCTGCGCTATTTGCGGCCCGGACGCATTCTGGAGGCGTCGGCCATCGGCGTCGCCTTGTTGTTGTTCGCAGTGGGGGCCGGCGGTTGGGTCGATGCCCATCCGGCCTGGCGCGTCTGGTTCGACTGGGAAGGAACATCGCTCGCCTGGTTCGTGATTACGTATGGCTTCGTTGCCGCGGTACTGCCTGTGTGGCTGCTCCTGGCACCGCGGGACTACCTCTCCACGTTCCTCAAACTCGGCACGATCGCGCTGCTCGCCCTCGCGGTGGTGCTCATGCATCCCACCATCAAGATGCCTGCGCTCACCCAGTTCGTGGACGGAACCGGACCGATCTTCGGCGGCGCGCTCTTTCCGTTCGTATTCATCACCGTCGCGTGCGGTGCCATTTCCGGATTCCACGCACTCGTCGCGAGCGGCACGACACCGAAGTTGATCGGCAGCGAGCGCGATGTGCGCCTCGTGGGTTACGGCAGCATGATGCTCGAATCGGGTGTCGCCGTGATGGCGATGATCGCCGCGACGCTGCTCGATCCGGGCGTGTACTTCGCGATCAACAGTCCGGCCGGCGTGGTGGGCGCGACACCCGAGGCCGCCGTGGCAACCATTTCGAGCTGGGGGTTTCCCGTGACCGTGCAGCAGATGCAAGTGCTCGCGCGCGAAATGGGTGAGGCGACGCTGTTTGCTCGTACGGGTGGCGCGCCCTCGCTTGCGGTCGGCATGGCGAGCATCTTTTCCAGCGCTTTCGGACAAAGCCTGCTCGCGCTCTGGTATCACTTCGCCATCATGTTCGAGGCCGTGTTCATCCTCACCACGCTCGATGCCGGCACGCGCGTCGGACGCTTCATGCTGCAGGATTTCCTGGGTCACTTCTGGCGTCCGCTCGGGGCGACCTCCTGGTATCCGTCCGTCATCCTGTCGAGCGCGCTGGTGGTCGCCGGGTGGGGTTACTTCCTGTACATCGGCGTCGTCGATCCGAACGGCGGGATCAACATCCTCTGGCCCCTGTTCGGCATCGCGAATCAATTGCTGGCTGCCATTGCGCTGTGCGTGGTGACCGGCGTGCTCGTGAAGCAGGGCAAGTTGCGCTACGCGTGGGTCACGGGAATTCCGCTCGCTTGGCTCACCGTGATCACGACAACGGCGGCGTGGCAGAAAGTCACTTCTGCCGATCCGCGTGTGGGCTTCCTGTCGGCCGCAAATCATCTGGCAGACAAACTGGCAGGTGGCAGCTTGCCGCCCGAGCAGGCCGCGGTTGCGCCGCAGTTGATCTTCAATCAGCGCCTCGATGCCGTCCTTGCGCTGTTGTTCACGGCGATTCTGTGGGTGGTGCTGCTCGACATGCTGAGGGTGTGCTCGCGTGTGCGCAGAGGCTTGACCGTTCTACCCAGCTCGGAAGCAGAAGCGGTGCCCGTCAGCGCGGAGACGAACCTATGAGGTCACGAATCGCAGCGTTCTGGCGCGCCTTGCGGCAGCTCACGGGCGACGACGCCTACGACCGCTACGTGCGCGCCCATGCGCCCCAGTGCCAACACCCGGTTCTCTCGCGGCGGGCGTTCTACGCGCAGCGCGAACAGAGCAAGTGGTCCTCGATTCAGCGCTGCTGCTGACTGCCTGCGGTCTGTGGATTGACCCGCGCACCCGGCTTGCTGCGACGCAGCAGCCAGGAGACCCGTGCGTAGGGCATGTGAGTATCGCCGCCGTCTTGTTTTTGGTTAGCGCGAGGGTCGGCGTTGTGGCGAATGCGCGATTGAGGCTAGCGCCTAAGCCTCCGCTAAGCGGGTCCCCGATGGCCCGCTTACGAGGAAGTGAGTGTCTCGTCAGAGTTTTGGCCCGAGAGGCTGTCGGAACGTTTGACACTTCTCAGTCGCCGCGTGTAATTACGCCTCCGATTCACACTTCAGCGGAGGTCGAGATCATGGCGTTGTGGAACGACAAATCCAAGGAAACCCCGGAAGAGAAGGTTGCTCCTCCTCCGATTCGCGAGGTTGAACGTCCGGCAGTCGCCCCGGCGGCCTCATTCGATACAGCCCGCGCTGCTGCACGTCCAGCGGCCGTGGATTCCGCTAAAGAGTCCGTGATCGCGTCCGGCCTCACGATCGAAGGCAAGATCGAAGGCGCCGGCCACGTGCGCATCTCCGGTCACTTCAAGGGCGATGTTCACGTGCAGGGCAATCTCACGATCGATTCCGGCGCCAAGGTCATCGGCGGCGTGCGTGCCCAGACCGTCGTCATCGGCGGCGAGCTCGAGGGCAACATCGACGCGGCTTCGCGGGTCGAGCTGTTGCAGACGGGCGTGTTGAATGGCGATCTGAAGGCGGGCTCACTCACCGTCGCGGCCGGTTCACGCATGCGTGGACGCGCCGAGTTCGGTTGGGATGAGAAAGCGGCCCGCGCTACCTCCGCGGCATGAGTGCAACACGCATGGGCACGCCGGGTAAGACCCGGCCGTGTCCGCACTGCAAGGCGCTCATCCTAGAAAGCGCCAGCATCTGCCCTGCGTGCAATCATCACCTGCGTTTCGATCCCAAGGCGGTCGCCGAGCGACGCGCGCAAGCGACGCATACGCCGTTGCGTGTCGAGGGGACGTTCAAGCATCCGAACGTCGGCGAGTCCTGGGAATATTCCGTCGTCGTCTCGATCCGTAACGAACGCGGCGAAGAACTGGCACGGAAGGTTGTCGGCGTCGGCGCGCTCAGCGCGAACGAAGCGCGCAGCTTCACGCTTTCGGTCGACGTCTACGCTCCTCCCGGCGGCACGGCGCCCACGCGACGCTGAGCTAGGCCTTGCGCGAGCGCGCGCGTCGGCGCTGCGCTTCCGCAGGTTCGCTCACTGCATCGATCGTCATGTCCATGCTCGCGATGCAGCGAAGCAGGAAACTTTGAAACTGCTGCACTTCGGCATCGCTGAGCGGCAGCAGTAAGCGCCTGCATACCCGCTCACCGACTCCCTTTGCGCGTCTCAACCGTAACTGGCCGGCACGCGTGACGAACCAGCTGTCCGAGCGCGCGCTGGTCGGATGAGGCCGACGCTCGATCAACTTGTCTCGTTCCAGACGCCGCAAGATCGCATGCATCGTCTGAGCCGTTACCGACGCTTGGCGCGCGAGCTCTGCGCCGGCGGCTCCCGGATCGGTTTCCAGTACGTACAACGTGACGAGGTGTGCCAACGACAGGCCGAGCCGCTCGCGCCGCAATGCCTCATCGAAGGCTTGACGCGAGCTGTGCTGCAATTGCTTGATCAGGTACGCGACCTCGGTTTCGGGCCGGGCCAGCGCCGGGATGGCAGCCTGAGCAACGTTGACGGGAGCGGCACTGCGTCGTGACCGGGTTCGCATTTGTTCCGCGAAAGCAGCTGGTTTGATGGGCTTATCAGCTTCCTGATAATATTATCAGGAAGCTGATACCACAACCTGCGCGGGACGCGCGCACTTCCGCCGACGCACATGAACGTCTCTCTCGGACTGTTGCAGAACCGCAAGCTGCGCGTGAGCTTGATGGGCTTCATCGCGCTGCTCGTGATCCTCGCCCTTTTCTTCCGCCCTTCCTCTGCGGAGAAACGCCCCAGCACACCTCCGGCTGCGCTGACGGTGACAACGACCACCTTGGAGCCCGCGGAGCTCACTCGGAGCATTGCCGCAACCGGCACCGTATTCCCCTGGCAAGAGATTCACGTCGGCGCCGAGCTGGCTGGATATCGTGTCACAGCGCTGAACGTCGATGTCGGCGATCGCGTCAAGCGCGGCCAGGAGCTGGTGCGTTTGCAAGATGACTTGCTCGCGGCCGAACTCGCTTCGAAGCGCGCGAACGTGCAGCAGGCACAGGCCACGCTGACGAACGCCACTTCGGCGTACGATCGAGCGCGCTCGCTGTCGATTTCCGGCGCGCTCTCCGCATCCGATCTCGATCGGCTCCAAAGCGAAAAGCTGGCAGCCGCCGCACGCGTCGAAGTCGCGAAAGCCGATCTCGAAGGCGCTGAGCTGCGTTTGCGCTACACGCGCGTGCTCGCGCCCGATGACGGCATCGTTACCGCCCGCACCGTCAGCCTCGGTCAGATCTCGCAGGCAGGTGGCGAGATGTTGCGCATCTTGCGCCAGGGGCGCGTCGAATGGCGCGCCGAGGTTCCCGAAGCGCGCCTGAAAGAGATCCAGCGCGGTCAGCTCGTGCGCTTGAGCACAGCGGATGGCGCGCAGTTCGAAGGCCGCGTGCGCACCGTCGCACCGACGATTCAAGACACGAATCGCACGGGCCTCGTCTATGTCGACATCGCGGCCGCCAGCACTGTGCGGCCGGGCATGTTTGTACGCGGCGCGATCCTCACGGGGAAGAACGCCTCACAGCTCGCACCGCTCGCGAGCGTCGTGATGCAGGATGGCTACAGCTACGTGTTCGTGCTGCGTGCAGACAATGTGGTGCAGCGTCGTCGCGTGGAGACGGGCGTGATCCACGGCAACACGATCGAGATCGTGAACGGCCTGACCCCGCAGGACCGCATCATCGAGCGCGGTGCCGGCTTCCTGAAAGATGGCGACCGCGTCGACGTCGCGCTGACGAGCACGGCTTCGAAGTCATGAACTTCGTCACCTGGTCGATTCGCAATCCGGTTCCCGTCATCGTCCTGTTCTTTGGATTGATGGTGGCGGGATTGATGAGCTTCCCGCGGCTGCCCGTGCAAGATCAACCGGACATCGAGTTCCCGATGGTGACTGTCACCGTCACGTATCCCGGCGTGCCGCCGTCGCAGCTCGAATCGGAAGTCACGCGCAAGGTCGAGGATGCCGTCTCCACCATTGCGGGCATTCAGCAGCTCCGTTCGACCGTAAACGAAGGCGTGTCCTCGACGTTCATCGAGCTGCGCTTCGAGCGCGACATCAACGAAGCACTCGATGATGTGCGCGATGCGATGACGCGCATTCGGTCCGATCTGCCGCAGGATGCGAACGAGCCCATCGTATCGCGCGTCAACATCGCAGGCCGCCCGGTCGTGACGTTCAGCGTGGCGTCCAAGAACATGAGCGACACGGAGCTGTCGTGGTTCGTCGATCTCACGGTGATGCGCGAACTGAGCGCCGTGCGCGGCGTCGGCGCGGTGCGTCGTGTCGGCGGCGCGAATCGCGAAGTGCGCGTCGATCTGGATCCGGATCGCATGGCGGCACTCGGTGCGACCGCAGCCGATGTCTCACGTCAGCTCAAGCGCATTCAGGCAGAGTTTCCCGGCGGCGAGGCTCGCATCGGCGGCCTGGAGCAGAGCGTCCGCACGACGGGGACGATCGCGTCCGCTCAGGATCTGCGCAGCTTGCCCATTCTGCTGTCGGACGGGCGCAGCGTGCGTCTCGATACGATTGCCGACATCCGTGATGCAGCCTCAGAACGCCGGCAGCTCGCCTTGCTCGACGGACAGGAGGTCATCGGCTTCGAGGTGGTTCGTGCGTGGGGCGCGGGCGCGCTCGGCGTCGCCGATGCTTCGCGTGCAGCGGTCGCCAAGCTGCAGCGAGAGCATCCCAATGTGCAATTCACGGAAGTGAGCTCGACCGTGCATCACATCCTGGAGTCGTATCACGCGTCGATGGAGATGCTCGTGGAGGGCGCGATTCTCGCCATCCTCGTCGTGTGGGTGTTCCTGCGGGACTGGCGTGCCACGCTGGTGTCGGCAACGGCATTACCGCTCGCAATCATCCCGACGTTCTGGGCCATGCACCTGCTGGGTTATTCGCTGAACCTCCTGACCTTGCTCGCTCTGTCGCTCGTGGTCGGCATGCTGGTGGACGACGCCATCGTGGAAGTCGAGAACATCGTGCGTCATCTGCGCTCAGGGAAAAAACCGCTGGTGGCGGCCACCGATGCTGCGCTGGAAATCGGTCTGGCCGTGATCGCAACGACATTCACGCTGTGCGCGGTATTCGTGCCGGTGGCGTTCATGGGCGGAGTACCCGGTGAATTCTTCCGCCCATTCGCATTTACGTCGACGGTCGCCGTGCTGTTCTCGCTACTCGTCGCGCGGATGCTCACGCCGATGATGGCCGCGTACCTGCTGCATCCACACGCAGAGACCGAAGACGACGGCCCCTTCAAGCGCTGGTATCTGCGCAGTGTTCGTTGGTGTGTCGCTCATCGGCGTAAGACGCTGCTCGCAGCGACAGTGCTCATGGTCGGCTCGATCGGACTCGTGCCGCTGCTGCCGAAAGGCTTCTCGCCGGCGGGCGATGAAGGTCTCGTGATCGCCACCGTCGAGCTGCCGCCTGGCTCATCGCTGCAGGAGACGTATCGCGCCAGTGAAGAGGTGCGCACGCAGTTGCAGCGGCTGCCTGCCGTGCACAGCATATTCACCGTCGTCGGTGCAGCGACATCCAACGTGGGCTTCGGCGCCATGAACGCGGCCGAAGTGCGCAATGCGCTCCTGACCGTTCAGCTCAAGCCACGCAGCGAGCGTGACACTACGCAACAGGAATTCCAGCGTACGGCGGCGAAGATCCTGCACGGCGTCCCCGGCATTCGCACGTCGTTCGAAGGACGCGGCAACAAGCTGCAGATCACGCTGGCAGGTGATGATCCGCAGCAACTCGATGCGGCGGCCGAACGAGTCGAACGCGACCTGCGTTCGATTCCGGGTCTCGGCAGCATCACGAGCTCGGCAAGCTTGATGAAGCCTGAGATCGTCGTGCGTCCTGCGCCGGAGCGCGCCGCCGAGTTGGGAGTGACGACGGATACCATCGGTACGGTGACGCGCATCGCCACCAGCGGCGATATCGCAACCGGTCTGGCCAAATTGAATCTGGCAACCCGACAGGTGCCGATTCGCGTGCGCCTGAAGGACGACGCTCGCATGGACATCGAGCGCATTCGCCTGCTCTCGGTGCCTGGCAAGCAGGGGCCGGTCCCGCTCGCGAATGTTGCCGACGTTTCCTTGGGTTCCGGCCCGGCTCGAATCACACGCTTCAATCGCAGCCGCAATATCACGCTCGATGTGGATCTCAACGGACGGGACTTGGGCAACGTACTGGCGCAGGCGGATCGCCTGCCTTCGCTGCAGGAGTTGCCCTCGGGCATACACCGCATCGCGGCCGGCGAAGCGCAGTTCATGGCCGACCTGTTCAGAGGTTTCTTCGTGGCAATGATCGTGGGCACCCTGTGCATCTATGCGGTGCTCGTGCTGCTGTTCAAACGCTTCCTGCAGCCCGTGACCATTCTCTCCGCACTGCCGCCGTCGCTCGGCGGTGCCATCGTGTTCCTGCTGCTGTTCGGCCATTCGCTGTCCGTGCCCTCGCTGATCGGCATGCTCATGTTGATGGGCGTGGTCACGAAGAACTCGATCCTGCTGGTCGAGTATGCGATCAAGGCCATGGACGAGCAGGGCCTGTCGCGCACCGACGCGCTGATCGATGCCTGCTCCAAACGCGCGCGGCCCATCGTGATGACTACGATCGCGATGGTCGCCGGCATGCTGCCGATCGTGATGGGTTGGTCAGGCGATCCCAGTTTCCGGGCACCCATGGGCGTGGCCGTGATCGGTGGTCTGCTCGCGTCGACCGGGTTGAGCCTCTTCGTCGTGCCGACGATTTTCAGTGTCGTGGATCAATTGCAAGGCCGCCTGCGCGACAGGTGGATGCGCCGACGCGCGACACCGGAAGCGAGCAAGCTCGGCACCACCGCGGACGCAAAGACATAGGGGATGGGCAGCAGCCGCTTCACCGGCAGAGGACTCGGTTAGCTGGCGAGCTGGCTTGCTGGCCAGCAGGTCCTGCCAAGCTTCTGGCCAGCCGACCAGCCGACCAGCCGACCGCCAGCCGCTGCCTAAGGCTGCTCACCCCTGAACCGGTGTACTTCCGCTCCTTCCACCCGGCCTATCTTGGCTCGGTCGCTCACGAACAGATCGACTTCCCGCCCGAACGTCAGCGCGCCCTGGACGATGGCACCCGGCCCGATCACGATGCGGGGGCGCTTCTGCTTGCCCCAGTTGAAGAAGCTGAAGCTCTGCTTCGCCACATCGATGCTGCCCACGCGCGCGTCGGGACCGATATCGATGTCGCCGTTGGCGATCGAGAGGTCGCCGGCGGTCGCGCTCCGTTGCAATGTGATGCGCCCATTGGCCGACTCGATGCCGCCGTCCACACGGACATTCGAGCGCAGAAGCACGTGGCCGTTGACGGTTTCGAGCGAACCCTTCACCTGGCCCGTCGTGCCGATGTCGATTGCGCCGTTCACGGTTTCGATGTGATGGGCGCTGGCGCCGGTCGCCAGCAGGATCGCGCCGTTCACGGTCTCCAGGTCACCGGCCCGGGTGCGCTCCCCCAGGCTGATCTGGCCGTTCACCGTTTCCGCGCTGCCGACGGTGCAGTCGGCACCTACCTGGATGCTGCCGTTGACGGTCGACAGCTTGCCCACCGCCTGGCCCGCCTCGACCCGGATGGAGCCATTGACCTTGTCGATGTCCTCCACGGCCCACGCGGGAAGCACCCAGGCCAGCGCCAGCAAATAGAGCAGGAACCGCATCGCGCTCTCCAGAAAACCCTGAGGATGGCGCGTTAGACGCCGCATCGGGCCGCAGGGTTGCGTGCAGTGAGAAGGAAGCGGTTAGCGGTTGGCGGTTAGCGGTTAGCGGTTAGGAGGATGAAAGCGCGGAGCGCGCCTCTGACCAACCGCCAACCGCTAACCGCTTCTTTCCAACTAGAGGAACTGCTGCAGCGTATCGATCGCGCGGGCAAGATTATCGCGGGCGCTGTCTTCGTAGCGGTCCTTGAACAAGGGCGTGCTGTAGATACTGGAGCGGGCGAGAAATGAATCGAGCACCGCGAGGCGCGCCCGGGCGAAGCGCTTGCGCCCCACCCACCAGTACTCGCGCCGCACCTGCTGCTCGAACCCGTCGTAGACCGCGGGGGCTTCACCGAGGATCGACAGATCGATGTCGACGACGTAGGCCGCATCGCCGCTCGAGGACTGCTGGCCATGCTTGGTGGCGAGGATATAGGTCGAGATCCGGGCGCCGGTTTCGGGCGTCGCACCGAGCTTGCACAGCGCTGCCTCCGCCCACTCGGCACTGCGTTCTTCGTTGTCGCGCCGGTAGGTGCGATAGATGGCGTCGTGGAACCACAGCGCCAGCTCCACCATGGCCGGCTCGGTGATCGCGGACCTGGCCTCTTCGAGCTCGCGCAGACAGGCTTCGAGGTGTGTGAGCGAGTGATAGTGACGGCTGCGCGCGCTCCATGCGGAAACGAGCTGACGATAGACACCCGCATCCCCACGGGCGCCAACGGCTTCACAAGCCGCCTGCCAGCGCTGCAGACTGGCGACGGGCAGCCTTCGGGCCGGGCGTGGGGGTGACTTGTACTTGAGCGTCTTCACCATCGGGAGATCGGCCGCTTACGCAGTCAGCTGAACCAGGCGGCGAGAATAGGCGGTTCGAGGTCCATTCCGGCGCCTACGAGATCACACTACACACCGTTCCACATCCAGTTCCGGCACACGGCCATGGGCGATGTGATTCAAATCCGTAAGTTCAAACGCAAACGCGCCGAAGGCAAGACCCTCTGCGACGCCGGCTTCCATAAGTGGGAGGTCGTGGGAGCCCGCCGCTTCGATGTGAAGGAAGGCAAGCTCGTCAGCACCGACCGCTGCAGCCGTTGCGGGTGCGAGCGTACGCGGTTGAGCTGACCGTGGCCAACGGCCAACGGCCAGAGCTTCTGTCTGGCCGTCAGCCGTTGGCCGTAACCCGTTGCCTATCCCAACACCCCCTCGCGCGCATACAGACGGACCGCCACGAAGATCAAGGCGGCGCCCACGAGCAAGGTGCTGCCGGCCGACACCGCCAGATGCAACCCGTCGATCGTCTCACCGCGCAACAGGCTCGTTGCGAGCAGATGCTGGCTCAAGCTGGGCACCGGCATCACCGCCAGCGAGCTGCGCAGCGAATTGAGCGTCGCGAACACGATCGGCAGCGTCGGCACGAGTAATACGAACCCCAGCCACGTTTGCGCCTCGCGATAACTCTTCGTGAGCGCACCCACCACCGTCATCAGGCCCGCGCCGAACGGCACGAAGGGCAACATGACGAGGAGCGTGGTCAGCGCCACGCTCGGACTGAAGTTCGCCGTCATCCCCAAGGCTTCGAGCGGTACGAACTGCAGGCTCACGGCGAAGGCGATCAGCGTCAGTACGAGCGACATCGTCATGAAGGCGCAGGTTGCCAGCACCTTGCCCAGCACGAGCCTGGCGCGCGACACCGGCAACGTGAACAGGGGCTCCAGCGAACCGCGCTCGCGCTCGCCCGCCGTGGTGTCGATCGCGAGATAGAGCCCGCCCATCAGGGTCGAGAACAAGATGAAGTAGGTCGTCATGCCGAGCACGAGAATGGCGCGGCTCGCAGGTGTCGCAACATCCACATCGCGCGCCGTGATCGGCATGACGATGCTTGGATCCACGCCTCGCACCAGCAGACGCTGAGCGGCCAATCGACGTCCGTAGGCAGCGATCAATGTGGCAGCACGACGGGCGCGCGCACCGACCTGGTTCTGCGAGCTGTCCCAGACGAGATCGACCGCGGCGGCCTGTCCGCTCGCCAGGCGCCCGGGGAAATTCTCAGGAATGATCAGGATCAAGTCGTGATGGCCGCGGGAAACGCTTGCACGCGCTTGATCGATCGACATGTCGGCCAGGGTCAGTTCCGCGCCGTTCTCACGCAGAAACGCAACCAGGTTCGGCGCGATCCGGTCACCCACGACCACGAGCGGCACGGGCTTGTCGGCATCGCTGATGGCGCGGTCGAGCATGATGCTCGTCATCACCGCGAACAGGATGGGCCCGAAGAGCGGACCGAACAGCAGCGCCGTGAACATCGTGCGGCGATCACGCACGTTCTCGATCACTTCCTTCAAGAACACCGTGACGATCGACATCCTCATTCCTCTCCCTCCCCTGCGGAGCGGGGGAGGGTTGGGGTGGGGGCAGCTCCCTCCCTTGCCGAGCGCGGGAGCGCCGGGGTGGGGGCAGCTCCAGGAGCATCCTCCACCGCACGCATGAACGCCTCTTCCAGATCGTCGGTCTGCATCGCCTCTCGAATGGCATCCGGCGCGCCATCGGCGACGACGCGCCCATGCGCGATGATCACGATGTCATCGCACAGCGCGCTCACCTCCTGCATGACGTGACTGGAGAAGAGCACGCAGCAACCCATGGACTTCAACCTGCGCAGTAACTCCCGCAAGCTCCGCACGGACGTTACATCGAGGCCGCTCGTGGGCTCATCGAGCAGGATGTTCTGCGGGCGATGGATCAGCGCGCGCGCCAGTGCCGTCTTGAGCTTCTGGCCCTGCGAAAAACCTTTCGCACGCCGGTCGATGAAATCGCGCATGTCGAGTTGCTCGATCAACGCGCGCAGCGGGTCCTCGATCGCATCGTCTGCCAGCCCGCGCAGCCGTGCGAAGTAGGCAATGTTCTCGCGCGCGGTGAGGTTCGGGTACAGACCGCTGCCGTGTGGCAACACACCCAGGCGCTGGCGCACTTCGAGCGCGGCGCGTTTGCAATCGTGGCCATCGATCGTCGCGGTACCCGAATCGGCGGCGATCACGGTACTCAGGATGCGCAGCGTCGTGGATTTGCCAGCGCCGTTGTGACCCAGCAGTCCCGTGATCTCGCCATCGCGCGCCTGGAAGCTCACGGCATCCACGGCCTGCACGCTGCCGAAGCGCTTGCTGATGCCCTGCACGTCGATCATGGCGCGCTCGCAGTCGGGCTCAAGAGGAACGGCGCTGCCTGCACCTGCTCGAGACAGCGCACATCCAGGTCTGCTGCATGGGTCGTCGCCACGAAGTGTTCGAGCAGTACGGGCATGCAGCCGGTGGCCGAATTGATATGTCCCTGCCCGCGCACCATGACGTGGCGACCGCGAGTGAACGCCTTGGCCGCACGCTCGCCGTAGCTGGGCGGTGTGACCGGATCGTTCTCGCCGGACACGAGTAACGCGGGTACCTCGCTATGCAGCGGTGCGTGCAAATCCGAGTCCATCACGCCGCGCGGCCAGATCGCACAGATGTCGCGCATGGATGCGATGAACTCGCTGCCGAGGTAGCTTTCGGCAATGGCACGGTCGGACGATGCATCGATCTGCATGAACGGCACATCCTCCGTGCACACGACCGAATTCTGCATGCCGTTCGCGAGCCGCTCTGCGAGCGGATTCACGAACAAAGTGAACTGCCCCGCCCACGGCCGCAGATCCCTGGATGCGTAGCTGTAGTGAATGAGATAGGGCAGCAGCGCTGCCGTTTCATCGCTGTAACTCAACAACCGCACCACGCCGGCGAGCTGTGGCAGACCGAAGCTCATCTTCTGATTCATGCCGGTGATGGGATCTTGAAACTCGACCTCGCGCGGCGCGCGCAACTGCTCGCGCAGTCCATTGAGCTCCTGCTTCACCTGCGGGAACGAACGCGCGCAATGCGCCTCGCTTCCACAGCGGGTGAGGATCGCATCGAGCGCGCGTTGCGCGTCGAGCGGCACCCCCGGGCCGAGGATCAACTCCGGTGGCACGACACCATCGAGAACCACACTGCGCACGCGCGTGGGATAGCGGCGCACATAGTGCTGCGCGACGCGCGTGCCATACGAGCCGCCCCACAGATTCAGTTGCTCGTATCCAAGCGCGCTCCGCACGGCTTCCAGATCCGCGACAGCGGCGCTGGTCGTATAGAAGCGCACGTCCGCCGGCAGCTCGCGCAAGCACCGCTGTGTTTCCGAGCGCCAGCGTTCGCGATCGGCGCTCGCAACTTCCGTCTCCTCCGAATACGCACAATGCAAACGATGCGAGAGGCCCGTGCCGCGCTGATCGACCAGCAAGATGTCGCGCACACGCCGAATGCGCTCGAAGGCGGCACCGAAGGTTGGATATTCCTCGCTGGGTGCCTGACCCGGACCGCCGGTGATGAACACGAACGGATCGGGCGCGGGGTTCAAGCTCAACGCGGACACGACGGCGACATGCAAGCGGATGTGCCTTCCCTGCGGGCGACTTCGATCTTCGGGCACGTCGAGCCAGCCGCAGCGTGCACTGGTCGCGCCGGCGCCAACGCTGGCTTCGAGACGGCAGGGTGTCAACGCGAGGCGGGATGTGGTTTCGGCCAGCGAGGCGTGCGCGGCGAAAAGCGTCAGCAGAGCTGTCAGCAGTGACCTGTATGCGCGCTGGGAGTGTCGTGACATGGCGGCGCAGCTTGCCACAGGCGTCTTCCAATCGTGAGCTGAGCGTGGGCGTACACGCGGCTTGCTGGTCGGTTGGTCTGCTGGCCAGAAGCAGCCGCGCACGTATTCGCATCCATCGCCGCTCTCTGGCCAGCTGACCAGCTAGCTGACCGACTGCGAGCTGGCTAGGGAGGAGATCCCACTCGATTCGCCACTGCAGCCCGATAACGCCGGAGCGCGTACGCTCCCGTCGAGTCCGGATCGAACGGTGTGTCGGGCAACGTGAGCACCAGCTCCCGCAAGCGCGCAGGCGCCGATTCGATGAAGTCGATCAGCTCGTCTCCGGACAGCGGCTTCGACAGCAGATAGCCCTGGATGTGCAAGCCACGATCGGCCAGCAGCTTGGCCAGCTGGCTGGGCCGTTCGATCCCTTCCGCAGTCACTTGCAGGCCCAGGCTGTGGCACAGACCGATGATCGAACGTGCGATCGATGCAGAACGCGAGCTCGTATCGATGCTGGCGATCAAGCTGCGATCGATCTTCACGCGCGTGAGCGGCAATTGCTCCAGCGACGTCAACGAGGAGTAGCCGGTGCCGAAGTCATCCAGCGCGATGGCAACGCCGAGAGCGCGCAGCGCGCGTAACGCGGCGATGGTGCTCGGGCCCGTTTGCATGACGTTCTCCGTCAGCTCGATCTCCAGACACTCGGCCGGCAGCTTGTACTCATGGAGTAGCTGCTCGACCCGCTGCACCAGTTGCTGATCCAGCAACTGACGCGAGGATAGATTCACCGCGATACGCGCTTTGGACCACGGCCCGCGGTGCCAGCGAGCGGCCGCTCGAATCGCGCCGCGTAACACCCAGTCGCTGAGCTCGTCGATCAGACCCGTCTGTTCGGCGATGACGAGAAATTCACCCGGCGCGATGTATGTGCCGTCCGGCTGGCGCCAGCGAAGCAGTGCTTCCACCACGGTCGTGTGCAACGTCTCGAGCGCCACTTCCGGCTGATAGAACAGCTCGAACTCGCCGAACTTCACCGCGCGGCGTAACGCCTGCTCCAAGGCAAAGCGCGATGAGGCATTCACCAGCAGTTGCGGATCGAACAGATGCGCCTGGCGACGCCCCAGTTCCTTGGCGCGGAACAGCGCGGCATCCGCGGAGCGCAACAGCCCTTCCGCGTCGCCTGCGTGATCCGGAAAGACACTCGTGCCCACGCTCACGCTGATGACGACGTCTCGCGCCCCGACGGTGAGTGGGCGGTCGAACGCAGCCACCACGTCGAAGGCACGGCGGCGCGCATCATCGGGGTTGGCAATGCCATCGAGCACGACGGTGAATTCATCGCCACCCCAGCGTGCGCAGAATCCTGCGCCCACCGCCTGCCTCAGGCGCTGACTGACGGCTTGCAGCAACGTGTCGCCGAAGTCGTGACCCAGGCTGTCGTTCAACGTTTTGAAATTATCGAGATCGATGAACAGCAGCGCCACGCGTCCGCTGTCGGCACGAGCGGCTCGTAATGCACCATCGATATGGGCGAGCAACTGGCGTCGATTGGGCAGCTCGGTCAGCGGATCGTGCTCGGCCAGATGTTGCAGCTGGCGCGTGCGCTCATCGACGCGCGCTTCCAACTGCGCCTGATAGGCCTGCACCGATGCACGGGCCTGCGCGAGCTGCGCCGCCATGCTGTTGAACGCGAGTGCCAGTCCATCGAGCTCACGCAGCCCACCGCGCGGAACGAGGACATCGACTTCGCCCTGTGCCACGCGTCGAGTCGCTGCGACGAGTCGTCTGACGGGGCGCGCCACGCTGTACACCGTCGCCGCCGAGATCAACAGAACCAGCGCGAGCACGACAGCACTGAGCCACAGCATGCTGGTGTTCGGCTTGGCCGGCGTGACCGACGTCTCGGTGGTGACTGTCGTCGCAGGCGTCCGCTGCCTGATGCTTGCGATCTGCTGCAGTAGTACGGATTCGATCGTCGCATGCTGCTGTTCGAGCGCGCGTTGCTGTCGCACGCAATCTCGACTGGTGTCCGCAAGACTCTGGCGCAGCTCCATCAGCTGCGTGAGTGCGGCGCGTGTCTCTGCCAGCCAGGCCTCGCCTTGCGAACGGCGCAGGCTCTTCTCGTACTGCGTCAGTGCAGCTTCGAGTTTCTGCTCGCTTGCGACGATGTTCCGCACCGCTTGGTTATCGATGGCGCCGGGACTTTGCAGGCCCTGGGCCTGGCTGTGCAGCTCGCTGGCGGCTTGCAGCAGAGCGACGAGCGATTGCCGCGCCACCACCCGCCCGAAAATCTTCCATCCGCCATCGAGCGCGTCTTGCGCCCGTTTCTCCATGGCAGCAGCGCCGTCACCGTATTGATCGCGTAAAGCGCGGCGACGTTGGTCGCGCCGCAGTAACTCCTGTGCCGTCGTTTCGTAGGTGGCGACTGCGCGCTTCACGTCGCGCGCCTGCTCGGGACTCGCGGCGAAGAGCGCATCGACGTGCAGCTGCGCCTGCTCATGAACCGCGGCGGCTTTGTGCGCAAGTAATCGAGGAGACGCCGGCTGCACCGCGCTCAGCGCACCATTGACGGTGAGGTGATAGTCGGCCAATGCCGCCAGCAACGCATCACCGTCCTGCACCAACGACTGCACGTCTTGCGAGGTGCGAATGAACTGCGTCCGCAGCACTTCGCTTTTCTGAGTGATGAGATTGGCGGCCAGCGCAAGGATCATCACGGCCGCGAACGCGAGTCCGAGACACTCGGCGAGCCCTAAGCGGAATGTGCGTCGAGGTTGGTCTTCCTGACTGCACCCGTCCTGCTTAGTCATCGTCAGCTCGTGCTCCGGCGGGATCGCGCATGGGAGATGAATGCGCATTGTGCTGAAGACCGCTGTGCAATCAGAGGCTCTCTCCCGGATCTGCGGGAGCAGTCACGCTTTCTGCATCGGCTCTTTGCTTTGACGCGCCGAGGTCTGCTGCGGGCTTACGTAATCAACCCAGGCACGCTGTGAATTCCGCGCTGAACAGCCAACGGTCGGCGAACTTCGACAACCGCCACACGTTTCAGGTTGAATGAGCAGCCATTGCTGCTGTCCAAGCCGAGCACATCGCATGCCTCCGCTCCCAGGAGATTTTATGTTCAACCGCTCGTTGGTGTTCCACAGAACTCGACCCGCTGCCGGAATGACCGTGATCGCTGCACTGGTCCTGGCAACTGGCTGCGCAAAGCAGGATGAGACGAAAGAAAGCGAGCGGCACGACCAGGACGTGGCCTGGGCGCGTGCTGCGCTCGAACGCAACCCGCAACTCGAAGTGGTTGCAACTGATACCGACGCACGCACGTTCACGGTGAAGCACCGCGGCAGCGGCGCAGTGCAGGTCGTGAGCCTGGACAAGCTGGCCGCGATTCCGGTTACCGATCTCACAGGAGGCTCGACAACGGCGCCCGCAGTGGCACCGGCTGCGGCTCCCGAAGCGGCGCCCTCGGCGCCGGCACAACCGGTAGCGGCGGCTCCGCCCACATCTGCGCCGCCAGCGGAATCGGATGCATCCCCATCGGCACCGGGCGAAAGCAGCTACACCATCCAGCGTGAAGGTGGACAACTGCGCGTCAGCGGTCCGGGCGTGAGCATCGTATCGGCCAATGCCACGAGCTCGCGCACGGCTGCTGCCGCAGACAACTCTGCCGCCGATTCACCGATCGTGTGCGAGGACGGCCGCTTCCTGCATCTCGATCGACGCAACATTCGCGTCAACGGCACGGCCGTGATCGCGCGCAACGGGTGCGAGCTGCACATTACGAACAGCACGATCGACGCCACCGGCACTGCGATCAGCGCGATGGATGCCACCGTGCACATAGCGAACAGCGAGGTCAGTGGGCAGGCCGCCTCAGTCGAGGCGAGCGGCAGGGCCAAGTTGTTCGTGCGCAGCTCGACGTTCCGTGGCATCGCGCGGCGGAACGATCCGGCCGAGATCAATGATCAGGGCGGGAATACGTGGCGCTAGTGAACTGGGTGAGCGGCCGGCTGGCTAGCTGGCTTGTTGGCTAGCTGGCCAGAAGGTTCTGTCAGGCTTCTGGCCAGCCGACCAGCAAGCCAGCAAGCGCAATACCACGCTCTCAAATCACCTGTTACACGCCGGTCAGCCGCAACCGCAGTCGGAACTTTGCCGAGGGAAATCCCGTTCTGGCGACTGTGCAGGCAACGATGACGCACAGTACCGAATGACACCCGTGGCGCTCAGCAGGCGCAGCGGATGGGCATTGCCCTGGATTCTGGTTTGCGTCGCGCTGGCATCTTGCGCAACGCAGAATCTGCCCGTTCCCGAGCCGCGGGATGCGCCGCCGCTCGTGGTCAAGGAACATCCTCTGCCACCGGAAGCAGAGGACCGAGTGCTGCGCTCCGCACTGGGTGAGTACGCCACCGATCCTGCGGTGAGCGGCTTGATCGAGGCCGTGCGCACACATTCGCCGTCGCCGCTGACTGCGGGAAACAAAGTCACCCCGCTCATGGATGGGCCGGAAACGTTCGGCGCCATTCGCGCCGCGGTGCGCGCGGCGCGCCATCACATTCACGTCGAAACCTTCATCTACGGCGATGACGAACTCGGCCGCGAGTTCGCCGACTTATTGGTACAGAAGCATCGCGAAGGCGTCGCGGTGCGCGTGCTCTACGACAGCGTCGGCAGCATGACGACGCCGCGCGCATTCTTCGATGAGATGCGCGCCAATGGCATCGACGTGCGCGAGTTCAGGCCGATGAACCCGATGGAGAACCCGCGTATCTGGGACATACAGAACCGAGATCATCGCAAGATCGTCGTCGTCGATGGCAAAGTCGGCTTCACCGGCGGCATCAACATCGATGACACCTACTCCAGCTCCTCGAGCATCAAGCCGGGGCCGAAGCGCGGCATCGAGGATGGCTGGCGTGACACGCATGTGCGTATCGAAGGCCCCGCCGTCACGCAGCTCCAGCAGCTCTTCATGCAAATGTGGAACAAGGCGGGCGAGCAAACCCACTTTGCCCCTGAGTACTTCCCAAAAATCCCCAGCAGCGGGACGGATCTCGTGACGATCGTCGCCAACGAGAGCGACTCGGACGATCGCTGGCTGTACGGCACCGTCCTCGCCGCCATCGCGCACTCCAACTCGCGCCTGTGGATCACGCAGGCGTATTTCGCGCCGAATGAAGCTCTGCTCAGCGCCCTGATCGAGGCAGCGAAACGCGGTGTCGACGTGCGCCTGATCGTGCCGGGCTTCTCCGATTCGAACATCGTGCTGCAGGCCTCACGCGCAACGTACACGCAGTTGCTCGACGGCGGCGTGCACATCTTCGAGCGCAAGGATGCACTGCTGCACGCCAAGACGATCGTCATCGACGGCGCGCTGTCCATGATCGGCTCCGCCAACCTGGACATGCGCAGCTTCGTGCACAACGACGAAGCCAATGCCGTGATCATCAGCCGCGGCGTCGCGCAGGACATGGAAGCCATGTTCCGCCGCGATGAGAAGGAGTCACGGGCGGTCGATGCCAGGCGCTGGCAGCACCGGTCGCTGTGGCAGCGCTCGAAAGAGTTCTTCACAAAGCTCATCGGTTATTGGCTGTAGCCCGCACCTGCGGCTATCGTGCTTGACCTTTTGGACGCTGGCTCGAACGCGTCATGAGGGCAGGATCACGTCATGGACACGCACTCCAACGCCAGAGCGGCTCGTGCACCTGTCGGGCTCGCGGCCGCGACACTGTCGATCGTGCTCAGCACCATGGCTGCGCATGCCGGTGAGCTCGACCCGCATGCAGCCCATGCGCACGGTTCCCTCGGCGCCGTGCAGTTCCCCATCTCCTGCTCGACGGCCGCGCAGCAGCAGTTCAATCATGCGCTGGCGCTCTTGCATCACATGACCTATCCGCAGGCGCGCACCGCCTTTGCGCAGGTCGCGCGAACCGACCCGCGCTGCGCGATGGCTCATTGGGGCATCGCCATGACCCTGTTTCAGCCGCTGTGGCCAACACGTCCGACTGCCGCTGCACTGCGTCGCGGCTGGGCCGAAGTGCAGCAGGCAAAAACGCTGTCGCCGCCCAGCGAGCGGGAGCGGCTGTACATTGCGGCCGCGGAAGCGTTCTTCCTCGAACCGGAAGTCAATGATTACTGGCGTCGCGTCGCACGGTGGGAGGCGGCGCAAGAGAAGATCTATCGCACATACCCAGCAGATTCGGAGGCCGCCGTCTTCTATGCCCTGGCTCACTTGGCGACGACACCGGCCAATTCTGCGAGTCGCGAGCATGCGGATCGCGCCGCCGGGATTCTGCTGCGCGTGTACCAGCGCAATCCCGAGCATCCCGGAGCAATGCACTACCTCGTACACGCCAACGATGTGCCGGGTCGTGAGCACGAGCTGCTCGAGATCACGCGCAAGTACGAACAGATCGCGCCCGACAACCCGCATGCGCTGCACATGCCGACGCACATCTACACGCGTCTCGGCGACTGGGATGCCGTGATTCGAGGCAACTTGCGCGCCGCCGATGCAGCCCTTGCTCATCCCGCGGGAGAGCGTGGCGAGCTCGTGTGGGATGAGTTTCCCCATGCCATCGAATACCTGGTGTATGCCCAGCTGCAGCAAGGCGCGGATACGTCAGCCGCGGCACAGATTCGGAGGCTGCAGTCGACACCGCACCTGGAGCCGACATTCAAGACCGCGTTTCATCTGGCATCCACGCAAGCGCGGTATGCACTCGAACGCCATGCGTGGACGGAGGCGATGCGCATTCGGCCGCGCGAGCCGGCTTATCTCGAATGGGATCGCTTTGCGTGGCCCGAAGCCGTGGCGCAATTTGCTCACGGATTCGGAGCTGCCCATCTCGGCGAGATCGAAGCCGCCACCACGGCCAGCGCACGGCTCGATGCGCTCGCAACGGCCACGCGCGACAGCGGCGAAGACCTCTTCGCGCGCAACATCCGCGTGCTGCATCAGGAACTGGACGCCTGGCTCACGTACGCGCGCGGCGACCGTGACGCCGCCGCAAGGCAGATGCACGCCGCAGCCCAGCTCGAAGCCACGACACCGAAGCCACCCGTTACGCCGGCACCGACGCTGCCTGCCAACGAGCTGTTGGGCGATCTGCTGCTGGACATGGGTCGGGCGGCGCCCGCGCTTGCGGCGTACAAAGAAGCGCTCAGGCAGTATCCCAATCGCTTCAACAGTGTGTTGGGCGCGGCGCGCGCAGCAGTTGCACTGGGCGACCGGCCAACAGCCCAATCGTTCTACGCAGCGTTACTGCAGCTTGGCGAACATGGCACGCGCACGGCCGAGTTGCAGGAAGCAAACCGCTTCGTGAGTCGGAGCCGCGAGGGGCGCAACTGAACCACGTTTCCGTTTCCCTCCCTTGCGCAGCGGGGGAGGGTTAGGGTGGGGGCGCTTGAGAGAGCGATGCGCTCGATGAGCAGCCCCCATCCTGTCCTTCTGATGTGCAGGACGCACGAATGCCGCGAGCGCATGGATGCGCAGGAGCGGCCCCCGCTGCCGCAGGGGAAGGGACGCAACTTACAGTACCGAGCACACACTCAGCCCAGCAAGGTCCCCAACAGCGCGGCGTCTTCCTGCGCGACCTGCACGAATTGAACACCCGCCCGAAAGGCCGGTCCCTGGGCCGAGCAGTAACAAACGCGGGCAATCAACAGCAGGTTGTGTTTGATCCCGACGGCTTCGAACTGCAACGCCAGCCGGACTTCGTCGTCGGCAATCAATTGAGCAGGCACGGACAAGCACGCTCCACCGTTCGACACGTCGATGGTGTGGGCCATCAGGAGTTGATCGTCGGGTAGCAGAACCGTGGCGCGTAGCTGTATGGACGTTCGCGGTTGTCTGCGCCGCTCGATGCCGGATGCTTCGTTCGCACCTTCTACTGGTGATGCCATCGCTTCCTCCATGAATGCTGGGAGGCCTTCAAGCGTCGCGATGGTAGACGTTCGGGTGCGCAACGTGCAATCTACGGCACCGGGCGACCCGTATCGTCCCGCCGCGTGTTCGAGTCTGAGGTCCCACCGATATCACCACCCTGGTCGCCAAAACCTCGGAAGCGGCTCCGAGTGACCTCGCGTGCCGGATTCGATCCTCACGTCACGGGCGCGCGATACTGGGCAGCCGGTCACACTTACGCAGCATTCCGGGATCGCCTGTCGGTCAGGTAAGCAACCGGAGGATCTGGCGCGTACAGGACGAGCGCGATCCTTGCGCCGGCACCCATAACGACCGCGGGGGTCTTTCCGGCGCAGCCGAGTTCTGGCGGGCTATTTCCAGCCCCCGAGCCGCGCCGCCCAATCATGTCTATGAACCTTGAGCTCGTCACTCTGCAAGGCGTGTATCACGCTCCGCTCGTGGTCCTGTCGATCGTCTTGGCGATCGTTGCAGCCGGTGTCGCGATCGACCTGAGCGGCCGCGTCACCTTCTCCCGCGGACAGGCGCGTCTGGCCTGGCTCACGGGCGGAGCAGTCGCGATGGGGGTCGGCATCTGGTCGATGCACTACATCGGCATGCTGGCGTACAAGCTGCCCGTGGCTGTGCAATACCACTGGCCCATTGTCCTGCTGTCTTTGCTCGCTGCGGCGGCCGCCTCATGGGTCTCTCTATATGTGGTGAGCCGCGAATCCGTGAGCAGTCGTCACCTCGTCAGCGGCAGCATTCTCATGGGCAGCGGTATTGCAGCGATGCACTACATCGGCATGTACGCGATGCGCATGCCGGCAATGCATCACTACTCGTCAGGTCGCGTTGCGCTCTCGATCGCGCTCGCGATTGCCATCGCCTACGTTGCTCTCCGACTGACATTCACGCTGCGCGCGACAATGACCTGGAACTGGCGCAAGGTCGCCAGCTCCGTGCTGATGGGCTCCGCCATTCCCGTGATGCACTACGTGGGCATGAGCGCCGTCTCCTTTACCGCCATGCCCGAGCACGCGGTCGATTATCGACACGCCGTCGCAATCTCGGATCTCAGCATTCTCGCCATCTCCCTCATCACGCTGTTGATCCTTGGACTTGCACTGCTCACCGCGATGATCGATCGCCGCTTCGCCTCGCAGGCGGGAAAGCTCGAATCGAGCGAGCAGCGCTATCAGATGATCGTAGAGACTGCTTCGGACGCGTTCCTGGAAATTGCCCTCGATGGCCGCGTCATCGGCTGCAACGCACATGCGGAACAGCTGTTCGGCTGGTCGCGAGCCGACGTGCTCCGCAAGGCATTCGATCAGTTGCTCGTAAGCACTGCGGAAGAACCGTTGCACAGTCAGCTCGAAGCAATCGCCAGCACGCATCGTGCGCTGTGCATCGAGGTCATGGGCCACAGGCGCGACGGGAGCATGTTCCCCGCCGAAATGACGCTGTCGGCGGTACACCTCGGCCACAGCCGGTCGTTCGCAGCGTTCGTGCGCGATGTCACGCAGCGCAAGCTCGCGGAAGCCGAACGGGAGAAGGCGAAGACGGCCGCCGAAGCCGGCAGTCGCGCCAAGAGCGAGTTCCTCGCCAACATGAGCCACGAGATCCGCACACCGCTGAACGGCGTGATCGGGATGGCCGAACTGATGCTCGACACGACCCTGAGCGCTGTGCAGCGCGAGTACGCCAGCACTATTCGCGACAGCAGCAAGGCATTGCTCGCAATCATCAACGACATTCTCGACTTCTCCAAGGTCGAGGCCGGCAAGCTCGAGCTCGAGCACCTCAACATGGACATCCGCGACGTGTTCGAAGACTGCAGGCGTCTGCTTGCCATTCAGGCGGACGAGAAGGAGCTGTCGTTGACCGCGCACATCGACCCGCGCTTGCCGCTGCTCGTAAACGGCGACGCCGGCCGCTTGCGGCAGGTGCTGCTCAATCTCGGCGGCAACGCAGTGAAGTTCACGAGGCGGGGCGAAGTGGCTCTCAATCTCCAGCTGGTCGAGACCGGCGCGCACGGCACCCGGGTACGGTGTGAAGTGCGTGATACGGGCATCGGGATTGCCACGGAGCGTCTCGATGCCTTGTTCTCGCCGTTCACTCAGGCTGACAGTTCCACCACGCGCAAGTACGGCGGTACGGGTCTGGGACTGTCGATCGTGCGACGTCTGGTCGAGCTCATGGACGGCGAGACCGGCGTGACGAGCATGCTCGGCAGGGGCTCGACCTTCTGGTTCACGGCAACGTTCGCGCCGCCGACACAGAATACGGCCGATACGGGCCTGCATTCGCACACGCCCTGGCAGCGTAGCGTTCTGACAGCAGCGGCTCAGGGCGCACAGGCGCGCAGTGCAAGGGTCTTGCTGGCAGAAGACAATCTGATCAATCAAAAGGTGGCCAGCCGCTTGCTGGAGAATCTCGGCTGTCAGGTGGATGTCGTCGGCGATGGCGCCTCTGCCGTGCGTGCGTGGCAGAGCGGGAACTACGACATCGTGCTGATGGATTGCCAGATGCCTGAGCTCGACGGCTACGAGGCAGCACGCGCGATCCGCCGCCTGGAATCAGCGCGCGGTCACGAACGCCGACCGGTACGCATCGTGGCGTTGACTGCAGACGCAATGATGGGCACCGAAGCCAACTGTCTGGCAGCGGGCATGAACCGTTTCCTCACCAAGCCGATTGATCGCAACCTGCTCGCCAGCACGCTGGCCGAGCTCACGCTCGAGCTTCGCAACGACTCGAAAGAAGGCGGCCACGCCGATTCAGCCTTGGGAAGTGCGCCGGAGGCGTAGTCAGCACAGCGATGGGCCATCAGCTGGGAGGCCTTCAAAGCGTCGCGATGGTGGACGTAGCGCTGTGGAATCGAGGTCAACGAAGGAACGTATCGTCGCGCCGCGTGTTTGAGTCTGAGGTTCCACCGATATCACCACCATGGTCGCCAAAACCTCGGAAGCGGCTCCTGTCCTGTTGACCCATGGAGCTGAAGAATTGAGCGCCGTCCACGTGGCTGCCTATAACGCGGAACTGCGCACGGCGGAAGGATTCATCGGCGATCGCGCCAGCAAGCGCGCGTTTCAAGCCATCCTGGATGATTGGCGCGAGCGCATGAGCGCGATGGGAGAGGACCCGCTGGGAGAAACGCCCAGTGAGGACATGAGCAAGAAGCAGCTCGACAAAGTGCTGCTGGAAGGCGATCCCGAAGCGGCCGGCATGCTTCACAGCGCGATCGAGGAATTCGCGCAGGAGTTTGCGGCGGTGATTCGACGCTTCCTGCGCCTGAAGGAGTGGAAGGACACCCAGCGCATCGTCGTAGGCGGTGGCCTGCGTCAAAGCCGCATCGGCGAGCTGGCGATCGGCCGCACGGCGGTCGCGCTCAAAGCCGACGGGCACGATATCGAGCTGCAACCCATTCGCCATGACCCGGATCACGCCGGCCTGATCGGCAGTGTCCACCTGGTGCCGTCATGGATCCTTGCAGGTCACGACAGCATCCTGGCCGTGGACATCGGTGGCAGCAACATCCGTGCGGGCATTGTTGAGCTCCACGGCAAGAAGAACCCGGATTGGTCCGAAGCGAGTGTCGGGCGCCTGGAGCTGTGGCGTCACCGTGAGGATGCGCCCAAGCGCGACGATGCGGTCGCGAAACTCGTCGAGCTTCTGCGGGACTTGATCAGGCGCGCCGCGAAGGACGGCCTCACACTGGCGCCGTTCGTCGGTATCGGCTGTCCCGGCGTGATCCGCGCGGACGGCTCGATCGAACGCGGCGGCCAGAATCTGCCGGGCAACTGGGAACACAAGAATTTCAATCTGCCGCAGATCCTGCGCGATGAGATTCCGAAGATCGGTGACCACGACACCGTGATCGTCATGCACAACGACGCCGTCGTGCAGGGACTGAGCCAACTGCCGTGGATGCAGGATGTGGAACACTGGGGCGTGATGACGATCGGCACGGGTTTGGGCAATGCGCGCTTCACGAATCGGAAGCGGAAGAAGGCGGATTAGCAGGGCGTTGGAGCGCTCGCTGCGGCCCCGCGCCGATCCGCATTCGCTGCAACGGAAGCCATTCAGATTGCACGCCGTTTGAGGTAGGGTGCGCCAGCGGTGCTGTAGTCGCAGCACCACGCGCTCGGGGGGGATCCTTTCAAGTGATGGTCATGCCTGGCGCCCTGCTCACGGCAGTTCGCGTTCGCCGTCTTGCTGCGTGCATCCATGCGACGCTGACCGCCGCCACTCTTTTATCGGTATGCCCACCCGCTGACGCCGCAATGACGCCGGTCGAAAGCATTGCAGAGCTTTCGTTGCGCGAGCTTTCCGCTCTGGAAGTGACGTCCGTTTCCAAGACTGCAGAGCTCCTGAGCGCTGCGCCTGCCGCGATCTACGTGATCACCCACGATGAGATCGCACGTTCGGGCGCCACGAGCATCCCGGAGGCATTGCGCCTCGCGCCGAACCTGCAGATTACGCAGTTCAGCTCCTCGCGCTATGTCGCCGGCGCTCGGGGCCTGGCCGGTGCGGAGGAGATGCAGAACTTCTCCAACAAGCTGCTCATTCTGATCGACGGCCGCAGCGTGTATTCGCCGTTGTATTCCGGTGTGTATCTCGACGTGCAGGACGTGCTGCTGGAAGACATCGAGCGCATCGAGGTGATCAGCGGTCCGGGCGCCACGTTGTGGGGTGCGAATGCAATGCATGGTGTGATCAACATCATCACGCGGCCCGCGTACCTCAGCGACGGCACACTCGTGAGCGCGGGGTTTGGTGACCGCGAGCAGAGCGTGAGTGCGCGTTACGGCGCACCGCTCTCGGAGCAAGCGGCCTTCCGCGTGTATGGCAAGGCGTTTCAGCGCGATGAGATGAAATTGGCGGGTGGCGGGGGCGCCGCTGACGACTGGTCGAAGGTGCAAGGCGGTGCGCGTTTCGATTGGACGGGCGCCGCCGACAGCGTCACCGCGCAGGGGGATCTCTACCGCGGCTGGGAAGGACAGCGCGAGATGCACGACGTGCGCGTTCAGGGCGGCAACCTGCTGGGACGTTGGCAGCATCGCACCGATGCCAGCGACACTCAGATTCAGTTCTATTTCGATCAAACCGCGCGTGCAGAGCCGGCGGATGGCGCCGCGTTCCTGCTACGAACCTATGACGTGGAGCTGCAGCAGAGCCGTACGCTCGATCGCAGGCATCGGCTCGTCTATGGCGTCGGCGGCCGGCTGCACCGCTACGACATCACGAATGGCGCCGGGCTGTTGTTCGAGCCTTCCGACCGCACGTTGCGCCTCGCGAATGCATTTCTGCAGGACACGATCGAGCTCACCGATGCGGTGCGCCTCACTCTGGGCCTCAAGCTCGAGAACGATCCGTTCTCGCAGTGGGAAGCGCTGCCGGACGCCCGCCTGGCCTGGCAGATTTCCGCGCGAGCGCTCGCCTGGGCATCGGCCTCACGCGCGATTCGCGCGGCCACACCGTTCGACCGCGACGTCGTCGAGAAGCTGGGCCCGACCGTGTTCCTCACTGGCAACCGCGACTTCGATGCCGAGCAGGTCGACGCCTTCGAGATCGGCTTTCGCGCGCAGCCGGCCATGAACGTGTCGTTCTCGACCTCCGTGTTCTACAACGTATACGACGATCTGCGCACCATCGAGCCGGCTTCGAGCACGGTGTTCCTGCCGCTGCACTGGGGCAATCGCATGGAAGGCCATACGTACGGCGTCGAAGCCTGGGCGAAATGGCAGATCGCATCGTGGTGGCGCCTTGCCCCCGGTTTCCGTTGGCTGCACAAGGAATTGGAATTCAGCTCCGGTGCCAGCGAATTGCTTGGTCTGGCACAGGCCGGCAACGATCCGAAGACTCAGGCCGTCCTGACGTCCTCGATGGACCTCGGTGCGGACGTGACCCTCGATGCAACGCTGCGCTATGTGGATTCATTGCCCGAGCCACGACTGTCCTCTTACTACGACATGAGTGCCTCGGTTCAGTGGCATCTGTCGCGCGCAGTGGAGGTATCGCTCACCGGCTTCAATCTGCTGGATGCGAATCACCTCGAGTATCCGGCGCCTGGCGGCGAGCGCATTCGCCGCAGCGTCATCGCCCAGGCGCGCTGGAGATTCTGAACGTGCACCTGCGTCCCGTCCGGCAATGGCAGCTATCGTTCCTGCAGCTGGTGTGTGTGCTGCTGGCCGGCATCTACGCGGCTGCACTCAAGAGCGCGCCCTATTCCGAGGATGCGGTGAAGGCTGCCTTCATCTACCGCTTCGGCGGCTATGTGGACTGGCCGCCCGAGGCATTGACTGCGCAGCACTTCACGATCGCGGTGCTCGGAGCGGAAGGGGTGGCCCAGGAGCTCTCGCGCCTGCTCCCGCAGCACTCGATCAGGGACCTGCCCGCCCGGCTCCGAGTGATCCGCAGCGTCAAGGAGCTGGGTAACGCTCAGATCCTGTACATCGGCAAGGGTTACATGGGCAACGTGAACGCAGCGATCGATACCATTGCCGAGCAACCGGTGCTCGTCATCACGGATGACATGAACGGGCTCGAGCGGGGCGCGGTCATCAATTTCGTACCGCTCGATCGGCGCGTGCGCTTCGAGATCTCGGTGGTTGCGGCCACGCGCGCGAATCTCAGGATTGGCGCCGACCTGCTCTCGGTCGCCGCGCGTGTTCGCAGCGCTCCGGTGAGCTCCGAGGCCGGTTGCATACCCGGTCGCCCTGGCGAACAACCGGCGTCGATGTGTTCGCGACGAGTGGCCAGCCTGTGAAGACCAAGCGCACAGGACTGCTCAAGTTGTCGCCGTTGTACGCGCGGATGAGCCGCTCGGTGCGCAGCAAGCTCATCGCGCTCGTCCTGTTGACGACGGCCATGGCATTGCTCGTTGCGGGACTGGCGCTGCTCACGCACGACCTCACCGTGTCACGTCAAGCATGGGCCGCCGATGTGGCCACCGAAGCAAGCATCCTCGCGCTCTCCACGGCTCCCGCGCTTGCATTCGACGATCTGCGGGTGGCCGAGCGCAACCTATCCGCGCTGCGGGCACGCGATAACATCTCGGCGGCCGCGTTGTACCGTCCCTCCGGGGAGTTGTACGCCGGCTTCGTGCGCCCTGGCAGCCGGCCGCTGACACCCGTGCTGACGGCGCCCGAGGAAACCCGCATCGCGGGCGAACAAGTGGAGGTCGTACACCGCGTGATGCGCAGTCACGAATGGCTCGGAACGATCTATCTGCGCGCCCACTACGATGTGATCGGGCGCATCAAGGCCTATGTCGGCATCTTCGCGCTGGTGACCGTCCTGAGCATGTTGGCAGCGCTGAGCCTTTCGGCCGCGCTGCAACGGTCGATCACGAAGCCGCTCGATGACATTGCCACCGTCGCACGGCAGGTCGTGCACGAGCGCGACTATTCCTTGCGTGCTCAGAAGACCACCGATGATGAGTTCGGCCTCCTCATCGAAGCGTTCAACAACATGCTGAGCGAGGTGCAGTCACGCACACGCGCGCTCGAAGAATCCAACCGCTCGCTGCGCACGGAGATGACCACGCGGGAAGCGGCCGAAGCGGCGCTCGTGCGCAGCGAAAAACTGTATCGGGCCATCGGCGAATCCATCGACTACGGCGTCTGGGTGACGGACGCGCAGGGCCGCTGCATCTACGCGAGCGATTCCTTCCTGCGCCTGGTGGACATGACGCAGCAACAGTGCTCGCAACTGGGGTGGGCGAGCGCGCTGCATCCGGACGATCAGCGGGACACGCTCGCCGCCTGGGAAGACTGCGTGCGCACCGGCGCGACGTGGTATCGCGAACACCGTATCCGCGGCAATGACGGACGCTATCACCCGGTGCTGGCGCAAGGCGTCCCCATCAGGGACGAGCATGGCGCCACGACCGGCTGGGCGGGAATCAATCTCGACATCAGCCGCATCAAGCAGACGGAAGAAGCCTTGCGCGATGCCGATCGCCGCAAGGACGAGTTCCTGGCCACGCTCGCACACGAGTTGCGCAATCCATTGGCCCCCATCCGCCACGCCACACGCATTCTGGATTCCGCCGCCGCCACCGCGGAGCAGAAGCAATGGGGCCGCGAAGTGATTGCCCGCCAGGTGCAGCACATGGCGCTGCTGCTCGATGACCTGCTGGACATCTCGCGCATCACACGCGGGCGTCTGGAGCTGCGGAAGGAATACGTCGAGCTCGACAAGCTCGTCGCTACCGCGGTCGAGACCGCCCGTCCGATCATCGAAAACAAGCACCACACACTCGAGATCGTGTTGCCCGCTGAGCCGGTCGGCCTGTATGTCGATCCTCTGAGAATGTCGCAGGCACTCTCGAACATCCTCACGAACGCAGCCAAGTACACGGACGCAGGCGGGCGCATCACCTTGACCGGAACCGTGGGCGCAGCGGGCATCGCGATCGCGGTACGCGATTCCGGCATCGGCCTGACCGAAGCCGCGATCGCCAACGTATTCGAGATGTTCTCCCAAGTGCAGAGCGCGCTCGAACGCAGTCAGGGCGGTTTGGGCATCGGCCTTGCGCTGGTGCAGGGGTTGGTAAACCTGCACGGCGGCACTGTCGAAGCGACGAGCGCCGGTATCGGCGCCGGCAGTACGTTCACGATTCGTTTGACGAGCGCCTCGCTGGCGCAGCCGGTCTCCGTTCTGCCGAGCAGCCTCGCACTGGACGCAGGCGACGGCACACGTCGTCGCATGCTCGTCGTCGACGACAATCGCGATGCGGCCGATTCGCTCGAGGTGCTCCTCGGAGCCGCGGGACACGACGTCTACAAGGCACACACGGGACGAGATGCGCTGAACCTGGCATTGCGGGCGCGTCCCGATGTGCTGATCCTGGACATCGGCATTCCCGACATGAGCGGTTACGAGTTGGCTGAACGCTTGCGTCAGGAAGCCTGGGCGCGCGCAGCGCTCTTCATTGCGGTCACCGGTTGGGGCCAACGCGAAGACAAGGAACGCGCGCAGCGGGCCGGCTTCGATCATCACTTCACGAAGCCGGTGGAGGTACAGGAGCTGGAAGCCTGTGTATCGCGGTTCTTCGGCAGCCGGGCACCCGCGCATGAGGCAGCGACGAGTTAGCGGCGTGCAACAACTTGAACCAGACGACGTTTGCGTCCCTCCCCCCTGCGCAGCGGGGGAGGTTGGCTGGGCCCTTACTGAAGAAATCTTCGGACTGACTTACGTGACGACCCGCTGAGGGCCGCAGCCGATCGCACGCCCTGCCATCCGCGCTTGGCCGTTGGGTTGGCGCTGAACCGTTCCGTTAAAGAGATTGCGAACGCTGAGCCTCGGCTACGGGTCGAAACCTGAAATGACCGAACGAGTGACCCCTTTCGGCTTCGCGCGCGAGTTCGTCACGCGCTGGGACGCGCTGGCGCTGATCGTGGTGCTCGCGCTGATCGTGTTCTTCGCGGAGTCAGGCCGCGGGCTCTTGCAGCCGATTGTGGAGCTGCAGGCCGCACCGCTATCGTTGGATCCTGTGCATCTGCCCGAGTATGCAGCGCGGACCACACTGCGCATGTTTGTCGCGCTGGCGTTATCGCTCGTGTTCACGTTCACGTACGCGACCTGGGCCGCCAAGAGCGAGCGCGCGGGCAGGCTTCTCATTCCCATACTCGACATTCTGCAGTCGGTCCCGATCCTGGGTTTCATTTCCGTGACGGTGGTCTTCTTCATGTCGCTCGCACCGGGCCGCGTGCTGGGTGCGGAGCTCGCCGCCGTCTTCGCCATCTTCACGAGCCAGGCCTGGAACATGGCTTTCAGTTTCTACCAGTCGCTGCGCACGGTGCCGAGCGAGCTCACGGAAGCGGCCGATTCGTTTCTGCTTACGCCATGGATGCGGTTCTGGCGTCTGGAAGTGCCCTTCGGAATGCCGGCGCTCATCTGGAACATGATGATGTCGATGTCGGGCGGCTGGTTCTTCGTCGTCGCTGCGGAGGCGATCAGCGTCGGCGACACGACAGTGAATCTTCCCGGAATCGGTTCGTACATTGCGCTGGCCATCGAGCAGCGCAATCTCATGGCCATCGGCTGGGCCATCGCCACGATGCTGATCGTGATCCTGCTCTACGATCAGTTGTTCTTCAGGCCCCTGGTCGCCTGGATCGACCGCTTTCGCGTCGAACAGGAGCCCGGCGCGCGCGCACCGGAATCCTGGGTCCTCACCATGCTGGTTCGATCGAGATTGATTCGTGGCGTGACGCAGGCGCTGCGCACGCTGGTGCGGTGGACCACTCGCACCCAAGCTCGCGCGCCGATGCCTCACACCTCGCTGTCTCCGAACGCCCGTGGCCTGCTCGATGTGATCTGGCTCGGGGTGATCGGCATCGGCATGGCGCGCGCGGCATGGCAGGTCGCACGAGGTCTCATCGCGCACACGAGTGTCTCCGACGTGCTGGAAGTGCTTGGGCTCGGCGCCGTGACGATGCTGCGAGTGTTCGTGCTCATTGCGGTCGCGACCCTGATCTGGGTACCCGTCGGCGTGTGGGTGGGCTTGCGGCCGCAAGTCGCTCGAATCGTGCAGCCGATCGCGCAGTTCCTCGCGGCCTTTCCGGCGAACCTGCTCTTCCCAGTGGCAGTCTTTGGCATCGTCAGTGGCCACTTGAATCCCGACATCTGGTTGAGCCCGCTCATGATTCTCGGCACGCAGTGGTACATCCTGTTCAACGTGATTGCGGGTGCCTCAGCGCTGCCGAGCGAGCTGCGCTACGTGGCGCGGAACTTCCAGGTGAGCGGGTGGCTGTGGTGGCGCAACGTAGCGCTGCCGGGCGTCTTCCCTTACTACGTGACCGGTGCGATCACGGCGTCGGGCGGCTCCTGGAATGCGTCCATCGTGGCCGAGCTTGCGAGCTGGGGGGATACCGAGGTGAAGGCTCACGGGCTCGGTGCGTACATCGCTTCAGCCACCGCAGCCGGAAACCTCGATCGAGTCGCGCTCGGCGTTGCAGCGATGAGCCTGTTTGTGTTGGCCATCAATCGCGTGTTCTGGCGGCCGCTGTACTACTACGCCGAGCGGAAGTTCCGGCTGGGCTGAAGAGATCTCTCATGAATACCGCTCCCTTGCTGCAGATCAACGATATCCGCAAGGCATTTCCGCGGCCCGACGGCGGGGAACTGCTGGTGCTCGAGGGCGTGAACCTCGAGTTGACCCGCGGCCAGATCGTGGGGCTGCTCGGGCGCTCGGGTTCCGGAAAGTCGACGCTTCTGCGGCTCATCGCGGGCCTGTCGCGTCCGAACGGTGGAACACTCACGTACAAGGGGGAGCCGATCTCGCGTCCCCTGTCCGGCATCGCGATGGTGTTCCAGAGCTTCGCGCTGTTCCCGTGGCTCACGGTGTTCGAGAACGTGGCGCTCGGCCTCGAAGCACAGCGGTTACCGAAGGGCGAGATCCGCAGCCGTGCGCTAGCTGCCATCGACTTGATCGGGCTAGATGGTTTCGAGTCCGCTTACCCGCGCGAGCTGTCCGGCGGCATGCGTCAGCGCGTGGGATTCGCACGTGCACTGGTAGTGCAGCCCAGCGTCCTGCTGATGGACGAGCCGTTCTCCGCTCTCGATGTGCTGACGGCCGAGACGTTACGAACAGACTTTCTCGATTTGTGGTCGGAAGGGCGCATGCCGATCGAGGCGGTCGTGCTGGTCACTCACAACATCGAAGAAGCGGTCTTCATGTGCGACCGCATTCTGGTCTTCGGCAGCAACCCGGGGCGCGTGTTGTCGGAGGTCAGCGTCAACCTACCGCAACCGCGCAATCGCCTGGATCCGACCTTTCGTGCGCTCGTCGAGCAGATCTATGTGGAGATGACAGCGCGGCCTCGCGCGGCACCGCCGGAGATGCGCGCGGAGTGGTTCCCTGGAACAGGTATCGGCACCATTCTGCCGCGGGTCTCCTCGAACCTGCTATCCGGCTTGATGGAAGCGGTGGCCGCAGAACCGTTGAACGGCAAGGCCGATCTGCCGGAAATCGCCTCCCAATTGCAGATGGAGATCGACGAGCTGTTTCCGGTGGCGGAGACATTGCAAATGATGCGCTTGGCTGAGATCGAAGGCGGCGATATCCGCCTTCTCGAACCGGGTATGGCGTTTGCACATGCCGGATTGGATGAACGCAAGCACATCTTCGCGCGCCAGCTGCTCAGCTTCGTGCCGCTCGCAGCTCACATCCGGCATATCTTGGATGAGCGCGCTTCTCACAAGGCGCCCATGAGCCGCTTCTCGGACGAGATCGAGGACTACATGACCGCGCAAGCCGCGGAACAGACCTTGCGGGCCGTGATCAGCTGGGGACGTTACGCCGAGACTTTCGCCTACGACGACGATACCGCGACCTTCAGCCTCGAGAATCCGAGCTGAATTGCCGCAAGACTCTCCACGGGACATCGATGCAGAAATCGAATCAGTTCTCCCTTCTGCTTCAACGCCGCTTCGCACCGTTCTTCGCTGCACAGGCGCTCGGTGCTTTCAATGACAACGTCTACAAGAATGTCCTGGTCATCCTCGCGACGTATCACGCCGCGAGCTTCACGACGTTGGCCCCCGAGTTGCTGACCAACATCGCCGGCGGCCTGTTCATCCTGCCGTTCGTCTTGTTCTCCGGCATGGCGGGTCAGCTCGCCGATCGCTTCGACAAGACGTTGATCCTGCGCGTCGTGAAAGCGTGCGAGATCGTCATCATGCTGCTGGCAAGCGCTGGCTTCGTCCGGCAGGACATGACTCTGCTGCTCGCCGCGCTGTTCCTGATGGGCATGCATTCAACCTTCTTCGCTCCCGCCAAGTACGGCTACCTGCCCGAGGCGCTGCGCGAGACCGAGCTCGTGGGCGGCAACGCGCTCGTCGAGATGGGGACGTTCATCGCGATCCTGCTCGGCACACTGCTCGCGGGCGTGTTGGCAAGCGCTGCAGAAGTCACTGTGCTGCAGCTCGTTCTGGTTGGCGTTGCCGCGCTCGGTTTCGCGACGAGTCTTGGAATACCGCGCCGGACGCCTGCAGCGCCGCAGCTGCGAATCGACTGGCGGCCGTGGACCTCCACCTGGGACAACCTGCGCGCCGCACACAGCTCACGCACGGTGTTCCAGTCCATCCTGGGAATCTCCTGGTTCTGGTTCTACGGCGCGCTGGTGCTCGCGCAACTGCCGTTGTATGCCAAGGCGAACCTCGGCGGCAGCGAACAGGTCGTCACGACACTCCTGGTGGTGTTCGCCGCGGGCGTCGGCATCGGCTCGCTGTTGTGCGAGCGTCTCTCGGGCCACAAGGTCGAGATCGGGCTCGTGCCGTTCGGATCGATCGGGCTGACGCTATTCGCGATCGATCTCTACTTCGCCACACCTGCGCAGCTGGCAGCGCCGACATCGACGGCGCTGCAGTTCCTCCAACACCCGGGCGCCTGGCGCGTGTTGCTCGATCTCGGCCTGATCGGTGCCTTCGGGGGCTTCTTCATCGTCCCGCTGTATGCCCTGATACAGCAGCGCGCGCCGCGCGAGACGATATCCCGCGTGATCGGCGCCAACAGCATCTTGAACGCGATGTTCATGGTGACCGCCGCGCTGCTCGCTGCCATTGCCTTGCATGCCGGCATGACCGTCCCGCAACTGCTGCTGGTTACGGGCGTGTTGAACGCGTTCGTTGCCCTCTACATCTACAGCCTCGTCCCCGAGTTTCTGTTGCGGTTCATCGCCTGGTTGCTCGTGCACTTCATCTACCGGCTCGAGACGCACGCGATGGAGCGCATCCCCGAGCGCGGACCCGCGCTACTGATCTGCAATCACGTGAGCTTCGCCGATGCACTGGTGATCTCGGCAGGCTGCCGGCGTCCCATTCGCTTCATCATGGAGAGCAGCATTTTCCGGATCCCCGTGCTGAGCACGATCTTTCGCGGCATGAAGGCGATTCCGGTGGCACCCGCGAAAGAAGATCCGCAGGTCTATGAGCGCGCCTTCGCTCTGGTCGCACAAGAGCTGCGCGCGGGGAATCTCGTGTGCATCTTCCCGGAGGGTCGTCTGACGAAGGATGGTGAGATCGCGGAATTCCGCGCAGGCATGCTCCGCATCCTGAAGGAGACACCGGTTCCCGTCGTGCCGCTCGCACTTTCCGGTTTGTGGGATTCGATGTTCTCGCGCAAGGTCCCGCAAGCATGGCGTCGTTGGCCACGTCGCTTCTGGGCGAAATTGCGACTGACGGCCGGTCATGCCGTTGCGCCGCAGGAAGCGAGCCTGACCAGCTTGCGTGCGAATGTGATGGAGTTGCGCGGCGCCTGGCGATGAGGGCCGCGGCGGATTTATTTCAACTCCGGCGAATCCGGCTCGATGGACAGCACGCGAACGTTGCCGTCGAAGGAAGTCAGCCGGTACTTGAGATGATCGAGTTGCACGGCCTGATCGCCGCGGTTCTGCCAGGCCTTGATGGCCTTCTGCATGCGCTCCAACTGAGCGGATGCTTCATCCGCGCAGGGCGTGACCTCGAGGATCTCGCCCGCCGCGTCCCGTATCACGAACCAGAACATGCAAACTTCCCCTGAGTGCACTAATAGGGAACGTACGGTCCCTTACCTGTAGTTCCCGAACCGACGCTATCACATCGCAGTTCGCCGCGCCGTAAGCGTGAACGCGACGCGGCACCCCAACCTGTGGCCTGCAAGCAGTGCTCTGCGCCGACGTCACGTGCAAGGATTTGCGGCGTATCGCGATGATTCGCTGGATGCTCCAGATGGGAATCACCCTGAACCGTCAGCTCGCCGGCTCTTCGATCCGTGAATGCCGCTGCGTCTCCCGCATCGTTGCGTACACGACCAGCGAGCACGCGATGCACGCCGTCACGTACCAATAGAACAGGTATTCGCGGCCGATCGACTTGAACCACAGCGCGACGTATTCGGCCGTGCCGCCGAAGAGCGAGACCGTGATCGCATACGGCAGGCCCACACCCAGGGCACGGATCTCGGCTGGGAACAGCTCGGCCTTTACGACTGCGTTGATGGACGTATAGCCGGAGACGACGATGAGGGCGCTCATGATGAGCATGAACGCTGTGACGGCGTCGCGAGTGCTGGCCAGCATCGTCATGAGCGGAACGGTGCCAAGCGTACCCAGCACACCGAAGGCCATCAGGAGCGGGCGGCGACCGATGCGGTCCGAGAGCGCACCCAGCAGCGGCTGCAGCAGCATGAAGAGGAACAGGGTGATCGCGGACATGACGGTGGACTGCGGGCGTGAGAGGCCCACGGTGTTGACGAGAAACTTCTGCATGTACGTGGTGTAGGTGTAGAAGGCCACCGTGCCACCCATGGTGAGCCCGATGACGATCGACACTTCGCGCGGATAGCGCCATAGCAACTGCAACTGACCCGCGTGCTCGGTGCGCGTGTTGGTCGTGGCGAAGGCTTCCGTTTCCGCGATGTTCCGGCGCAGGTAGAACGCCACGAGCGCACACATCGCCCCGATCGCGAATGGAATGCGCCAGCCCCAGGCGCCGAGCTCCTGCGGGGTCAGCACGAGGAACTGCAGGACGAGCAACACGCCGACGGCCAGCAGCTGGCCCATGATCAGCGTGACGTACTGAAAGCTGGAATAGAAACCGCGATGTTCGCGCGTGGCGACCTCGCTCAGATAGGTGGCACTCGTGCCGTACTCGCCGCCGACACTGAATCCTTGCAGCAAACGCGCACAGACCAGCAGCACCGGCGCCCACACGCCGATGCGGTCGTAACCCGGCGTGCAGGCGATGACGAGCGAGCCGAAACACATGAGCGTCACCGACAGCGTCAGCGCGGCCTTGCGGCCGTTGCGGTCGGCGTATCGACCCATCAGCCAGCCGCCCAGAGGACGCACGAGGAAGCCGACGGCGAAGATGGCGGCTGCATTCAGCAACTGCGCGGTTTGATCCGCGGGTGGGAAGAAGGCGCCGGCGAAATAGAGTGAGAATGCCGCGTAGGTATACCAGTCGTACCACTCGACCAGATTGCCAACCGAACCACCGAAGATGGAGACGAGCCGGCGACGAGCCGTCAGCGCGGACGGCTCACGATCGCGACTGTCGGGGACGGGCTGCCGATGCACGTCCAAGTGTTGTCGGCCCGCGGAAACTCAGCGCGAGATGCGCAAGGACCCCAGATAGTCCCGCTTGCCGAGCGGCACGCCCTTCATGCGCAGGATGTCGTACGCGGTGGCGGCGTGGAAATGGAAGTTCGGCACCGAGAGCGACAGTAAGAAGTTCGCCGCGGTGAAGGGGAGCGACATGCTCGGCAGCTTGAGCACGACGTCGCGACCTTCCAGCTCATTGATATCGGCTGGCGAGTAGCTCGCAAGCTGCGTGCTTGCCCGTGCCAGCGCGTTCTGGAGGGCGGCATAGTCGAGCGGCGGGGACTCGCCCGGCGGCCCGAACTCGCCGCGCTTCGCGCCTTCGAGCGCACCGACCGAATGCTGAATGACGGACAGGATCTGAAAGCGAAACGGCAGCATGTCCGCGATCAGGCGCGCTTCCACCAGGTCATTCGCAGCAACACCCGCCTGCGTGCAGTGCTCGAGGGCACGTGCCATGACCCCTTCCATCGCATTGACGGTCTGCATGAATCCCAACACCGTCGCGTCGTACAGCGTGATAGCCATCGATCCTCCCGTGTGAACCTGTTGAGGCGACCCATGGTAAGCGAAGCACGGCCTTGGTGCAGAGTCCGCAGCACTAGCGAACCGCAACACTTCCTTCGGAAGGACCCCCATCCTCCCCTTCTGATGTGCAGGACGCACGAATGGCGCGGGCGCAGGGATGCGCAGGAGCGGCCCCCGCTCCGCAAGGGAAGGGACGCATCAACGACTATTGAAGCGATCGTTAACGATTCACTAGCTCGCGTCCGCTGCGTTCTTGAGCGCTGCGATGTCCAGCTTCGTCATCTTCAACATGCGTCCCATGGAAGACGATCCGGCGAGGAGTGATCGACATATCGGAGCAGGAGAGGTTTGTTGGTAGAGGCTCAGGGGGTGAGGACGCTTCGCGGAAGAAGCCCCCACCCTGGCCCTCCCCCGCTGCGCAGGGGAGGGAAGGGAAATGCGGTGTTAGTACGTCGTGCTCATCCCCTTCATTCAGGTCCCCTCCCCTGCGCAGCGGGGGAGGGTTAGCAGGCTGTTGAAAAACAGCCTGCTATAGCCGGGCCACGGATGGCCCGGCGCAATCATGCGCGTCAAGCGCTTGATTGCGGGAGCGCGCGAAAGTCACACCTTTCGCAAGCGACGTTGAAAAAGTGCAGGACAGCACTTTTTCAACACCCGGTTCGGGTGGGGGCAAGCTCGAGTCTGCGTCAGAACTTCACATCCCCATGGATCACGCGCGGCGCATCCGTAACCGTGGGCTTGTCACCGATGTAGATGTCGGAGCTCGGGTCGCTCGGGTTTTTCAAGTCCGCTGCCGTGGGCAGCGTCAGGCCGGTCGACAGCTCGAGGCCCGCGCCCGTGCACACGCTGGCGTCCTTGCTGGCGAAGCGGATCTCGCGCTCGAGCCACTTCACGAGGTACTCGCCCGACTCGCCGCTCACGCGGCCGACGACGGAGTCGAACGGAATCATGAAGGCTGCGACGTAGCGCGAGTTCTGCTCGCTGCAATCCACTGCTTCATTGGTCGAGCGCGACACGCACTTGCCGGGGATGCCCCACAGGTCGCCGAAACCGCCGTACTGCAGCACCAGCGTCTGACCTGCGAACTCGCCGTACGCCGCTGCATTCGGCACCTGGAAGTTGACGTTCAACGGTGCATCGAAGGCAACGAACTCGCCGGATGCGTTCTTCACCGCGGCGAACTGGTTGAACGGCTGCGGGCCGGTTTCCCATTGGTAGTACACGTCGAGCTCGTTGACCTTGTAGTCGCAGTACGTGTTGGAACCGTTGGCGCACTCCGCTGCAGCCAGGGTCGTGAAGAGACGACCGCTGCGCACACCGTGCTGATACTGAGGCTGCTCTGCGAGCGCTTCCTTGTTCGTGAACGTCACGGGTTCATTGGCCGCATCCAGCAACAATGCGACAGCACTATCGGTGTGATACTGGACGACGTCGGCGGGCTGAGTCTGATTCCAGTTGTTGGCCGTGATGCCGTAGAACGGCGAGCTGCCGCTGTTGGATTCGAAGAACGCGCTCATGCTGGCCGCCGTCGGACAGTCACGCACGCAGAACAACGTGGCAGGCAGATCGGATGGATAGACGAGATCCTGCTTGCGGTAGACGACTTCGGTGATCGCCGAGTCGACGCTGCTCGCACCCTGCAGGTTGATGAACACCTCGCCGCCCAGTGACTGCGACCAGCCCTGCACACCGCCCATGTTCTGCCAGAAGGAGACCGCCACTGACTTCGTCTCGCCATTCGGAAAGCTCGAGGTGAAGCAGCCGTTCTCGCTGCAGTTCATCTGGCCGGAGACTTTGAACTCGCTATTGGCATCATCCCAATACAGCTCGTACTGCGTGTTGGGCGTTGCACCGGCGAAGAACGAGCCCGCGTTGTTGCCGATGAAGGTCGTGAACTTGACCTTGTCGATGCTCTGCAACGTGCGCTCCTGGCGCGTGTACTTGGTCAGCTTGCCGGGTGCCTTGACGACGGTGTAGTCGGTCTTCGTCGGCGCGGCGCCCTGGCCGTAATCGACCTTCTGCACGGTGCTGCCGCTCTCCATCGCGCTCATCGCCTCGAACGGCAACGACAAGCCGTAGTAGCCCAGGTAGCCGTGATAGGTCTGACCGCCCGTCGTGTACTCGATCGGGAAACCGGAGTTGCGCGTGATGCGCTCGCCCGTGGTGGCGTCGTACAAGCCGTAGCGCCACACCGAGAAGCCCGTGTCGGGGTCGGACGCGTCGCGGCTGAAGCACTGATCGTTGTTGCCGTCGGAGCGGCGGAACAGCGTGGCGTTGTACGCGAAATCGTATTCGCCCTGTTCCCAGTCGCTGTCGATCTGCAGGCGGCCGCTGCCGGCGGTCGTGCCCGTGGCGTTCAGGCGCAGCGCCTTGGTGCTGCCGCCGTCGCCTTCGTTTTCGTAGTAGCGGATACCGCTGTCGCTGCCTTCCAGGAACCCGCTCATCATGCAGCTGGCGCCATCGGGCGAGCCGCAATAGTCGACGCGGAAGAGGCCGTAGGGGTTGGCGGTCGATGGTGCTTCTTCCGCCGCGACGTGCACGAGGATCTGCATGTGCTCGCCTTCATCTTCCTCATCGATCCAGACCTTCGCGATCATCGGATCGTCGTTCGATGCACGCGTCGCATTGACCGTCGCGTTCATGAAGCTCGAGCCCTGTGTGCTGGAGCTCTCCGCGCGCGCGCTCGGATCGCACTTGGTTTCATCGACGAGCGCGTTGTAGGGGCCTTCGTTGACGAGCGCATCGGCCTTCAACGCGGACATGATGCAGGTGATCATGTTCACCTGACCGATGCCGCGCGAGGTTTCATCCTCCACGTAGCTGTTCTGCGCATCGGTGGCATAGCTGGAGTTCGAGCTGGGCGCGGCCGCTGCCAGCGTTGCATGCACCAGTGCTGCGAGCACGGAGATCGAATAGCGATTGACGATTCTCATGACGGACTCCGGACGGGTTCGAGCGAGTGATCAGCTGGCGTTCGTCGCGGTGACGACGGCGACGCTGCTGGGAGTGGCTACGCCTTGAATGGCGGCGGGCTGGTCGTTCGAGCCCGGGGAGTCGCCGGAGCCGCTGGAGCCGCCGCTGCAGGCAGCCAGTGTCGAGAGAAGAGCCAGAGCAAGAATGCCGCTGCGTCCACTGCGACGTTGCTGAGCCATAGTGAGTCTCCGCTTTGAGTTGATTCGATACGACGCTGCGCACGCGACATAAGGGTTGTCGCGGTCACGCAATGGTGTTTGCTCGAAAGCGGCCGATGAGCGGATTACTTCAGCGGGTGGCGGCGATCGTTGCAGTGCATGCAACGAAACCTTGAGCTGGCGCACACAACGCACACGCGATGACGGCAGCCGCGGCCGCTGGCAGTGCGCTTGCCGCCTGCCTGCCGTGCTTCGCTACGAGGGGGTTTTCACGCCACCGCTTTGCGGGTTTTCCATGCATCGCGCGAGCATCTGCGCGAACTCTTCCAGCGTGCTGGGCTTGCGCACGACGTCGTTGATGCGCAGCCGGCGTGCCGCTTCCTGGTCTTCGGGACGGACATGGCCCGTCATCATGACGATGGGAATGTTGGGCCTGATCTGTAACAGCTCTGCCGCGAACTGCGAGCCGGAGAGCTGCGGCATGGAAACATCCGTGATCACGACATCGAAATCGTTGGGGTGGGCACGAAAATCCTCGACCGCGGCACTCGGATCCAGGTATCCGACGACGTGATATCCCAGCCGTGTCAGCGCGCGTGTCGCCAGGAATACCAGCGCTTCGTCGTCATCGACGTACAGCACGGTCGCGGCCTGCGCTGAGTTCACCTCGCCCAATACTTTCGCATTCACGGCCGGCGCGTAGACCGGCAGGTACACCGAGAACGAGGTTCCTTTGCCCCGCTCGCTCTCGACATCGATTGCACCGCCGTGTCCTTCGACGATGCCATGCACGACGGACAAACCGAGTCCAGTGCCTTCCCCCATCGGGCGGGTGGTGAAGAATGGATCGAACGCACACTGCAAGGTAGCTGCATCCATTCCGCAGCCAGTGTCGCGGACACACAGGCGGACGTACCTGCCGGCGCGCAATCTTTCCAGGCGCGGCGTGCCTTCGCTCAGGTCGACTGCGCTGAGCATCACTTCGATGATGCCGGGCTGCTGGCCGATGGCACGCGCCGCATTCGTGCCGAGGTTCATCACCAACTGATGCAACTGGGTCGGATCGCCGCAGAGCGTCGGGATCGTCGCATCCAGGCGCGTCTCGAGCTGTACGTGCTGCGGCAGCGTCGCGTTGAGCAGCAGCAACGCCTCTTCCACCGTCGGCAGCGGGTCGAACAGCTCACGAGCCGGCGGCTCGCGATGGCTGAAGGTCAGGATCTGGCGCACGAGATGCTTCGCACGGCTTGCCGCTTTCTGCACCTCGAAGAGGTGCTTGCGTACCTGACCGTGCGCGACGTCATCCAGCAACGCGAGATCGACGTTGGACGAGATGGCCGCAATGATGTTGTTGAAGTCGTGCGCGATGCCGCCGGCCATCGTGCCGAGCGACTGCAGGCGTTGTGCCTGATGCAGTTTGCGCTCCAGGCGCACATGCTCGGCTTCGGCATTCTTGAGCGCCGTGATGTCGTGCACCGTACAGACCATGTTGGTACACCGGCCGTCGGCATCGAGGATCGGGCCAAGCGTTATGTGGCTGTGCCGCGTGCCTGTTATCGATCGATGCGTTTCTTCCCAGGTCACGCGCTGGCCGCTCGAGCGCGCTTGCTCGTACTTTTCCATGAGGACGGGACGTGCCGCATCCGCAGCCGCTTCTTCCAGCAGCCGTCCGACGACCTTGGACTCTTCCAGGTGTGTGAGCGTCAGCAGCGCGCGATTGGCGGCGATGATGCGGTAGCGCCGTGGCCCCTCGACCGACAGATAGATGATGGCATCCTGAACGCTGCCGAAGATCATTGAGAGCAGATTCTCGCCGGTGCGCACCGCTTCCTCGCTGCGGTGACGCAGGATGGCGATGGACGCCAGATGCGATGCGACGTCGACCCACGCGATCTCCGCGTCGTTGGGCGCGCGCACTTCGCGGTAGTAGATCGCGAACGTGCCGAGCACTTTGCCATCGGGCGAACAGATGGGTGTCGACCAGCACGCTCGCAGGCCGTGGGGCAACGCAGTCGTGCGGTAGCGTTCCCAGTTCGGATGCGTCTCGATATCGGTCACGATGATGCGCTTCGCCAGGAATGCGGCCGCACCACAGGAACCCGCCGTCGGACCGATGAGCTCGCCCTCGATGGCGCGTTGATACGCGGCTGGCAAAGATCGAAACGCGCCGTTGCGCAGACGCTGGTTCTCATCGAGCAGCAGGATGGAGCACATCATCCCCGCTGCCTGGCTTTCGACGAGATCCACGATGTCGCGCAACAACTCCGGCAGCGGCGCACCGGCAGCCACTCTTTCGAGTACCGCAAGCTGGCGGGCGCTGAACGACTCGGTGGCTGCGTGCACGCATCGATCCTATCAGCGCTCCACCCGCCACGCAGTAGCGCGGATGGCTGCAGTGCGGTGAATGCGTACTGTGTCCGCGTGGCTACGCTAAGGCACCAGGACGGCTGCACCCGCGACGCGACCTGAGCGCAGGTCGTTCAGCGCCTCATTCGCCTGCGCCAACGAGTACGACCGAGTGCGAATCTGCAGCGGTATGCGGGCTGCGAGTGCCAGGAACTCGATGGCATCGCGGCGCGTGAGATTGGCGACCGAGCGCAGCACCCGTTCCCCCCACAGCAACGCATAAGGAAATGCCGGTATGTCGCTCATGTGGATGCCGCCGCAAACGACGATGCCTGCTTTACGCACCGCGGCCAATGCAGCCGGCACGAGTGCCCCCACAGGCGCAAAGATGATGGCCGCGTCCAGCTCGACCGGCGGACGCATCGAGCTGTCGCCGGCCCAGGTGGCACCCAGCTCCAGCGCAAACTGCTGCCCCTCGACATCATCGCGTCTGGTGAAGGCGTACACCTCGCGGCCTTCATGCGCTGCGACCTGCGCGATGAGGTGAGCGGCGGCACCGAAACCATAGAGTCCCACGCGGCGCGCGTCTTCCGTCATGCGCAGGCAGCGATACCCGATCGTGCCGGCACACAGCAGCGGCGCTGCATGCACGTCATCGAGCTGAGCTGGCAACGGATAGCAGAAGCGCGCATCGACCAGCACATGCTGCGCATAACCGCCATCGATGTGATATCCCGTGAAGCGCGCGCGGTCGCACAAGTTCTCGCGCCCGGCGCGGCAGAAGTCACACACGCCGCAACTGAATCCAAGCCAGCCCACGCCGACGCGCGCACCGATCGCAAGTGGCGTGTCGGCACCGCGCGCGACGACTTCGCCCACGATCTCATGCCCCGGCACGATCGGCAGTGTCGGATCGGACAGCTCACCGTCGACGACGTGCAGATCCGTCCGACATACCGCACACGCCCGCACTTTCAACAGCACCTGACCCGCAGACACAGCCGGCAATGCGCGCTGCTCCAGTCGCAAAGACGTGCGTGGTTGCAGCAGGCACATGCAGGCGGACGACTGTGTTACCGCACTCATGGCTCACTTCCTCGCGGGCAGGTCGAAGAGCGATAGCAGATCCAACTGCCGGCTGTCGCCGATCACCTGTTCGAAATTCAGTCCAAGGGTTTCGAGCACGGGTTCGGCTACGGGCCTGATCTGTTTGCTCACGTAATGCTCGCGGTCGAGCGGATGCCGGATGTTGTCGATCGGTTCCGGCCCGGCCGTCGTCATCACATAACTGATCAACCGTCCCGACCCTTCCGTGGACTTGCGCGCAGCTGCCACATGCGGCGGTGTCGTCGCAGTGTAGTCCGACGTTTGTTTGCGCAGATTTTTCCGATACACGAGCGCGTCGTCGAGCTGCCCCGCACGCACCTGTTGCACGACCTCCGCCAGGTAAACATCCACCGGCTCGTCCGCGAACAGGCGGCGATACAGCTCGCGCTGCACCTGCTTGGCGAGCAGCGTCCAATCGCGACGCACGACTTCCATGCCGACGAACTCCACCGTGTCCTTGTCGTAGTGCAAGCCCGCATAGCGCTTGCTGGCGCCGCGCGTGCTGTGTCGTGCGCGCGGAAGGAACAACTTGCGATACAGCTTCTCGAACTTCAGTTCGAGGCGGCTGGCGAGCTGCCAGCGTTCGCTCAAGTAGCGCGCCAGCTCGGCATTCAACCGCCTTGCGAGCGCGCGCCCGTGCTCTTGCGCGACGTGCGGATCATCCATGCCGGCCTGCACGAACAGACTGTCCGTGTCGCCGTACAGCACGTTGAAACCCGCGCCCTCGAACCACGCCTTGGACCACAACAGGATGTCGCGCCCTGTGCCGGTGATCGAATTCGCGAGCGCAGGATTGTAGAAGCGGCAGGCGGGTGTACCGAGCACCCCGTAGAAGGAGTTCATCAAGATCTTGATGGCATTGCCGGCCACCGCATCGCCCGCCTTCTTCGCAGCCTCGCGACGGGGGAACAGTTCATCGAGCATGCGGGGCAGGATCGCAGGCTCGCGCTGGAAGGCGCCGCCCGGCGTCTGGATCAGCGTGCTGTCGGCACCGGGCTCAGCGACATACGACAGCGGATCGATGTTGAACGTGCGGATGATGCTGGGATACAGGCTCTTGAAATCGAACACCCACACGTTGCGATGCAAGCCTGTGACGGGCTCCAACACGTGGCCGCCTTGCTGCGCCACGTGCACTCTTGAATCGTCCGACCGAACGGTGGGCGCGACGATGCGCCGTCGCTCGAGCTCGGTGAGATAGAGAAAGTCGAACGACGCGATACTCGCCGCCACGCGATCGGGCGTCATGCCGGTGAGCCGGCTGCGCGCAAAGGCCAGCTGCACCAGATTCAGGCGCTCGACGATCTGATAGGCAAGCCGGGCATCGGTACGGGCGTAGAGCGCGAAGGCGGGCAGATCGTGCTGGTAGTTGTGCAGGATCTCGCCGATACGATCGCGCACATCGCCGGCGACTGCCTTGCCCTCGCCCAGCACCTCGCGCGCCACGGCATCGAGCGAATAGTCGTCCATGCGCACGAACGCACCACGCAGCAGATCGATGCCGTCCAACACCAGCCGACCCGGAATCGATGCCTGGCCGCTGCCGAAGTACCCTTCCGCCTTGCGCAGACGCATGGCACCCGCATCGCGTCCGAGCTCGAGCGGATGACGCACGCGTGCAGCGATGCGCTGTAGCACCGTGAAGTCGAAGTCGATCGTGTTCCAGCCCGTGATCACGTCGGCATCGAACGCACGCACGATTTCGCAGAACGCGTCCAGCGCGTCGAATTCATTGGGACAGCGCCGCGCCCGCTCCGGCATCGCTCGCTCGCTGCCATCGACGATCAGCACTGCGTCGATACCGGGCGCGTAGACGGAAATGGCGAGCAAGCGTTCGCCTTGCGGATCGGTCTCGATATCGAACGAGAGCACACGCGGTTCGACTTGTACGTCTGCCGGCCGCAGGACGGGGTTGTCGAATATCCATGTGATCCCCTCCGCGGCCATCGGCGTCCCCGCGATCTCGCAACCGCCCTGGATGCCGCGCTCGATCAGATAGCGGACGGCAAAGCGCACATCGGCTTCGAAGGTGTCGATTCCGGCATCGTGCAACCGCTCACGCAAGGCGGGAACATCGCCCGGCACCTCCACATCGATGCGGCTCACGGGCTCGCCCGCGAACGTGCGCTTGTCCGTCGTAATCGGTTCGCGTCGAACGATGACCCGCGCCGACGCTGCGTTCGTCGCGCGCACGTAGAAGTGTGGCCGCTGGCGATCGTCGCGCACGAGAAACGTACCGCCGTCTTCCAGGCGGCCGTAGATGTGAACGACGGGCGTGCGCTCGCCCGCGGCACCGCTCGCTACGCGATAGCTGGCTTGCAGGACGACGCCGCGGAAGGTGCGCGTCACGAGTCCTCGCCCAGGAACTCCAATGGCACATCGGTTCCATGAAGCGCCGGGAACATGTGCGCGCCCCGATCGAAGCGCTCGCGCGCCCGATCGGGATCGTGCAGCGCTGCCGCGAGCGCTGAGTTCAACTCATAGGCCCGCGTGTCGTAGCCCGCATCGCTCATCGCCTTGGAGAACGCATCCACATGGGCACGTCCGCGCTGGTAGACGAGCGGCGCGAATTCAGGATCGATGTCGAGGTTGTCGGGTTCTTCGTAAGCGCGCAGGCAACCCGCCGCATCGGTCGCGTGATAGTTGCGGCAGGTTTGCGGGCGCGCGCCGTAAATGACGCAGTGGCCGGCCGCGAGGAATGGACATTTGATGTTGCGTCGTGTCCGCTCTTCGTCGTCGAGCGCGCTCAGCACCGCATGGTTCGCCTGCGCCTCGGCCGCAATGCGCGTCTGTTCGTCCGCCGGTAGCGAGCGCATGGCGTCGAGCATGCGCAAGACCTCGACGGGACGCACATCGACGCTGTAGAAGCAGCACCAGAAGCAGCCTGCCTTGCAGGCGAGCAGCGGCGCGTCGGGCGCCGTGGCCAGACAGGCATCGTGGCGTTGCTGCGAACGCTCGAGCGCCTGGATGGGTCCGAACGCTGCAATGTCCGCTCGCGCCTGGTCATACTCGCGCGTGGTTTGCTCGCGGATGGCGTGGACGTCGATCTCTATTTCCATTCACTTGCAACCCTTGAACCCGTGCCTGCGAATTGGAATTCTACGGCACTTCAGCTCCTTGCCACTCGAAGGCCCGCTTGCATGAAGATCTATTCCTGGAACGTCAACGGCATCCGCGCCGTACTGAAGAAGCAGCTGTTCCATCCGTTCCTGGAAGCGCACCAACCGGACATCCTGTGCCTGCAGGAGACGAAGGCCGAACGCGGACAGATCGAAATCGATTTGCCCGGCTACCACGAACATTGGAACTCGGCGATCAAGAAAGGCTACTCCGGAACGGCCATCTTTTCGAAGCAGGAGCCGATCGCGGTGATCAAGGGGTTTCCCGAGGAGTTCGCCAACCGTTTCAAGTTCGCGGACGAGCTGCAGCGTGACAGCGCGGAAGAAGGCCGCGTGATCACGGCGGAGTTCGACAAGTTCTTCGTCGTGACGGTGTACACACCGAACGCCAAGGATGATTTGAGTCGGCTGCCGCTGCGCTTCGAGCACTGGGATCCGGCCTTTCTCGCCTACTGCAAACAGCTCGAGCTCAAGAAGCCCGTCATCTTCTGCGGCGATCTCAATGTCGCACACACCGAGCTGGATCTGGCACACCCCAAGGCCAATCGCGGCAAAAAGGGCTTCACCGACGAGGAGCGCAAGGGCTTTCAGAATCTCGTCGACACCGGCTTCGTCGACACGTTTCGCCTGTTCAAGCAAGGCAACGGGCACTACTCCTGGTGGAGCAACTTCTCCAATGCGCGCGCCCGCAACGTGGGATGGAGAATCGACTACGTGATGGTCTCGCAGGCGCTGAGGCCGGCGGTGCAGTCCGCTGATATTCACGCGGATGTGATGGGGAGCGATCATTGTCCGGTGAGCGTGACGGTGGCAGGGTGAGAACGGTCGGCTGGCTAGCTGGTCGGCTGGCCAGAGGGGGAGGTGCCTTTCTCTGGCCAGCAGGCCGACAGGCCAGTAGGCCGACAGGCCAGTTAGCTGGCCGAGAACGGTCGGCTGGCTAGCTGGTCGGCTGGCCAGAAGAATGGCGATGACCTTTTCTGGCCAGCAGACCAGCCGACCAGCTAGCCAGCCGACCCACTACCCGCCAGCCGCCACCGGACACCTCTGCGCCCGCGACTTGATGATCTCCGCCAGTCGCCGCGTGTCCCGGTCTGCGTAATCCCGCTGCGCGAAGGTGAGATACAGATCCACGAAGCGCTCGCCGCCGGATTTCATCGGTAGCGGCTTGAGCAGTCCGTTTGCGAGTTCATCGCGGATGCTTTCCTCCGCGAACCAGGCGAATCCCGCACCCATCGTCAGTGCGCGAATGGATGTGGCCTTGTGACTGACGGTCCAGCGTTGTTCGGCGCCCATCCAACCGCCCGAGCGCGTGCGTTGCGTGCCCGAGTCGCGGATGACGATGTGACGGTAGCGGCGTAGATCGCGATAGGTCACGTCATGCCCGAGGTGGTGGAGCGGATGCGTGGGGCTGGCAACGGCCACGAAGCGCACGCGTAGCAGCGGATCGCCGATGAATCCGGTCGGCACGATGCCGCCGATGCCGAGCTCGACGCGCCCTTCAATGAGTGCCTCTTCGGTACCGCCCAGGACGGTTTCGTACAACTCGATGCGGGTCTCCGGACGCTCGAGCGCGAACGTCTCCAGGCATTCGAGCAGCAGCCACGTGGGGAACACCGTGTCCACGGCCAAACGGATTTCAGGCGTCCAATCGCGCGACATGGCCGAGGCACTGCGCTCCAGAAGCAACGCCTCTTCCACCAACGAGCGCGCCCGCCGATGCAGCACCTTGCCTGCCTCCGTGAGCACGGCTTTGCGTCCCTGGATCTCGAACACTTTCACCTTCAGCAACGATTCGATCTTCTGCACGGCATAGGTCACCGCCGACTGGCTTTTGTGCAGGGCGCCGGCCGCCTGCGCGTATCCACCGGCGTCGATCACGGCCAGCAGCGCACGCCATTGCTCCAGGGAAATGTGGGGGAATTCGGACATCTATCTATCCATTCGATTTGATTGAGCTGATATTTGCTCTTTTTTATCTACTGATCAAATCATCAAATAGGGGCCACGGCCAACGGCAGACAGCCAACGGCCAGAAGGCTCTGGCCGTATGCCGTGAGCCGTAACCCGTAACCCATCCAGGAGCTTCCCTCGTCATGCCCACTCTGCTGCAGCTGAAGACCAGCCTCTTCTCCAATGAAGGCCAGTCGAGCCGACTCGCCGATGAGTTCGTCGACGCCTGGCGCCAGGCACATCCTGACGGCCGCGTCATCACGCGCGACCTGGCAGCGACGGCCATACCGCACCTGACGGCCGAGCGCTTCCAGGCCTTCCTCAGCACGCCCGAAGAGCGCACGCCTGAGCAGCAGGCCGTCGTGGACTTCTCCGATGCATTGATCGCGGAGTTGCGCGCTGTCGATGAAGTCGTGATCGGCGTGCCGACGTACAACTTCGGCATTCCCTCGACACTCAAGGCGTACTTCGATCACATCGCCCGCGCAGGCGAGACGTTCCGCTACACCGCGAACGGCCCTGTCGGCTTGATCACTGGCAAGAAGGTGCACATCGTGGCAGCGCGCGGAGGTTTTTACGCCGGAACACCCACGGATAACGTCACGCGCTACGTCGCAGACTTCCTGAGCTTCCTCGGCATGAGCGCAGTGAACTTCGTGTATGCCGAAGGACTGGCCATCAGCGCGACGCAGAAAGAAGCGTCCTTGCAGAAAGCAGGGCGCGAGATCGCGACATTACTGCGCAGCGATGCTGTGGCAGGGCTTGCTTGAGGCTTGACTGGAGGACTCATGACCACTCGCAGCGTGGATTCGATCATCGACTCCATTGAGACGTCAGACGGCGCGGGCGTGAAGCTGCGCCGCAGCCTGGGCGGGCGGCAACGCGCGCGGGTGGATCCATTCCTGCTGTTGGACGAGTTCTTCTCGGACGATCCGCGCGACTACCTCGCCGGCTTTCCGTCGCATCCGCATCGCGGCTTCGAGACGGTCACGTACATGCTCGACGGCCACATGGAGCACCAGGATCACCTCGGCAACCGCGGCGATCTCGAGGCAGGCTCCGTGCAATGGATGACGGCCGGCCGCGGCATCGTGCATTCGGAAATGCCGCGGCAAACGGCTGGGCGCATGCGTGGCTTTCAGCTGTGGATCAACTTGCCGGCCAAGGAAAAGATGAAGCCCGCCTCGTACCGCGACATTCCCGCGGAAGAGATTCCGACGGTTGCGCTCGGAAAGGGCGCGCGCGTGAAGATCATCGCCGGGCGTCTGGAACACGAGGGCGGTACGACGCAGGGTCCCATACGGGGGGTCACGACGGACCCGAGCTATTTCGATGTCGAGCTGCCTGCTGGCGCTGAGCTCTCGCTGCCGCTCGCAACCGACCACAACGCACTCGTGTATCCCTACGAAGGCACACTCATCGTGGGGCCCACGGCAAACGAGATCGCGCTACAGGCGCGCAGTGCGGGGGTTCTCAGTCGTGGCGATACGTTCACCGCACGCGCCGGCAAGCAGGGGGCGAAGTTCTTGCTGCTGGCTGCGAAGCCGATCGGTGAACCCGTGGTTCAGCACGGACCGTTCGTGATGAATACGCAGCAGGAGATCGAGCAGGCGATTCTGGATTTGCACAGCGGTCGGTTCGTCGCGTAACGCTGTTGAGTACGGGCTACGGGCTACGGGCTACGGGCTACGGGCTACGGCCAGAGTGTTGCACGGAGTTCTGGCCGTCGCCCGTTGGCCGTCGCCCGTTGGCTGTGGGACCGTCGCCCGTTGGCTGCGACCCGTCCGCGCTCAAAACCAGCTGTAGTTGAAGCTGATCGAGATCCGTTCGAGTGCAACTGGATTGGGTGCCACCTCGTGCCGCAGCCAGCTCTCGAACAGGATGACCTTGCCCGCCTCGGCCGAGACGATGGACCACGGCTGCATCTCGGGACGCGCGTCGGCCTTTCGCGGCGGTGCCGCCATGAAGCGGTCCAGGCGCGGGTCTTCGAACTTCAGGCCGGCGCAACCTCTCGGTGTCTGCACGTAGTAAGTGCCACTGATCGTTGCCAGCGGATGCAAGTGCAATGAATGCACGACTTGCTGCGGCATGATGTTGACCCAGCAATCCGTCATTGCGAGCGCGCGTCCCTCCATATCGAACTGCAGCGACTGCGTGAACGCCCGCACGTGCCGATTCAGCCGCCGCTCCAACTGCGCGAAGGTGGGCGAGAGCTGATGCAGCCGGTGCGCCGAATGGTACGAGGTGTACCCACCGGGATAGTTCTTGCGCGACCAGCGCTGCCCGGTTTCATCGTCCTCACGCAACTGCACGCATTCGCGCAGCAACTGGCGATTGAGCTTGCGCCCATCGGCTCGTTGCAGGGGCGCGGAATAGATCAGGGTGGGGAAGAGAGCCTGAATGGGCATGAAGGCGGGGGGTGAGAAAAGCTGGGGCGCGGATTATAGAAGCGCTCGCGAGCGGGATTGATGTGGCGGGCGTGCCCCCACCCCAACCCTCCCCCGCTGCGCAGGGGAGGGGGCAAGA
>DATELY010000125.1:0-3632 GCA_035276085.1 Steroidobacteraceae bacterium | reverse complement strand
AAGGGAATTGCTCCGGATAAGGTCGTCCTCGAGTCCGCCAGCAACGAGCCGGTCAAGAAAAGTCTGCCCATCTGTCTCTACCCGAAGAAGATCACCTACGTTCGCGGCGATGCTTACGTCGCGGCGAGCTATGCCTGTCAGTAGCGACCTCGACTCTTCGCGCTGATTGAGGGGCATGCCAACCAGGCATGCCCCTCACGCAAGACCAAGGCGAAGAGCTGTCACCTGGTTGGCTTGGATGCTTAGGCTGTTGGGTTGGGCCGATTGCGCTCATCGAGCCCACGAACATTCATGTCACTTCACGGTGACTGCAGCTGAAGGGGATTTCTCTTGACCACAATGACAAAAAAATATTTTCGCTCCGTTCTTTCCAGTGCGCTGCTGGGTGTACTCGCCGCAGGACTATCAGCACTCGGATTATTTGCGCCCACGGTGGCGCAGGCGGACATGCCGAGCTGCACAGCAGAAAGCCTGCAATCCACCGCACCTCCCGGAATGACCATCAAGGACGTGCCGGATCTTTTTTCTTTCAGCACTATTCCCGCCACCAAGAATGGGGTCGCCTACCTGGCCGCGGGAGCCGTGGGAGAAGGCTCGGCGGAGGCGTGCTTCTTCACAGGCTCCATCGTCACCAACGCGGACACGGGCAAGACCGCCAACTTCGCGGCGATTCTTCCGGCGCAGCAGCAATGGAACAACAAGTTCCTGTTTCAGGGATGCGGTGGGAACTGTGGTCTGGTGATCTTGGGTTCTTTTGGAGAAGTCGCGCGCGGCTACCCGGTATGGTCGACCGACGACGGGCACGTTGCCGCGAAATCGCCGTCCGAGCGGATCGTTGCGGCCTTCGACAGCACGTGGGCGACGCTGTCACCCGGCAAGCCGAACGCCGATACGCTCGAGGACTTCTATCAGCGCGCGGTGCACACCGTCACCGAAGCAGGCAAGCAATTCGTTCTCAGGTTCTACAAGAAAGAGGCGTTGCAGCGCTCTTACTATATGGGTTGCTCCAACGGCGGCCGTGAGGGAATGGTCGCATTGAGCTACTACCCGCGGGATTTCGACGGCATCGTCGTCGGCGCCCCCACGTTCGATCAGAGCAACGAAATCTACACGAGCTTCATCGGCGTGCTGGCCCAGCTGCGCACGAAGGATGCGGCGATCTCGAAGCCGCAATGGAAACTCATCGACCAGGCGGTCGGGGCGCAATGCGATCGGGCAGATGGCGTGCAGGACGGCCTGATTCAGAATCCCGAGCAATGCGCATTCGATCCTTACGTTCATCTGCCCCGATGCGAGTCCGGGAAGTCCTCGGCCGAGTGCTTCACACCCGATCAGATCGATAGCTTGAGCGCGATATTTTCAGCCGCGGTCAACGAGCATGGCGAACCTGTGTATACGGGTTTTTCCTTTACGGACACACCGATTGATCTGGCTTCCTGGCTTGGCTTTCCAGCGCCCCCCTCAGATCCGAAAGGCCGCGCCCCCTGGGTCGACAACCCGCAAGATCAGCCGATGGGTTGGTTTTATTCAGAAGGTACCTTGCGACAGTTCGTGTACGCCGATGCACCCTCCTTCGATCCGTGGAAGACCACGGGTATCACATTTCAAAGGAATGAGGCCGGCCATCTACAGGCTGTCGTACCGCAGGCCTCGGCCGCACTGGCTGCCAGCAAGACGAGTCGAGGGAGCGGCGCGACACCGGGCAAAGCGGCCGAGTTCCTGGCACAAGACCGCAAACTGATTCTGTATCACGGCTACAGCGACGGACTGGTCACGCCGTTTCGCACCGTGCAGTACTACCGGACGCTTGCCGGATTGCACGGTGGCTATCCATCGCTGCAAAAGAACGCCGTGCTCTTCATGGGTCCGAACATGAACCATTGCTATGGTGGCACCGGTCCCAGCGCTTTTGGACAGATGCGCGGAATTGGCGAGACGCGTGCAATCGACGCCCAACACAATGTGTTGACGGCACTGGAACGCTGGGTAGAGCAGGGGCAACAACCGACTCGCCTCATCGCGACGAAGTACGAAGGGGACGATCCGAAGAAACCGGTCGTCCGTACGATGCCGCTCTGCCCGTATCCGGCGCTGGCGACTTACAACGGCAAAGGCGATGTGAACACGGCGGACAGCTGGTCCTGCCGCGCCAACGACAATCGAGCGGAGAAAGTGGGTCCTGCTGGCGAGCGCTCTGGCGTGAATCGCGTGCTGAAGCAGCCTCACTGACGGAAGCCCATTCGAATCGCATGTGACCAATGTACGTTCAGTCCGACGATGAAGCATTTCCTGAGGTAAAAAAATGAAGCAGTCGCCATGCTCTCCGATGAGAAGGACAATGATCCGAATCGCTCTTCCGGTGTGCGCGGTCTTGCTGGCAGCGGCCTGCAACTCGAATCAGGCAGGCGTGCAGGAGGCGAATGAGCTGAAGGAAGCCAGACAGCTGATGCAGTTGAAGCAGCAGGAAGCGGCGAACCTCGCGCACGTGCGCAAGTGCCTGGACTTGGTATTCACGCAGAAGAACATAGCGCAGGCCAAAGCGGAGTGTTTTGGCGACGACTACGTCCAACACAATCCCGGCATCGCCACGGGATTGGATGCCATGGTTGCGAAGGTCGGCAAGATGCTCGAAGACAACCCGCAGATGTCCTTCGACATCAAGCGCACCGGCGCCGATCACGATCTTGTCTGGGTGCACAGCCATGCGAAATTCACTCCCGATTCCACCGGCCTCGCACTGGTGGATATTTTCCGTCTCAAGGACACGAAGATCGTCGAGCATTGGGATGTCATTCAGCCCGTGCCGGCAACGTCGGCCAACGAAAACACCATGTTCTGAAGCGTAAAAACCTGCTCGCTAATTCCGGCTCACCTATTCGAGGACTTGCATGAAAAACTTCAGTTCTGCCGTGCGCTCTCTCGTCTCTGGAAGTTGCGTTGTCCTGACAGCGTGGGGTTGCGTCACTGCCGACCGTTCGAATGCCGCGGATGTCAGCCCTGCGGTGCCGCAACTCTCATGCGATGACTCGATCGCCGAGCATTTCAAGCCCGATGAACTGACGAAGGTCCTCCTCGTAAAGCAGTATCGCAAGGGCGACACGCTGCCGTATGGGCCGGTTGTCTTGCCAAACGAATTCGGTGCATCGTCGATACCGATCGAAGCTGACGTCTGTTTGGTCAAGCTGCTGGTCGGTCCCGGTAATCCAGGGCCCGCGGACGCGCCATCGACCTCACGCGGAATAGGCATCGAGGTGTGGCTACCCTCGAAAGACGCGTGGAATGGCCGCATCCACGCCGTCGGCGGTGGTGGGTGGGCCGGCAGTCAGGAACTCGACCTGACCAAGGTGTCGTCCTTCACGGTGGCCTCGGACATTACCCAACCCGCCATCGTCGCCACACGCGAAGGCGCCGTGGCTTCATCCACCGACACCGGACATTCGGCGGGCCCCGACATGTCGCTCGGTGGCTCCTTTACCATGCTGCCGGACGGTTCGATCAACAAGACGCTGTGGCAGGATTTCTCCTCACGCGCCATTCACGAGCAAGTCGTGAAGACCAAGGCGCTCACCAAGGCCTATTACGGTTCCAACGCGAAGTACACGTATTGGACGGGCGGTTCGACCGGTGGTCGC
>DATELY010000124.1:0-3755 GCA_035276085.1 Steroidobacteraceae bacterium | reverse complement strand
GCCTGGGCAACGGAGCGCCCGACAGCCGTGAACCCGTGACCTCGCATCAGTACGATCGAGGCCTGGGCCAAGTGCCCGGCGAGTGCTGCACCCAGCGACGGATCACTGATGAGCAGATCGGTGCCGTCGCCGGCGTGATTCGCGATGTCAAACGGCGGTGGTGTGAGGTGCAGAAACCCGCACATGTGGCTGACAGGCCGCACCGAGAGCGCAGGGACTATGGTGAAGGGAAGTACAGCCAAGGCGTGACTATGGACGATCGCCTGGACATCCGGACGATTTCGGTAGATCTCGCCATGGATGAAGCGCTCGAGAAACAATCGGGGGCAATCGTCCTTGGTGGGGGTGCTGTCGAGCCGCAGCTCGACGATGTCATTCGGCTCAACTTGTGCGGGCGCCAGCGAGCGGGAAATGAAAAAGTGTTGAGGCTCTTGCGGAGAGCGGCAACTGACATGCCCGAATGCATCTAGAACGTCATTCGCCGCCAGTATTCGGCTGGCTTCGGCAAGCTCACACCGAGCATCACGGGGCGTCACTTTGGTGCCTTGAGGTGACGCGTCAAGAAGGCCGCGGTGGCGGAGTCTGCCCGTTCCGCAGCCTCGCTGCGGAAGGCGGTACTGCCGCGGCGTGCAAAGGCGTGTCCAACCGCGGCGTGGTCGATGATCTGGACGTTCGGGCGTGGGCCGAGGGCGTCGTGAATGGCTTTCTGTGCCGCCGGCGGACAGAGATCGTCGTTCGTTGCAATGTGGACTAAGAGCGGCGCGCAGAGTGCGGCTGCGCGGTCCAATGCGCCGTGGATCGCGACTCCGTAATACGATACGGCTGCCGAAAGTTCCGCGTGAGTCGCGAGGAGGTAAGCGAGCTTACCCCCGAGGCAGTACCCAACCGCTCCCGCTCTTCCGGAAGCGCGCCCGGAGCGTTGCAGGTGTGCAACGGCCGCGAGAGCGTCTTGGACGGCGCACTCCTCGTCGAGACCCGCCTTCAGCGTCATTGCGCGCGCGCGGTCTGCAGGCGAGGACGGATCGAGCTCGATTCGCGGCTCCTGCCGCCAGAAAAGGTCGGGCACGATCACATCGTATCCGAGCGTGGCGAACACCTCCGCGGTTTGCCGCATGTTCGCGTTCACACCGAAGATTTCCTGCAGCACAACGATTCCCGGTCGAGCATCGCGTCCGGATGCTTCGACGAGATAGGCAGGCATTCGACCTTCCTTGGACACCGGGATCTCAATGTAGCTACCCATCAGAAAATCCCCTCCAGCCGCTCAGCGCCATCACCTGTGGAATCAGCGGCTCATAATGACAGAGACGTCACTATGAGGTCAAGCTGCGATCCGACGAGCCGCCTGGCCGATCAGGAAGGCGCAGGCCGGCGCCGGAGATCCACGCTCACTGGAGGACATCTAGTACATATTGACATATGCGTTCAATATGAGCGAGAGTCCGTATCGGCGCTGCCTTACAGTCGGAGGTTAACTGCAGGGCTTCAGTTCGAAGAAGGGACAGCAGCGAGATATTTGATTGTGGGGAGCCGACTGCATTTCCAACATGCTTAGGAAAGGCTCGGAGGCTACTGTGCTTAGACTCTATCATTTCCCAGCCGCGATCTGCGCTCAGAAAAACCGCATTTGCCTGGCGGAGAAGGGAGTGCCGTGGGATTCGGTCGACGCTCGGAATCTATTGCGCACGCCGGAATACCTGAAGCTCAATCCTGCAGGGTATGCACCGACCCTCGTTCATGATGATCGGGTCATTACGGAATCCCGAATCATCAGCGAGTATCTCGATGAGAGCTTCGGCGGGCCCTCCCTGCAGCCCCGGAACTCGTACGGCCGGGCGGTGATGCGCTCTTGGAGCAAGCAGGTCGATGACTCGCTGCACGGCACGATTTTCCTCCTCAGCTTCGTTCCGTTTTCCGATGAGCTGAGGCGGTCCAAGTCCGAAGAGGAGCTGCTCAAAATGCTGCCTCTCGACATCCAGAAGCGAGAGCGCGCAATGAATATGCTGCAGTTCGGCTACCAGTCACCGTACATACTCCCTGCGCTTCAGAGAATTCAGAAGCTAATCAGTGATATGCAGGCGACGCTTTCGCAGACGAAATGGCTCGCCGGAGAAAGCTACACGCTCGCTGATGCGGATCTCACCCCGTACCTGCAGCGGCTGACGGATCTGGGCCTGGATTGGCTATGGGAGGATCGAGCAGCCGTTGCGGCGTGGTTCGATCGGGTCAAGCAGCGGCCCTCATTCTCCGCTGTTAAAAAGGATTGGTTTACCGAAACAGAGCTCGAGCGGAGCGCCATTGGCGCCAAGCAGGTGGGTCCGAGATTTCGGGAATTGCTTACCGCGACTGTTTAGCTCGACGGTTCGCACTGCGATCGATACGAATTAGTGGAGAGAATCAGATGAGTGCTCTGAAGAACGGCCCGTCGAGCTCGAGACTGGATTTCTCCAGGCGAATAGATGAGGAAGGGGTTAGCGTCCGGCAGTTGATCGTAATCCTAGCGCTCAGCGTGCTGGTTCTCTTTGACGGCATGAACAATCAGATGCCGGCGCTGATCGCACGTGACCTGACACGAGATCTAGGTCTGCCTCTTTCAGGGTTTGGCCTGGTGTTTTCATCCGGCGTGATCGGTTCGATTCTCGGTGCGCTGCTCATGGGGCCCGTTGCCGACCTGTGGCTTGGACGAAAGCGTGTCTTGCTGATGGCGATGGGCTTGGCCGGCGTTTGCACAGTTCTCGCGGCCCATGCCGGCATGCTCTCGGAGTTTGTCTTGCTCCGCTTCCTCACCGGCATTGGGCTCGGGGCGGCGATGCCGAACATCGTCGCCCTCGGAGCTGAGTTTTCACCCCCGCGCGTTTCCAGGCAGCACGTTTCGCTGTTGCTCGTGTTTATGCCCCTGGGGTCGCTGCTCGGTGGAGTGTTGGCACGCAGTATCGTGCCGCAGTTCGATTGGCGAATGCTGTTGCAGGTCGCGGGTATCGCAACGCTCGCACTTACCGCGGTTGCGGGGGTGATCGTTCCTGAATCGGTGCAGTTCCTCATTCATAGGAAGGGAGACTATAAACGTGCAATGGCGGCCGCCAGAAGGTTGTCGCCATCGGCTGACCGCACAGCGGTGAAGCTGCAACATGGGGATGCAGGCGCGAAACATGACCGCGGGGCCGCAGAAGGCGTCTTCGGATCCGGACTATGGAAGTTGACGCTGACGCTCTGGCTCATTCTGATCCTCGGACAGGCCATCCTGTTCTTTATCTTGGGGTGGATGCCGGCGCTGCTGGTCAAGTCGGGAATGTCCTCGAGCGTCGGTATGGATGCTGCCATGAGCCTCGGGATCGGAGGCGCGATAGGAACGGCCGCTGAGGGTTGGTTGACGGCGCGCTTCGGCATCTACCGAGTGATGTTCCCGCAGATCGCAGTCTACATCGTAGCCATGTTGACTCTGCCGCTCGCGCTGGGACATGCCCTCATCCTTCACGCGATACTTCTAGTGGTCGCAGTCACGTTCTACGCTTATTTGACCGGCGTGGTGCTCCTGGTGGTGGAGTCGTATCCGGAAGAGGTCGGGAGCACCGCGCTTGGCTGGTCACTGGCCGTTGGGCGCATCGGGGGTAGTGGCGCGCCAGTGCTGGTCGGCTTTCTGCTCGGCATTGGCTGGAGCCCCACACTTCTGTTCATCGGTGCAGGAGTTCTCGGCGCCGTCACCGGCGTGGCGCTCATCGGTGCCCGCAAATTGGCAGTTGAACGGGCGAGGGGTC
>DATELY010000123.1:0-4048 GCA_035276085.1 Steroidobacteraceae bacterium | reverse complement strand
AGATTGAGGAGCGGGGCTACACGGGCGGGTTACGCCGGGTGCAGGAGTATCTGCAGAAGCTTCGGCCTGTTGCACGTCCCGACCCGGTGGTCAGATTCGAGACAGAGCCGGGCCATCAGATGCAGATGGACTGGATTGAGTTTCGTAAGCCGGGGCACAAACTCGGCATGCTCGCGGCGTTCGTTGCGACGTTGGGCTACAGCCGCGTCAGCTACGCGGAGTTTGTCACCGACATGCGCATCGAAACGCTACTGGCTTGCCACGTGCGGGCATTTGAAGCATTCGGCGGCGTCACGAGAGAAATCGTGTTCGATTTTGTTCCCAGCAACAAAATCGTACTTCTGTGCCCGAGACTGTTATGTGGCCATTCGTCTTCATCCGGACGTTGAGAGCCGCTCTGCTGCACTGCTAGGCAACATAACGCGCTTGCTGTGGCATGGTGATTTCCCACTTTCCTTGGGAGATTGTCATGCTCGAGCACTATTACTTTCGTCCAGAGACCGTCGACCGCATTCGTTTGTCATGGCTCGCTCCGGCGATTGAGGAATACGTCACTTGGCTGACAGAGGCTCACTACACGGCCCGTAGTGTGTTGCATCGCGTGCCCCTGCTGGTGAGCTTTGGGGAGTACGCGAAGGCGCGCGGTGCGAGGGATTTCGCGCAGCTAAGCGATTACGTCGAGCCGTTTGTGCAGACTTGGATTTGTCGACATGGGCGTGGACGCAGTGCTGCCCGGCGGAGCAAGTTTTCTCATGAGGTTCGCAATCCTATTTGCCAAATGCTTCGCCTGGTAGTTGAGGGTTACGATGGCCCAAGTCGTCCACACAAGCCAGATAACCCGTTCGAACGAGAGGCTCCGCTATTCATGGCGTTTCTTGTTGAGGAGAAGGGGCTTCGGCCACGTACCATTCTCCACTACCGCTTCCATCTGCATCAGTTCGCCACCTACCTCGAGCGCAACAGCATCCGGTTACAGGCTGTTTCGCCAACCGTAATCAGCGGGTTCATTGCCGAGTATGGTCCACGTGTTGCGTGGACAACGCTTCGTAACGCGTGCGGAACGTTGCGCGTCTTTCTGCGCTATCTGTATCGGGAAGGAGTCTTATCCCGGGACCTGAGCCCGCTCGTCGAGTTTCCACAATCATATCGACACGCAGGTATCCCCCGATCTATCAGCTGGGATCAGGTCGAACAGGTCCTGGCAAGCGTTGACCGGCGTTCTCCCTGTGGCAGGCGCGACTACGCGATGCTGTTGCTGCTGTCTACATACGGCCTGCGGGCGTGCGAAGTTGCCTCGCTTACCCTGGACGATATCGACTGGCGCAACGAGCGGTTTAGAGTCCGGGACCGCAAGGCAGGCAACACCACCACTTATCCGCTTTCGGCAGTGGCCGGATCAGCGATCGTCGACTACCTCAAGAATGGGCGACCGGCCACAACGCATCGCGAGATCTTCATGCGCATGTCGGCGCCGCTTGCTCCGATTGGTCACGCGGCCGTGGTGTGCCGGGCTGCCCACTTCATTCGCAAAGCAGGCATCAGCGTTCCACGGGCAGGCTCACACGTACTACGGCACAGCTGCGTACAGCGCTTGCTGAATGCTCACTTCTCCCTCAAGCATATTGGCGACTATGTTGGCCATCGAAGCATCTCTTCGACCCAGATTTACGGCAAGCTGGCAATCGATCAACTTCGCGATGTCGCGCAAGGCGATGGAGAGGATGTGCTATGAGATCTTCTACCAGCTTCCAGAGCTTTCTCGGTCCAGATATCGAACAGTTCCTCGGCTACAAGCGCTCGCTGGGCAGGCGTTTCGACGTCGAAGAGAAGGCACTCGCTCTATTCGACGCATACCTGCTACGCAAGCAGATCCGCAGTTTTTCCCAGGTGACCCCGACCGTCGTGGATGAGTTCCTCCTCTCGCGTCCGCGACCACATCCAAGAAGCTACAACCATCTGCGCTGTACGATTGGGAGGTTGTTCGCGTATCTCGTCAATCATGGGAAGCTTGTCGCGACGCCACTACTATCACCACCGCGCCGATCACGATATGAACGAACGCCTTTCATTTTCGACACGGCGTCGATTAAGAAGTTGCTTGCGCTTGCCAAGACGCTTCCCGATAAAGGCGGCACCATAGGGCGAGGCGACACGTATTTCGTCATTTTCGCTGTTCTGTACGGACTCGGATTGCGGGTCGGCGAGGTCTGCAGGCTGCGAATCAAGGACGTTGACCTTCAGCGTCAACTGCTCGTCATCCGCGAAACGAAGTTCTACAAGAGCCGCCTGGTACCTTTCGGCCCGAAGGTTGGGGCATTGCTCGCCGGGCATTTGCGTCAACGCGAGACAGCGGCCACATACCCCGCTCAGGATGAGAGTCCGCTGTTCTGCTTACGTGGTGGAAGGGCAATCAACCCATGCACGATCAGCCAGACTTTTCACGCCCTCATTCCCAAACTGCACCTTGAGATTCCACTGGGCATCTCGTATCCGCACTTGCACGATCTCCGCCACGCATTCGCCGTCGGCGTGCTCACACGATGGTACCGTCTCGGCCTTGATCCACAGGCAAATCTCCTCGCGCTCTCGACGTTCATGGGGCATGTCGACGTGAGCTCCACCGCGGTGTACCTGTCGACGACACCTGAGCTCCTTGAGCAGGCTAATCGCCGTTACAAGGCATTCGCTGCGGCAACTCTCAGGGAGGTTCTCCCATCATGAACCCATCTCTCGGCTCATTGATACAGTCATTCTTTATCGATCACCTTCCCGTGCAGAAAGGCCTGCGCCAAGGTTCGATCCGAAGTTATCGCGACACAGTTCGCCTGTTTCTCGGATTTGTATCCGAGCAACGCCGCACTTCAATTACTTCTCTGAAGGTCGAGGACCTCACCTTTGAGCGCGTGCTGACGTTCCTCAAGTATCTGGAGCAGCAGCGCGGCAACTCCGTGCGTACTCGCAACCAGCGGCGGGCGGCGCTGAATACCTTCTACGCGTACCTCGCGCTGCGCGTGCCAGAGATGTTGGCAGCATGCCAGCAAATCGCAGCAATTCCCGTCAAGCGGACATCATTGCCCGATACCCATTACCTCGAGCAAGAGGAGGTGACAGCATTGTTTCGGTCTCTTCCAAAGCAAGGGCGTTTTGCACTTCGCGACCGAACACTGTTGCTCTTTCTATACAACACGGGCGCCCGGGTTCAGGAAGTCGCCGAACTTCGTAGGGAACATCTCGATTTAGCGCCTCCAGCCAAGGTCCATCTGCACGGCAAAGGCGACAAGTGGCGCGTGTGCCCGCTCTGGGATGAAACAGTAAAATATCTTCAGCAACTGCTCGATGAGCAACGCACATTGCCCAATGGTCCGGTGTTCGGCGCAGTTAAGAACCGCCCCCTGACACGCTTTGGTATCTACAAGATAGTGCGGCGACATGCAGCGCCGTGGGACACGGACGGTCCGCAGCCGCGACATGTCAGTCCTCATCTTTTTCGACATACTGCCGCCGTCCACCTCCTTGAATCTGGTGTCGAAGTCAACGTCATCCGAGGCTGGCTCGGACACGTTAGCCTCGATACCACCAATCGATATGCCGAGCTGACGTTACGCGCCAAGACCGAAGCGTTACGTGCCTGCGAGATAAGTTCTTCAAATTCGGGGGTATCCCGCGCTCGCGCCGTCTGGAAAGACGACAAATCACTCATCGAATGGCTCAACGCGCTATAGCTCGTTATGTGCTCAAACATTCGCGCCCCTCCCGACACAGTACAAACGGGTATCGATCGCCACATAACGGTCTCGGGCACAGAATTATGATTTTGTTCCCAGCAACAAAATCGTACACGATCAACTGCGGCACACCACCATAGAAGGTCAGCGCGCGAGCAATCCCGCCCAGCCAGTCCTCCATCGTCTCGGCCGGCGTCGCACATGCGAACGTGTAACTCGATGCGCCCATAGCCGCTACGAAGATGTGCGCGCGGCGTCCAGTCGTCAGTGGCAACGTGGGGCCGGCGAAGTCGACAAACAGCTTCTCGCCGGCGCGATGAATC
>DATELY010000122.1:0-95574 GCA_035276085.1 Steroidobacteraceae bacterium | reverse complement strand
CTAGTGTGGTGAGTTAGAAATTCGCGTACGTTCGTCAGCCCGCAAATGGCGTGAGGGCGTCATGGCGAGATGGCGTCAAGCGCGTGATTTCTGACGCCATTACGCCGTTTCGCCATTTCCTCTCGCCGAATTGACGTTCACGCATTACGTGCAGGCTACTGAATACTCATCCGTGCAATCAGGGACGGGTGCTCCCTGGAACTCCTCCATAGCACTACCGTTGTGTTTGCGATTCGACATCGACGTCGTACGCGCGTGGAGGCGATATGAGCATCTTCAGCAAGATCAAAGACGCCATCTTCGGTTCGAAAGCGTCTGCATCCCCGCCGGCACCGCAAACACCCTCGACGAGTGCAAGTCGTGCCCCGGCTCCGCAAGCCTCCGCACCTCGGACAACACAACCTGCGGCGACGCCTGCACCCGCGCAACCGGTGGATGTCGAGGCCGTGCTGCAGGGACTGGCCGCCAAGAATCCGCAGAAGCTGAACTGGCGTACTTCCATCGTCGATCTCATGAAGCTGCTCGATCTCGATTCGAGCCTGCAGAATCGCAAGGAGCTGGCCAGGGAGCTCGGGTATACGGGCGACATGAACGACTCCGCGACCATGAACATCTGGCTGCACAAGCAAGTGATGAGGCAGCTCGCTGCGAACGGCGGCAAAGTGCCGGCGGAGTTGAGGGACTAGGCCGCTACGAATACGGCGGTACGCCCGTGTCCAGCGGATCGACCAAGCCGGCAAGATCGTCCGGTTTCAAAGGCACGTGACACACGGCTCTGTTGGGCAGTTGAATGTCCATCGTGAGAAAGGGCTGCGTGGCAGACGTCGTGCCCAGCACTTCGCCATCGGGCGCGACGATGCAGGCTTGACCGCCGAATGTGCCGGCGCGGGTCGAGGCAAGGACATGCGCGCTCGCGAGTTGAGCCAGCTCGCGCGCGCGATCGCGCCAGCGCTCGAATGGCATCACGTTTGCGCCACGCGGCACGGCGATCACATCGACGTGCTCCTCTCCATAGCGGCGTGCTTCCTCGGCTGCCGATAGTTCCGCGCCCATGAGAAAGCCGACGACGAGATTGCCCTCGAGGTCGAGCGGCACGAAGTCCGGGAACGAGGTGCGGTACCACTCGGTTTCCCACGCGCCCTTCTCGTTGCGGAACTGCGATTTCGCATGCACGGATCTCACGCCGTGCTCCGCGTCCCAGACGTAGCCCTCGTCCCAGCGTTCGTTGCCGAAGTCGATGGGACGGGAGCTCAGCACGTAGGTTGCACCGAGCTCGGGCAGGCGGCGCTCCCACTCATCGTGCGCACGCACCGCGGCATTCCACACCGCAACGTCGAACTGGCGCGAACTCGCAAACCAACTGGCGAACGGCATGTCGGGCAGCAGGATCAGCTCGCTCGCTTCACCGTGAACGGACTCTGCGAGACGAATCCAGGCACTGCTGAACTCGTCGCGGCCATCGGGTAATTCACACACGGTGATCTTCATCTCGCTGCAATCCGCAACCGTAGCGCGGAGTTCCCGGCTCGCTCACTTGGCGATACGTTCAAGCACGATCAGCTGGACGAGTCCGCTCAGCGCAGCTGACTGTCCTTGCTGCCGCGGCGGTTGTAGCCGCTGAACTGCGCTTCCTCGCGGTCGCGAGCTTCCTGGCACTTCACGCACAGACGCACGCCAGGGATCGCGACCTGACGTGCCTCTGGAATCGCTGCGTTGCACTCCTCGCACTGGCTCAGACTCGGGCCGCGCGGCAGCCGGCCCTGGGCACGGCTCACACCGTCCTTCACCGTCGCGTCGATCTGATCCTGAACTGCACCGTCTCCAGCCCACCCGGTAGCCATCGTCAACCCTCACGGACAATGCTGAATACTTTGACGCATCAGGCGTTGCACCGGTTCATCGCTCGTCTTCAAGATGGCAGCGCCACCGGCTCGAACCCCGTCAGAGGTTGCGATAGCGCCCGGCTCGCTTCTCTTTCACGGCCTGCAGCGCCTCCTTGATGTCCTCGCTGGCGGCAGAGGCGATCTCCGTCAGCAGCGACACATCGAGCACGTTGCCCATGCTCAAGCGGGCGAGAGCGTTGAACGTTTTTTTCGTACCCTGGACGGCCATGGGCGGCAGCGATGCGATTCGCTCTGCGATGCGTCGCGCTTCGGGCAATGCAGCCTCCGGAGTCTCGACGAGATCGGTGATCAGGCCGAAGTTGTAGGCCTGTTCGGCGGTCAATGCATCTCCGGTCAGCAACATGCGGCGGGCGCGGTTGTAACCCACCGATGCGGTCCAGCTGATCACGCCGCCGTCGCCCGCGACCAGACCGACCTGCACGTGCGGATCGCTGATCTTCGCGCCCTTCCAGACGACGCTGACGTCGCACGCGCTCACGATCGTGGCACCGAATCCAACAGCATGCCCTTGCACGGCGACGACGATGGGCACCGTCATTTCCGTCAAGTACGTGAAGATGTCGAACGCCTCTTTGTGCGTGCGCCGGCGCAGCTCGGCATCCGCATTCAGCTTTTCGATGTAGTCGAAGCCGCCGCCCGCGCTGAACACGCTGCCCTGCGCATGCAGGAGTACGCAGCGGATATCGGTGTCATGCCGCAACTGCAACATCGCCGCCGCGAACTCACGATGCAGGTTCTCATCGAAGGCATTCCGTGCATCGGGCCGACGCAGCTCGAGCGTCGCGATCGGTCCATCCGTCGACAGGGCTAGCGAGGTGAACATGCTGAGGTCCTGTGAAGATTTAAGCGACGTTCGCAACCGGACACACCGAATTTTGGCAAGGGCCACGGCACGGTGAGTGAGCAATACACCACGAGTACTTTCACGGTAGTGCTGCCCCATCCGTTGCCGCAATGGCGGAGCGGCAGCGTCGCATGGACAAAATATACATTCAAGCTAGTATGCGACTACTAGGTACCGTGACGACTGATTCCACACAGTGCGAGAGCTCCGAGCTGCGCAAGGCAGGTGTGCTGTGTACCGAACTGGCTAATAAGAATGGGCTACGGGCCACGGGCTACAGGCTACGGCCAGAGAGGAACCCGTTCATCCCTTTGGGGTCATGCGCCGCGCGATGGACAACTAGCTTGCTGGTCGGCTGGCCAGAAGGAATGATGAAAAACACTTTCTGGCCAGCTATCCAGCAGACCCGCTAGCCAACCGACCTCATTCAGAGGCAGCAATGACTCAACAGCACCTTGCACACATCGACGGCGCACCTCTGGCGCACCAGGAAGATCTCGTCTGGATAGGCGACGTGCCGACGCTGGGCGCACAGCGTTATCCCGGGCGGCTTGCGATCATCCATCCCGATCGCAACGTACAGATGACGTATCGCGAGCTCGACCAGCGCGCCGATGCGTTCGTCGCTCTGATGAAGGCGCACGGAATCAAGCAAGGCGCGCGCGTTGCCTATCTCGGACGCAACAGCGATGTGTTCGTGCCCGTGTTCTACGGTGCCATTCGCCACGGCGTCGTGCTCGTGCCGCTCAATTGGCGCCTCACCGCGCCCGAGCTGGCATTCCAGCTGGCGGACTCGCGCGCCGCGCTCGTGATTTGCGATGCCGATTTCCGCACGACGCTGTCGCAGGCGATCGAGCCGCTCGAACCCAAGCCCGTCGTGATCCAGACGGACGATGGGCCGGATGGGCAGGATCTGCGGACGTTGCTCAAGAAGCAGGCGCCGCACAGCGTCGTTCCCCACGATCCGGACCAAACCTTCCTGCAGCTCTACACGAGTGGCACGACGGGACGCCCGAAGGGCGTGCTCGTTTCGCACCTGGCCTTCTCTATGTCGCGTCATGCCGAACGCATGTGCCCGGACTTCGATCACTACGGTGAAGGTGCGATGAGTCTGTCCGCCATGCCCAACTTCCACATTGGCGGATTGTCGTGGGTGATGATGGGCTTGCTGCGCTTCGGCACGGTCGTGCTCACGGCGGATGCGACTGCAGGCAATCTTCTGCGCTTGATGCAGACGTTCAAGGTCGGGCACAGCTTCATCGTGCCGACGGTGTTACGCGATATCGTCGAAACATTGAGGAGCTCGCGCGCGACGGCGCCGCCCATCGAAGGCATCTTCTATGGCGCCATGCCGATGAGCGAAAGTCTGTTGCGTGAATGCCTGGGCTTGTTCGGCAACTGCAAGTTCGTGCAATTCTTCGGCATGACCGAGATTGCTGGTGCCTGCACCCGTCTCGCACCCGCGGATCACGATCTCTCGCGACCGCAGCTGCTGAAGTCGGTCGGCAAACCGTATCCCGGCGCGGCGTTGGAAATTCGCGGCCCCGATCGCAGGGTGTTGCAGCTGAAACAGCACGGCGAGATCTGGATCAGGTCGCCGTCGATGATGCAGGGATACTGGCAGCAGCCGGACAAGACACAGGAAGCGGTGGTCGACGGCTGGTATGCGAGCGGCGATGGCGGCTATCTCGATGAGCAGGGGTATCTGTTTCTCACGGATCGCATCAAGGACATGATCGTGAGCGGCGGCGAGAACGTGTATCCCGTCGAGGTCGAAGAAGCGTTGCGACAGCATCCGGCCGTGCTGGACGCCGCGGTGGTCGGAGCTCCGCATGAGCGCTGGGGTGAAATGGTGATCGCCGTGGTGGAGTTGCGGCCCGACAAACACGCGAGCGAGGACGAGCTGCGCGGTTTCGCGCGTGAGCGCATCGCGGGTTACAAATGCCCGAAGGTCTTCAAGTTCATGCCGGCGTTGCCGCGCACGAGCTCGGGCAAGGTGAAGAGAGCGGATTTGCGGACGATGGCGAAGGAGTGGGTGGGCGTAAAGCAATAGTTCGGAGGCATCGAGGCGGCGTTCACCCCGCTGCGCAGGGGAGGGGATCGGAGTTACGAGTCAGGTGCCACAGATCCCCGCGCCAGACATCGCCGATACCGCTGGTCCACTCGCTGCGCGAACCAATCTGTCGTGAGCTCGCGTGTGATCTTCACGCTCTCCAGGCGAATGCGCGGCACGATCGCCCGCGGCACGGCACTTCCCTGCACCTCATCCGCGAGCTCGAACATCCGCCGATAGAGCTTGGTTTTCTCGAACGCTGCGTCCTTCCCACGTTCGAGATCACGATGGATGTCGTCATCATCCATGTCGAGTCGGGACGCGAGTGTGCGTAGCGCCTGTTCCGTCTTGCTCGGCTCGTCGCCGCGACCATAAAGAATGAGATCGCCGTCCAGCGCGAGCTTCGTCTTCGACACGATCGTCACCGCGTTTTGAAAGGCCGCGTTGCGACTGGCGTAGTGGCCCGCATTGAAATCGGCGAAGCGATACAGCATGCGGTCGTACGGCACCGGATAGTCGAGCAGATGCGCGATGCCGAAGTACAGGCCGCCGCGACGGGTGAACACCTCGTGTCGAACGTTCGGGGCATCCGAGTACGGATACTTGTGATCGTCGGCCTGTTCGTGGGCAAACGCGATGCTGACCTGCATCGGCCCGCCGGTGCGCACCGGGTTCAGACTGCCGAACAGGCGCTGGCCCAACGGCACCATCCCGATGAAGTCCTCGAAGACGAGGCTGAGCTCGCGCTCGGTTCTCACTTTGCTCAGCCGCTCGCTGTAGCTCTGACCATTGGGTGAGGGAAGCGCCAGCGCCCCGCTGACGAGCAGTTTGGGAATGCCGAAGCGGGCGGCGCGACTGTCGATCTCACGGCGGGCCATCGCGGGCAGACCCGATACGACGGGATCTGCCTCGAAGGTGGATTCCTGCGCCGTGACCGCGAGCACCGCACAGATGTTCTGGGCCGTCGGCCGGATCTCCAGCGCGTCGAAGGCTGCAACGATATCGTCGGCCCATCCGTGTGCGTCCGTGACCGTTGCCGGCATCAGTCCCACGACCGCATGGCGTGCGCGCTCGGGGTCGATTTCCTCGCGTTCGGCCGGATTCACGCAGCCGGCCAGCATGAGGAGAACGCCGACTAAGACGGGGAGAGGCCAGCGGGGTTGAGGAGCGTGGGTGAAAGGAGGCAATGGGAAGCCCATTGTGGGTTGGGTTCTCCGGATCTCTTGAGATGGTCGGCGTTTGTGGGTGTGCCCCCACCCTAACCCTCCCCCGCTGCGCAGGGGAGGGGACCGGAACCGATGGCGACCCACCGCAGCTCTGATTCCCTCCCCTGCGCAGCGGGGGAGGGTTAGGGGAGGGTTAGGGTGGGGGCAACCCACGCCACCCAACCACCCTTGTGCGCACCAAGGCCCACAAAGCCCGCGGAACCCGCACAGTTTCTCTTTCCTGTCTGGAAAGTGCGGCTAGAATGCCGCCCCTTTGAGAGAAGCCCCTAGTTGTTCAGGGTCGCTGGGCCTTAATTGCAGCGAATTCCTCATAGGGGCACCTGGGTTTGGCCCGTATTCTCGCGCCCTTTCGTCGGAGCCTCGTCGGGCCCCTCCTTGCCGGAGCGGGCTGGGCTGAGGTTCTGCCCTGCAACTGTCATGGAACATTGTTATGCCTCGTACCACCGCGCTTTCTGACATCCGCAATATCGGCATCATCGCCCACGTCGACGCTGGCAAGACGACGACGACGGAGCGGATCCTCTATTACACGGGGCGTAAGCACACGATCGTCGATATTCACGATACGAAGGATCTGAAGTCCTCGACGACCACTGACTATCTGGAACAGGAACAGAAGCGCGGCATCACGATTCAAAGCGCCGCCGTGTCCGCGTTCTGGCGCGACAAGAAGATCAACGTCATCGACACTCCGGGACACGTCGACTTCACCATCGAGGTCAACCGTTCCCTGCGCGTGCTCGACGGCGCCGTCGTCGTGTTCGACGGCGTGGCCGGCGTGGAGCCGCAGTCGGAGACGAACTGGCGTCTCGCGGACAACTACGACGTCCCGCGTCTCTGCTATGTGAACAAGATGGACCGCAGCGGCGCGAACTTCCTGCGCTGCGTGGACATGATCAAGAAGCGCCTCGGCGCCCGTCCTCTGCCCGTGCAACTGCCGATCGGCTCGGAAGACAACTTCAAGGGCATGATCGACCTCGTCGAGATGAAAGCGTTGGTGTGGGATTCGGACGATCGCGATGCGAAGTGGCAGGTCCTGGACGTCACGCCGGACATCGCGGACAAGCTGGGCATCGAAGTGCCGAGCGACCGCAAGATCCTCGGGGATATCCAGAAGTACCGCACCGAGCTCGTCGACACCTGCCTGGAGCAGGACGACGAGGCGATGGAAGCCTATCTGAACGACGGCCACGAGCCGTCGGCCGCCACGCTGCGCAAGTGCCTGCGCAAGGGCACGATCACGAGCGCGTTCAATCCCGTGCTGTGCGGCTCTTCGTACAAGAACAAGGGTGTGCAGCAGGTGCTGGATGCCGTCGTCGACTATCTGCCGGCGCCGACCGACGTCGCCGCAATCAAGACCGTGGACCAGGACGGCAACCCCGTCGGCGAGCGCATCTGCTCCGACGGACGTCGAAGCAATCAAGACGGTGGACGCGGACGGTAACCCGATCGGCGAGCGCATCTGCTCGGACGACGAGCCGTTCTCCGGCCTCGCGTTCAAGGTGATCAACGACGCGTACGGCGCGCTCACCTTCGTGCGCGTGTACTCGGGCGTACTGACCAAGGGCATGTCCGTGACGAACACGACTCGCGGCAAGCGCGAGAAGATCGGGCGCATGGTGGAAATGTTCGCGAAGGAAGCGAACCCGATCGAAGAGGCGCGTGCCGGCGACATCATCGCCCTCGTGTCCCTGCAGGAAACCGACACCGGTGACACGCTGTGCGACACCAACAATCAAGTGGTGCTGGAGCGCATGCGCTTTCCTGACCCGGTCATCAGCGTCTCCGTCAAGTCGAAGGTCAAGGCCGAGCAGGAGAAGTTCGGCACGGCGCTCGGCAAGATGGTCCGCGCCGATCCTTCGCTCAAGCTGGAAACCGATCGCGAAACCGGCGAGACGATCCTGCGCGGCATGGGCGAGCTGCACCTGGAAGTGACGCTCGACCGCATGCGCACCGAGTTCGGCGTCGAAGGCGTGATGGGTCAGCCGCAGGTCGCGTACCGCGAGACGATCACCAAGCCGATCTCCGAACAGTACGTGCACAAGAAACAGACCGGCGGCGCCGGCCAGTTCGCCGAGGTGTGGATCACGTTCGAACCGCTGGAGCGCGGCAAGGGTTTCGAGTTCGTCGACAAAACGGTCGGCGGCTCGGTGCCGCGAGAGTACGTGCCTTCAGTGGAGAAAGGTCTGCGCGTGCAGCTGGAAGACGGCGTGCTGGCGAAGTACCCGACCGTGGACTTCCGCGCGACGCTCACCGACGGCAGCTACCACGACGTCGACTCGAACGCGATGACGTTCGAAATCGCCGCCAAGGCCTGCTTCCGTGAAGCCATGCGCAAGGCGGGTCCGATCCTGCTCGAGCCCGTCATGAAGGTGGAGACGGTCACCCCCGGCGACTACCTCGGCGACGTCATCGGCGACATCAACCGTCGTCGCGGCATGATCCAGGAGCAGCTCGAGCGCGGCACCAACATCGCCGTGGTCGCAACGGTCCCGCTGTCGGAGATGTTCGGCTACATCGGTCACCTGCGCGGCATGACCAGCGGTCGCGCCTCGTACACGATGGAGTTCTCGCACTACGATCCGGTGCCGCGCCAGGTTGCGGATGCCGTGATCGCAGAGCAGAGCAAGCCGAAGGCAGCAGCGAACGGCTGAGCAGCGACTCAGCGACGTCGCGGACTGCAACTCCGTCCCCTCCCCTGCGAATAGCGGGGGAGGGTTAGAACGGCATCGTCACAGTTCACTCGGATCGCGGCGTGAGTTTCAACAACCGCCCCCGCGAACCATTCTTCTCATCTTCCAGCACCCAGATCGCGCCATCCGGCCCTTGCTCCACTTCGCGAATGCGCGCACCCAGGTCGTAGCGCGCCGCTTCGCGGGCACGCTCGCCATCGAACTCGACTCGCACCACGCCGTTCGCTGACAGGGCTGGAATGAAGCCGTCGCCGCGCCACTCGGGAAACAAATCGCCCGAGTAGATGACCAAGCCAGCTGGCGAGATCACCGGCGCCCACGTGATCGCGGGCGGTTTGAACTCGGGATGAGTGACATGATCCGGGATCGGGCGGCCGTCGTAGTGCTCACCATTGGAAACGATCGGGTACCCGTAGTTCGCGCCCCGTTGCACGAGGTTCAGCTCGTCGCCGCCTTTCGGGCCCATCTCCGTGTTCCACAACCGACCCTGGGCGTCGAAGGCGATGCCGAGCGGATTGCGATGTCCCAGCGACCAGATCTGCGCGGTGACGCCGCCTTTGTCGGCGAAGGGATTGTCGCTGGGCACGGAGCCATCGTCATTGAGCCGCACGATCTTGCCGAGGTTCGATTGCAGGTTCTGCGCCGGATCGAACTTCTGTCGCTCACCCGAGGTGATGAACAGGTGGCCGTCAGGTGCGAACACGATGCGGTGACCATAGTGGCCTTCGCCGGACACTTTCGGTACGTGCCGCCAGATCACCTTCACATCCTGCAGCGCGCCGCCGCCGCGTTCATCGGTCACGAGCTTCGCGCGCGCGACGGCCGCACCCCGCGTGCCGTCCTTGCCCGCTTCCGCATAGCTCAAGTACACGATGCCGTTCACCTGAAACTGCGGATGCAGCACGACGTCGCCGAGCCCGCCCTGGCCACCGTACGCAACCTGCGGCGCGCCACGGATGATCTGCGCCTCGGCGCCGACCTTGTATAGCTTCAGCGCACCTTTCCTTTCCGTCACCAGCAAACGGCCATCGGGCAGAAAGGTCATTGCCCAGGGTTCATCGAAGTCGGTGACAACCGTGGTTTGAAACGGAGCCCTGGACGCGGTTGGCGCTTCCGCCGCCTGGACCGATGCCGCAGCCCAAGAAACCAGGAGTGATCCGGTCAGCCACACGAAGACCTTGCTCATTACCACCCCCCGGATGAGAAGTTGCACACGTGCAATGAGCAGTGCTTTGACCAGGTTCCCCTGCTGCAAAGCGCAGATGAGTATCGCCACGACGTGCTCGATCGAACCCTCGCAACTGTCGGCCAGATACACTGCCGCCATGCCCAAGCGCATCGTCGTACTGTCGGATGGCACGGGGCAGTCCGTGGGTCGCAATGACTCGAACGTGCTGCGGCTGTGCAAGCTGCTCGATCTCTCCGAGCACAGCAATCAGATCGCGATCTACGATCCGGGTATCGGCACGCATGTCAGTCTCAAGCGGATTGAAACGGGCCTGCAGCTCTCCGAGCGTTTGCAGCTCGCGGATTCGAATCCCGACACACTGCTACTCCGCTACTTACGTCAGCCGTTCGAGTTGGGCTTCGGGCTGGGCGCCGCCGCCAACATCCGTCAGCTGTACGTTGCACTCGTGCGCGCGTACGAACCCGGCGACGACATCTACCTCTTTGGTTTCAGCCGTGGCGCATTCACGGTGCGCGCACTCGCGGGGCTCATCTATCGCTGCGGTGTGTTGCAGCAGCAGTCGGTATCGCAAGCCGATGCAGCGCTCGGATGGTGCGAACATCACTACACGGGACTCTCGCCGGCAGCGCGCAAGCAGTATCGATCGCAGATCGACGCTTTCCGGCGTGCGCACTCGCAGCCTTGCAACATTCGTTTTCTCGGCGTGTGGGATACAGTCAAATCGGTGGGTTATCTGCGCCCGAAGAACCTCCCACACACGCGCCACAATCCCATCGTCGAGCATGTGCGCCATGCACTCTCGCTCGATGAGCAGCGCTCGTTCTACGTGCACACGACGTGGGGTGGTCTGCACGGGGAATCGCGGCAGGCGGTTTATGCACCCGCCTCGTTCGATCTCGATGCAACCGACAACCCGCCGGGCCAACCGCAGGATGTGAAGGAAGTCTGGTTCCCTGGCAATCACGCCGATGTGGGTGGCGGTTATCCCGCGAATGAAAGTGCGCCGGCCAACAACTCACTGCGATGGCTGATCGCGGAAGCGCGTGCGTGTGGGTTGAAGTTCGACGCAGCGTGCTACCAAGCCCTCTTTCCGAGAGAACAGGACGAACCCGTTACGCAGCGTCATGACGAGATGCGTGATCAATGGACCCGACGCGTCCTGTGGGGCACGGCCGAACACACGCCTCGCAGGGAGTTGCACAACGAGCCGCCGCCACCGCGAACGCAGTGGACGTCGACTCCGGCTGGGCCGCGGCAGATTGCCAACTCGCTGCGCCGGTTGCCCGACGGTTCGCTCGGCATCTGCATTCACGAGAGCGCCCGCACCGCTTATCCCGATGCGAGCGCTCCATGGGGTGTCGTGCCGAAAGATTCCGTGCGCTTCGTCGCCACGGACGGCACCGTGAGCCGCACGCGCTCCGTGAGGTAGCGCGCGATGGCAACTGCATTCGCGCGCATGCCACACAAGCCGACGTAGCCGTCAGGGCGCACGAGATAGAACGCCTGACTCGGGATCTGCGCACGCGCCAACGCTTGTTCGTTTGCAGCGTCGTTCGGAATGCAGTACGTCCGCAACAGGCTGCCGAGCTCCGGTAGTTCCTGCGGCAGCGGCTGGCCGAACAGAATCAGGTTGAAGCACGTGTCATCGAGCTTCCGGAACGAGTCTTCCGTCGCGCCGTTGCTCTCGAATTTCAGATGCAACCAGGGAAAGCGGTCGCCTGCGCGCGGAGCGCCATCCGGCAACTCCTCCGCGGCTTGCGACAGCACGCTGTGCGAATAATGAATTCCCGTCTGCGATACGACGCGAAAGGCCGCGCGCTGAATACGCTCGCGCCGCATGACTTTCGATGCCGCACGCGCCGCAACCTGCAGGCGCAGCAACGCAGCGATACGGCTGTCGGACACGAACAGCTTGAACGCGCGGTCGGTCGTGGACAGCAGCTTCTGCGCGATCGGTAAGCGCTCCTGTTCGTATGTATCCAACAATCCCTCAGCGGCACGAGCGGTCACCACCAGCGCCAGCTTCCACGCCAGGTTGTAGGCATCCTGCAGGCCCGTGTTCATACCTTGCGCACCCATCGGGCTGTGGATGTGAGCGGCATCGCCGAGCAGGAAGCAACGCCCGGCACGGAAGTGCCGCGCCGCTCGATGGTGAATGTGATACGTCGAGAACCAAGAGCAGTGCTTGAACTGCACCGCCTCGCCCGCTTCTGCGCGCAACGACGGGATCACATCGTCGAAGCCCAGGTCGCGCTTGTCGCGTAACGCTGGCGGAACGATGCCGACGAGCCGCCAATGATCGTTACCGCGCATCGGGAAGAAGAGATGGAAGCCCTGCTTCCACAGGTACACGTTCACCTCGTCCGGCACCATCGTGCCGGTCATCTCCACATCGGCAACGAAGAAGAAGCTTTCGTAGGGAGCGCCGGGAAAGTCGATGTCGTTGCAGCGCCGCACTGCACTGTGCGCGCCGTCGCAACCGGCGACCCATCCCGCATCGATGACTTGCGTCTGACCGGCGAGCATCTTCAACGTGACCTGCACGCGATCCGGCTTCTGCTCGAGTGCGGTCAGCTCCGTGTTCCATTCGACACGGATGTCATGCTCGCGCAGCCGGTCGCCGAGAATGCGCTCGTTGTCGTCCTGTCCCAGGATGTGGATGAACGGATACGGCGTGATCTGCTTGCCGGCGTCCCCGAAGGGGATGTGTGCCATATGGCGCCCGTTGGCCCACATGTTCGCGCCGCCACCGCGCTTACCCAGCTCCAGTGCGCGCTCGACGACACCCATCTTCGCGTAGATTTCGAGCGTGCGCGCCTGCACGCCGAGTGCCCTGGTTTCGCGTGACGGGCCGGCATGTCGATCGATGATGCGGGCACGCACGCCATGCCGTGCCAACTGGTTCGCCAGCATCAGTCCGGTCGGTCCTGCGCCGACGATCAGTACATCAGTGGTCATCAGGATCTCCGTTGCAGCGTGTCGAGTTGCTGAGTGGGAGGCTAGGCATGGCTCCTGGAGAAGTCGTCTGCGAACGGTCTGGTTTCGGTCGGGATGCGCCAACGGCGGCTAGGAGCCAGGCGAACGAGACGATCGCGGACTCGATACCGCAGCCGTTGACCGGCGGCTCGTAAGCCACACGCCCACGAGCACGACGCACCCACCGACCATGGCATGCGCCGATAGCGGCTCGCCGAGCACCAGGATGCCGCTCAGCAGACCCACGATGGGATCAGGTTCGTGTACACGCCGGCTTCACTCGCGGCGACGTGCTTGAGCGCGGCGTTGTAAAACAAGTAAGCAACGCCGGACGCAATGGCGCCGAGGTAGACGATACCGATCCAGGCGTTTGCGGTGATCCGCGGTAGTCCTCGCGTTGCGATCTCGAGCGCGGCGATGGGCAGAAGTAATACCGCTCCAATCGCCGCCATGCGAGCCGTCAGATCGAGCGCATCGGCTGCGGCCACTTGCTTGCCCAGTGCCGTGTACACGGCCCAGACGACCGTCGTCGCGAACATCAGTAGACCGCCCACGGCGGAAGTCCCGCCACCCTCTGCCTGGACGGAAAAGATGAGGATCACGCCGAGAATCGACAGCGCGATCCCGATCCACTGTACCGCAGAGGCCCGCTCGCGCAGCCACACTGCGGCAACGAGCGCGGTCACCGCGGGAATGCAGCTCTGAACGAGCGCTGCCTGCGACGCCGATGTGTAAAGCAGCGCGCCATTGAACAAGCCGTAGTACAGCGCCACGCCAACGAGGCCCATGATGAAAACGATCGGGCCAGGCGCGCTGTGACTTTCGCCCAACGCTCGACGACGCAGGAACGCCGGCACGGACAGCGCAGCAGCACCGATCGCCACACGTAGAAATGCCAGCGTGAACGGCGGCACTTCGGCGATGACGCCTTTCGTGACGACGAACGTGCTGCCCCAGATCACCATCGTGATCACGAGCATGAGGATCGCGCGTTGATGAGCTGACATGGGTTAGCAGGCTGTTGAAAAAGTGCAGGACGGCACTGCTTCAACACCCTGTTTGAGCCGTCCGTGATCGCACGCCGCCACGATCGAGCAGCACGTAGAGGCCCAGGCAAGCTGTACGCCGTTAGTGGTTTGTTGATAGCGGATGGACTGCTGCATTGGATGGGAGGCTGCTCGGACTTGCGTCCCTTCCCCTGCGCAGCGGGGGAAGGACAGGATGGGGGCGTCTCTTCAGGTGGCCGTGGCCTTGCCCCCGCCCTGTCCCTCCGCCGCTGCGCAAGGGAGGGGACGCTTTGGCTCGGGTCAGTGCTCGAGCCAGTGTGGTTAGAGCCGCGACAAATGTCACCCGAAAGCGCGCACCCAGTGACATTCTCCATCTCGTCGCGCGCTCCGCTCAGAACTCAAGATCGGTTCTGAGACGTCATTGCCCTAAACTCGCGATGACGTTTGCACCGCTCTGGACCTGCCGTGACCTGCCGACCTTACTACCGCCGGACCGTTCTTCTTGGGCTGATGCTGGCGCTGCTCGCGTGCCAGCTCTTCGCCCCCGTCATTGCGCAGGACAAGGAGTTCGGCGCTGCACTGGATGCCGCGCGCCGCGAGCTGACAGCAATTCAGAAGGCCGTACCTGCGGCCGCGGACGATGCGCAGCTGCTCGAGCTGCGCACTCGATCGGTGGATATCCAGTCTCGACTGCAGCAGGGAGCCGCCCAGATTGCGCCTCAGCTCGCCAGTCTCGATGCTCGTATCGCAGAGCTCGGCGAGGCACCCACGGATGTCAAAGAGCAGAAGGACATCGCCGCCCAGCGTCGCTCCCTGGAACAATCGCGCGCGGCGCTCGACGGCCAGGCGCGGTTTGCAAGCCTTCTGCTGCTCGAAACGGAGCAGGCGTTGTCCGAGATCGCCGCGCAGCGGCGCGCACTCTTTCAAGGGCGCTTGAGCGAGCGAGTCCACTCACCCTTGGGCAAGCGCTTCTGGGCCGAGCTGCGCAATGATGCACGACGCGATGCCGTCCGCGTGGCAACGGCAACCTCGCAGCTTCTGCGAGCCTTGGAGCGAGTGACGATGGGCGCATGGATCGGCGCGCTCGTTGCGGCGTTGGCGACACTCGTTGCACGCTCCATGCTGACTCGCCTGCTTCTTCGCATCATGATCGCGCGGCAATCCCATCCCGCGCTGCGCGCATTCACTTACGTCGTTCTCTGGACACTGACCGGTGTATTGATTGCACGATGGTTCACGGCCGCGCTGAGCCCCGGCACGGAGGCCTCGGAGCGCACCGAGACCCTGCTCAACACGCTGGTTGCGTGCGCCGGCTTCGGCACCTACATCGTCACACTCGGTGCGACATTGGTGGCACGCTGCGCGCCGCCTTGGCGACTGGACGTGCTGCCTGAGCAGCTGGCCAGCAAGCTGCGCACGTCCCCCACGTGGTTTGCCGTCGTCATCGTTCTCACTGCGCTCGTGGACCAGGTCGCTGCGATCATCAACCTGAGCCTTGCGAGCACGGTTGCGATCGAAGCTTTGATGGCGGCCGTGCTCGGGCTGGTGCTCGCGGCGTATCTGCAGCGCGTGGCGCCGCACCACTTTCCGCATTGGGGATCCACGCCATCTGTCGCCGTACAGCCAGGGCATGCCATGCCGGTATGGGCGAGCGTCGCTGTCGCAGCCGCCTGGACGGTGCTCTTCGCAGGGGCTGTGTGCCTGCTGCTCGGCTATCTGGCGCTCGGCGGCTTCATCATCAAGCAGTTCGCCTGGGCGCTGATCGTGCTGTGCACGGCCCTGCTGCTTGCCAGAGTGCTCGCGCATGCGATCACCGGCCTGCTCGCACCCAAGGGCGTAGACCCGTCCCACGTGGCCACCTCCAGTATCGTCTCGGCACGCTTGCAGGCCGCGGTGCTGCTCTCCGCGCTCGCGCAACTCACTGTCGGTTTCTTCGCATTGCTCCTGCTGCTGGCGCCCTATGGAGCCGGTCCCGCAGAGTTCCTGGAGCATGCGACCCGTGCGCAGGAAGGATTGGCGATCGGTCAGATCCGCTTGCGCCCGTCCGATCTCGCGCGCGCGGTCATCGTCATGATGCTGGGTTTCGCCGTAGTCCGTAGCGGACAACGCTGGTTGCAACAGCGCTATCTGCCGCTGACGCGAATGGATACCGGCATGCGCGACTCCGTCGCGTCGATCCTGACGTATGTCGGCTACGTGGTCGTCGTATCGCTCGCGCTCTCGGCGTTGGGTGTCAGCCTGCAGCAGATCGCGTGGGTTGCGAGCGCACTCGCCGTCGGCATCGGCTTCGGATTGCAGGCGATCGTGCAGAACTTCGTGTCGGGGTTGATCCTGCTGGCGGAGCGGCCCGTGCGGGTAGGCGATTGGGTGTCGCTCGGCGACATCGAAGGTGACGTTCGCCGGATCAACGCGCGTGCGACCGAGATTCAGAAGGGCGATCGTTCCACCGTCATCGTACCGAACTCGGAGTTCATCACGAAGGCCGTGCGCAACGTCACGCACAACAGTGCGTTGGGCCTGGTGCAGTTCAAGTTGCCACTGCCGCTCGGCTCGGACATCGACCGGATTCGCAATGAGCTGATGCAAGCACTGCAGAATCACGCGGACATTCTGCGAGATCCCGCGCCCGCCGTGATGATCGACGGCGTCGAAGGCACCAATGTTGTATTCAATGCCGTCGGCTTCGTGCGCTCACCGCGCATGGCTTACGGTGTGCGGAGCACGATCTTGTTCGATGCGCTCGATCGGCTGCGCACAGCGGGTGTGCAGATCACGAAGCCACTGGCCGTCGTGATGGACAAGCAACCGTAAGACGTTGCACTCACACATTAATGTCGGCTCCCGTTTCGCACCGAGAAGGCCTCCTACGCGCTTCCCGTAATACGGCTCGACGCTGTCGAGGATTAGCGTCTTCACATGTACGGTGCTCGCTCGCAACGAGCTGGAGGCCTGTCATGAAAGCGCTCGCGATCATGTGCGGACTTGTGTGTTGTGGATTGATTGGATGTAGCAACCACTCATCAAGAGCGTTGCCTACCGAGGTGACCCGCGCGTTTGAGGAAGCAGTCGGGACTGACGACCCGGCAAAGGCTGGGGAGCTCTTCACGGAAGATGCGGAAATCCTGACGCAGGAACGGCCAGTCGTGAAAGGCAGGGAAGAAATCAAGCAGTACCTGGCCGATCAGATGAATCCGATGATCTTGTTCGATACCACCACGGAAATGAGCGTGGTCCGGGGCGACATTGCGCTCGAAACGGGTAAGTACACGTTCCGGGACACGCGGCGCGGAGCAGACATCGAGTACGGCAAATACATGACCGTATGGCGCAAGGACGGCGATCACTGGAAGATCTTCCGCACGATGTTCAACACCGACGAGCCCACCGGGACGAGGGTTAGCGTGGCACACGACGACGCCGCACCCGGAAGCGGTTGATGTGCTCGTGAGCGCCGGTGAACCGCACACGGTCAGCTCTCGCTGACCGTGGGGAATGTAGCGCCAGCTGTTCATCAACCCTCGCCTTGCACTGGCGTGGCGCTGGCCGCTCGGCCTCGCTCCAGCCGCCGCTCATACCACTCCATGAGCGGCTGCGATGTGACGCCATGAACCACGATCGAAACGGCGACCACGGAAAGCGTGAGGTCCGCGAGTTCCGGCGCGCTGGACCGCGGCAAACCATGCGCCATCGAGTACGCCAGGTAGTACAGGCTGCCGATACCGCGAATGCCGAACCAGCCGAGCAACCATCGTTGCAGTCGCGTGGTGGGCGAGCCGATGAGCAACAGCACCGTGGCGAGCGGTCGGATGAGCGCGACGAGCGCGCAGCCGAGCAGCACGCCGCGCCAGTCCCAGTGACTGGCCAGGCTGACGCCGACGATGACCACGAGCAGCACTTCCAACATGCGCTCGAGCGTGTCGCCGAATGAGAAAACCTCCGCGACCATGACGCCCGCAGCGACTGCAGGTTGTTCGATTTCCTTTTCAGTGACGATGTTGGGTGCCACGAGCGTCTCCGCGGGTGGATGCTCGTCGCCCTCGCTGTCAGGCGCGTCCGGATGCGGATCGGACTGCACGGTGCGCAACTCCGTTCGCCGCAATCCCAGTCCCGCAGCAAACACCGATAGAAATCCCCATGCACCGATCTGGTCGGCAACCGTGTACGACAGGGCGATCAGTGCAAGTACCAGGAAATCCGTGGGCGCGGCCGTGTCGCGGTTGCGCGTGCGCAATGCGATCGCGGCACTACCGACGAGTCGCCCGAGAACGTAGCCCACGGTGAGTCCAGCCGGTATCGCCCACACTACACGCTGCACGCTCCACTGCACGAGCTCGCCCGCGGTGAGATCGGGTGACAACAACAGCAAACCAAGGACGACGAACGGAAAGGCGGCGCCATCATTGAGACCCGCCTCACCCGACAGGGCATAGCGCAAGCGATCGTTGTCCTGCGAATGACCCACGGTGACGGAGCTGGCGAGCACGGGATCCGTCGGTGCCAGAATCGAGCCGATCAGCACGGCGAGCGCGGGAGGAAGATCGAGCACGACGACTGCGAAGAGCGCCACACCGACAATCGTTGCCAACATCACGATGCCGGCGAGTCGATAGGCCGCACGCCACGCGTAATCGGTGAGGGGCAATCGCAGCCGCAAGCCACCGATGAACAGCGAGAGGATGACCGCGACTTCCGTCAACCGTTCAAGCCAGGGTGCGCCATGGCTCAGATCGATACGCAGCAGGTCGAAGCCCCATGGACCGATGCTGCAGCCGATGCCCAGGTAGATCGCGGCAGTCGATATCGGCAAGCGTCGGATCCAGGCGGATGACAGCGCCATCGTGAGCAGCAGCGCGCCAATGAATGCCATCCACCCGATGAAGCTCATGGATATCCTCAGTACACGACACCGGATGCAACTACACGGGAGGCGTGTGGGTTCGATTCGCATGCAGGGGCCTGATCACCAAACGCGTGCCGGATCCGCGGCGCGTGTAGTTCGAGGATCAGAAAGATCTTGCTGAGCTGCTGTCTGCAACTTGCCGGCAGCGAATCTTTGACAGCCCTCCCTGACCGCCCTTCATCAATTCCATTAGGAACCTTGGCCTCGCTGCGGGCTTCTTTTGACGGGTTCACTTGAGCGAGGAGCAGCACATGACAACTGTTAGCGGACACACAGCGGCGATTCGCGCCAAGAAGGTCATTGGCACCAACGTCAAGGACTCGACGGGCAAGACCATCGGCAAAGTGGAAGACATCGTGCTCGACAAGCTGTCGAGTCACATCATGTATGCCGTTGTCGGCTTCGGCGGCTTCCTCGGCATGGGCGAGAAATATCATCCATTGCCGTGGAGCACGCTCGACTACGATCCCGGCGAAGGGGCGTATGTCGTGAATCTGACGAAGGAGCAGCTGCAGGCCGCACCGGCGTATTCGATGGATGAGCTGACCGCGGGCGATGGCACGCAGTTCAGGGAAAAGGTGTATGACTACTACAGCGCGCAGCGCTACTGGTAGCGTGTGATGATCGCGGTGACCGGCCGTGGGTCACCGCGATTGCTGCGGCAGCGTCTCAGGTGCGGAACGTGCCGTTGATGATATTCCAGGAGTCATTGCTCTCGACTCCCGAGAAGATCAGCGTGAACTCGCGCCCATTATTGCGAAACCACTTCGGCGCGAAGTTCCACTGAAAGACCGTTCGCTGTATCTCAGGGAAGAACACATCGTGGTGAAACACCGTCCATGGACCCCAGGGTTGAGGGGCGTCCGCCATGGTGAGCAGCGACTGCATGCCGGCGTTGTCGGTGCCGCTGCCGTGCTGATTGGTGTAAACGAACCGCTCGAGGCCCGGAATGTAGGTCATCTGCGGAAACGGTCCGACACCGTCGGAATCCTCGTAGATTGCCAGCCTGTCCCCGGGCGATGCAGACCACGTCGGTTGTCCGGCGCTGTCGGGCCCCGCATAGAACTCGTATGCACTTCTGTCTTCGATCGCACCTCGGGGCACGCGCAGAAGCATGATCTTGCCGGGGCGCTGCACGATGTTCAGCGTGGAGGTATCCGTGACCTCGACGGCAACGGTGTACACGTAGTCATCGCGCGCCGCGGTGTTGTCTTTTCCGAACTGCACGAAGCTGCCGAAACTGATGCCGGTGTTCGCGTGCTCGAACGCCACATTCAGCTGGGTCCACGTGCACCCCTTGTCGCCGCTTCGATAAAGGGAAAAGACGTCGTATTCACCTGTCCCTGAGCCGGGCGTGAGCCATGCGTACAGAACGCCGCCGATGCTCAGCGGCGCGCCATGCGCTTTGGTGTCGAGAGTCGACTTGCATTCAGCGCCCACGCCACCGTACCGATTGCTCGCTTGATAGTTGCCCGCATCACCTTCGATGCGTACGACGCCCATGCTGGCGCGGCCTTCCTGCTCGGTGCCGCCGAAGCCTCCACCGTCGCCCCAGATCGCGTACTGATGATCGTCGTCCGACCACGTGGCAGGCCAATTGTCGCTGCCGTCAGCCATGCGCTGATGCGAGCTCCAGTCGAAGGTCACGCCGGTGATCGATGTCGGTGCGGCGGCTGTTGCAGCAGACGTGGAAGGTGCAGTACTGCTCGTGGCACGACTCTCGCTCGTGTCGCTCCCTCCGGATCCACCGTCAGACCCACATCCCGTGAGCAACGCGACTACACCCATGAAACAAGGAATGACGCACGCGCGTCCTGACTGCCATTTTCTCATGGCAGCTCAAACGCGAATTGCGTACGTAGGTTCCGAGATCGGCGCGCGCGCAGCGATTGCGCGTTATCTGCGATTGCAGCGTGGTTCTTTATCGGAGCGCGCGCACTGAAAATGAGCTGGCTAGCCGGGCAACCAGCCGGTAACAAGCTGAGCTTGTTCGCGGACCATCACAGGATGGCTAGCGAGCTGGCTTGCTGGCCAGAAGGTTCCGCCAGGTTTCTGGCCAGCCGACCAGCAAGCTGACAAGCGTAATACCACGGTCTGAAAATCAGCTGTTACACGCCACTAGAACACCGATCGTACGACCCACTCACCCAGCGTTCCCACGAGCGATATCATCAGCGCGCCACCCAATGCCCAACCGAAGCTGTCGATCTTCAGGTGATCCGTGAGCTTGTCCGTGATGACGAGCAGGATGGCGTTGATGATCCAACGCGTAATGAACGCGAGCAGCCACGCGATGCCCAGCGTTGCGACGGTGAAGACAGCAAAGAGCAGCCAGCCGAGGAGAAAGTTGAGCACGCCGAAGATGGCGGCCACGAGCAGTGCGCTCTTCGGGCTCTTGACATGGAAGCCCGGCAGAACGGCGGCGGTAACCCATACGGCAACAGAAAGAATCAGCCAGGACAGGATCAGGCTCATGGTTGCAGGCTCCGTTTGTTGAAGTTGTTCGTTGGTGTTCGGATCGGCGCTCCGACCGAACTCGGTCCGCTCGACGTGCACGACAATCGGCCCATGACTCACCCCCCGTCAAGTCGAGGCGTAGTGACCGAGTCGTTGCGGTGATGAACTGCAATACCCGGGCTAGGTGAATATCGCTCGCCGCGAGCGCCGCTCACGGAGAAGGATTGATCAGGCGCGGCGATCCTTCCGCAATCGAAGGCAGACACTGTCGCTGCGGCTGCAGTGGCGCTCCTCGTTCATTCGATGCACGGGTGTAGTATCGGCGCAGGCGTTCACTCCATTGTTTTTCAGAGCGCCTTCTCGTCGAGGCATCGATAGACACGACCTGACACCGAGGAGCGCGCATGGCTGAGCGTCGTATCGAAACCGCCGTCGCGAACACCGTCGACCGCAACTTCCCGCCCGAAGTGTTTGGTCAGGTCGCCCAGGCCCTCGAAGCGAGCGGTGTCGTGGACCAGATGCTGATGTGGGATCAGACGGTGAGCTGGATTACCCCGGTTCTGTGGACACCGCAGAACAGTCCGCTGGCGAAGGTCGTCCCGGATCTCGACTCGTATCCCGATTGGAATGTCATGAGCGCCTATGGCGCGGCACTCGCGCCGAAGCTCGGCACGGCAATCAGCATGGATGCGATTCGTCGTGGCCCTGCGGAGATGATGCAGACGATGCTCACGCTGGCCAACGTGACCCATGGCAACTCGATCTATCAGATCGGCGCGGGCGAGGTGAAACAATGTCAACCGACGGGCTGGAAGCGCGCTGAAGGATTGACGCGGCTGGAAGACTTCTACCGGGCCTTCCATGCGTTCTGGGAGAACGAGCAGCCATTCGATCTGCAGGGCAATCACCTGAAGTTCGACCAAGCATGGCTTGGCGTGTCGCGCCGTCAACGACCGCGAATCTGGGGCCTGGGTGGCGGACCGAAAGTGCTCGACCTGGCGACGAGCCATGCCGACGGCTTCGCGACGATGGGCGTGATGGTGTGGACCAGTCCGGATCACGCGGCGCAAGAGATCAAACAGCTGAAGCAGCAGCTCGAGAGCAAAGGACGCGATCCCGAGAAATTCGATTTCGGCATCTGGGCACCGTTGTTGTTGCACGAAGATGCCGAATTCGTCGAGCGCGCATTCGAGAATCCGATCATCAAGTGGACGACCTGCATCATGGGCCGGATCATTCAATCCGAGTGGTTGAAGGAAGGCATTCAACCGCCCATGCCACCCGACTGGCACTACGCCATCAAGATGCTGCCGCAGAAGATCGGAATCGCCGAAGCAAACGATATGATCGGCCGGGTAACGCCGGAGATGTCACGCAAGAGCTGGATCTACGGCACGCCTCAGAAGGCGGCGTCCCAACTACAAGGGTTCATCGATGCGGGTGTTACGTGGGTGGCGACCGTCGATATCCTGCCCGCGTTGCTGGATGCGGAAGCATCGGCCGCAGCGCTCCGGCGCAGCATCGAGGTGTGCCAATTGATCAAGCAGGCGAATGCGTGAACCGTCGGCACAGCCCGCGAACGCAGCGCCGCCGACCTGGCATGCGGCCACTCAGCGCACATAGCCCTTCGCGACGAGTCGTGCGGCAGCCTGTTCGCCTGACGTGACTGCCGTGTTCACGCACGCCAACGCGAAGTAGTCGCCGGCAAGCTGAATGCGCGATCCCAGGTCCAGGTTCTTGACGAGGCGATCGACGTTCTTCCAGTAGCCGGGATGGGACTTCGTGGCGACGACGTCCCAGCGCTGCACGATGCGGCCTTCGACGAGCGGCTCTATCTCGGGCATGAGGCGCTGCAATCGTTTCATCCCCTCCACGTACACTTCATCGTCGGACAGTTCGCGTACTTCATGTGCCCAGCGCTCATGGAAATAGACGCTCACCGCGCCCTTGCCTGGCGGCACCCGACCGATGCCGCGATTGTGAACGAACGAGATCGTCGCGATATCGGGGTCCTCTGCATCCGGAATCATCACGACGGCTGCACGTTCGGATGTCGGAGCCCTCAACATGAGATGAATCTCCGCAGTGGCGGTGAAGCGGATCTTCTCGAAGCATCGGCGGGCTTCGGCCGAGAGTGCGTGATGCATCGATGGCACGTCGCGAGCGCGAGTAGCGAGCACGCACACATCCGCCCGCTCGGTGCTCTGATGACCCTTGCGATCGCGTAACGTCACCTGGACACCGTCCGCCGTCTCCCGCACGCCAACGCATTCGGTTTCCAGACGGACTTCGCTCAGCTTCTGCGCGATGGCGGTGGGCATCGCTTCCATGCCGCCGCGAATGCTGTACGCATCGGCGGCGAGCAGATTGTTCAGACACCAGAACAGATCGAGCACCGACGCTTCGGACGGTGACATCGAGTACATGGTCTTTACGATCGGACCGATCAAGTAATCGAGCGCCTCGTCGTTGATCACGCGCTTGGTGTACTCGGCCACCGTCTCACGATCATGCTCTGCCGCTTTGCCGAGATTCTCGAAGTCCAGGGAGCTGCGCATCGGTATCAACTTCAACGCGATCTTGCTCAGCTTGAGCAACGTCGGGGTACTGAGCAACCCGCTGCGGGCCACGGCCATGATCGGATTCGCCGAATCGAAGTAGCGCATGCGCCGGTCACGCATCACCGCGATGGGTGAATTGAGCTGGTCCAGCCGATCCAGGAGTCCGGCGTCATCCATCAAGCGCCGCAGCGCGACGTAAGTCCCTGGCAACAGACCCGCGCCAATATCCACATCGAATCCATCGACGTGCTCTGTGCGCATCCGGCCGCCGAGTCGTGCTTCGCGTTCGACCAGAAGCACGGACGCACCCGTCTGTTGAAGTCGAAACGCTGCAGACGTACCGGCAGCGCCACCACCCACGACGATTGCACGTGGCATAAGCTTCGAGTCTCGTTAACCGATGACGTCAGTGGAGCTCTCGCCGAGGAGAGAGCACGCGTTTATCGCTGCCGCGTTGCAAGCGCGAAACAGAGCACTACTTCTTGAGCACCGCAGCCAGACCGCCAGTGCCCTCATCGAGGTGGGTCCGGGCCGAGGAGCTGCGGCGTTCGATGTACCAGGCGCACAGAAAACCGATCGTGCACAGAGTGAACGTCATCCAGCCCACGGGCCGATAGTTGTTCGCCACGATCAACATGCCCGCGAACAGGGGACCCGTCGCTGCGCCGGCACTCGAGATCGTTCCACCCAGCACGGAGCCGCGCCCGGTGTGATCGATGCGGGCCAGCAATCCGAGCAGCACGGAGATGAAGAAGTTCCAGTAGCCGCCCCCGATCGCGCAGCCGACGACATACCACGTGAGTGAGCGCGGCGCATACAACGCATACAGCCCGCACCAGAGCGCGATCAACGCAATGCCGAGTGCCAGACTACGGGGCACCGCGCTCGGGAGCACAGCCGCAGCGAGGCTTCCAGCGATTCCCATGATCGCCCACACCGACATTGCGTTGGCGACGCCGGCGACCGAGAAACCATGGGCCACGCCCAATGTTTGCAGGAATGCCCAGATGGATCCCTGACCGATGAAGGACAGGACGATGGAGAGCAAGCCAATCAACACCGGCACACTCAATCCACCGGCTGCGCGGGTTGCGGCGCGTTCGTCGATTGCGACCTGCGGCGGCCGATTGAACAACAGGATCGCCGCGGCAAGCACAGCGAATGCAGCGTAGGCCCCGAATGCAATCCGGGCGGCCTCCTGGAAGCCCGCTGCCGCGGAGACCTGACTGCCACCGACGCGGGAATCGATCGCATAGGCCAACGTCTGAAAGCCGATGATCATCATCAGCGACATCCCGCCGGTGAGCAGCCCGAAGTTGCGCGTGGGGTGCGAGGACATGCCGCAGACTTTCAGCGCGTAGCAATAACCCACGCCCGATGCGATTCCCGCCAGCGCGCGGATGACCAGAAACGATTCAGGCGGCGCGAAGAACACGAGCGCGAGATTGAGAGCGACCAGCACGGCACACGCGATCGGCACGGCTCGGACGAGAAATCGCAGACTTTGTGCGCTCGTTGCGAGTGCGCCGGCCATGAAGCCGATCGTCTCGGCGAACGCCAGGTAGCTCAACTGCTTCGGCACCATTCCGTAGCCCTTGGCCAGCACCCCGAGCAGTGCGGGCATCCAGAGCAGGGAAGCCATCGCGATGACGCAGATCGCCATGCCGGCGAACACGAACCGTTGCGCGACAACGGGCGAAGATGCAGTCATGGTGTGCTCCCCCAGCCAGGTCGCCCCGGCACGTTCTTGATATATCGGCTTCGACTATAGCGTTGCACCAGGGGACGGCAAGAGAGCTTGTGCGTTATTACGCGGGTGCGCAGGGCAGCTGGCAATACAGCGCAGTGACAATGACAGTGAACAACGCGGCGAACGAGAGCGAGCAAACCGGGTACGATGCCGAGCGCCACTCCACCGCACGAGGATCGCCTCATGAAGACAGTCGGCAAATGCGCGCTGTTACTGCTGGTCTCGACGAGTGCCTGGTCGCTGTCGCTGAGCGATCTGACGAACGCGGATGCGTCCGCGGGATTGAAACAGGCGCTGACGCAGGGGGCGACACAAGCGGTGAGCACGTTGGGCAAGCCCGACGGTTTTCTCGGCAATCCCAAAGTACGTATTCCGTTACCGCCGCGGCTGGCAAAAGGGGAGAAGCTGCTGCGCATGGCAGGCATGGGCCCGCAAGCCGATGAGCTCGTGACTGCGATGAATCGCGCGGCGGAAGCAGCGGTGCCCGAAGCGAAGTCTCTGCTGCTGGATGCGGTGAAGTCGATGAGCGTCGAGGATGCGAAGCAGATCCTCACCGGCGGCGATGATTCCGTGACGCAGTTCTTCAGAGCCAGGACGGCAGAACCGCTGACGCAGAAGTTTCTGCCGATCGTGCAGAAGTACACGGCCAACGTGGGCCTGGCGCAGAAGTACAACCAGGTCGCCAGTCAAGGCCAGCAGCTCGGACTGATCAAGAAGCAGGACGCCAACATCGACAACTATGTCGCACGCAAAGCGCTCGATGGCGTTTTCGAGATGATTGCTCAGGAAGAGCGGGCCATTCGTGCCAATCCGATGAAGGCTGCCGGGGGCATGGCTCAGAAGGTGTTCGGAGCCTTGGGCAAGTAACGCAGGAGGAACTGACGACAGCGTGCTTCGACCAGCTCAGCCCGGCGGGCTTGAGGCTTGGGGCGTGAGCCAGAGAGGAGTCCTTTGAATTCTGGCCCATGTCCCACGCCCCAGGCCCCACGACCTGCTTGGGCATCGGCTGAGTGCCATTCCCTCACGCCTGATCCTTCCTCAGCGCGTAATGATAGTCGCCCCAGTGCACATCCTGAGTGTCGCCCCAGCCGATCTCGCCATCCATTCGCCACTCGGTCGAACACATGAACGAGTGCATGTTGGACCAGCTGATCCACGGACAGGATGCATTGACGGTGCCCGTGATCTTGTAGTTGCGTCCTTTCGTATCCGTGAACTCGACTTCGTGTGAAAGGGGACGCAACGTCACCGGATCACGGCGCGTGATCTTGGATGCCTTCTCGAAGCGCAACAGCTCGCCGTCGCGCCAAACCCAACCGTCGTGCAGCGTATGTGCCGGATCGACCTGGAAGAGGTCCTTCCACTCCGGGTTACGAGTCGGATCGTCGAACGCCGCAACGTTCCACGAGATGCGGGATTTCTCGAAGCTTCCCGTCAGCCAGGTGAACGGCGGACCCGCGATGAGCGCCTCGGAACGCAGTTGACCCCAGGAGCGATCGCGCATGCCGATGCTGTCGATGTCGTAGCTGCGTCCGCGCAACGTGACCCGGCCCTTGTTGCGGGTCGCCTGATCGAAATGACATTCGCTGCCGCGCATGACGGGCGGCGAGAAATCCGTGACGATCAAATCGAGTGCGTTGCCGCGCGACGGATCGTCATACGTGATCCTCATCTTCTTGAACGGTTCCAGGATCTGCGCGCGCAGGCCGCTCGCGAACGTCATGTCGCGACCGTCGCCGAGGTTTGCCGCCGAGCAGAAGGTCGGCACGTCCATCAACTCCGCGGCAATCATCGAGCCCTTGTGGCCGCGCCACACGCCGATCCCCGCGGTCACGACGTTGAGATTGGGATGCACCCAGATGTGGATCATGCTCGAGATCTGTTCTTCGGGGATGTACCACATGTAAGCCCACGTCTCCGTGAGACAGTCACCGGGCATGTTCGCCTGCGGATGCAGCAGTTCGTCGGCCTCCGTCACCCGACCGAACTGTTTCGCTGCCGCTGTGCCGCGGTCTCCGGTCCACAACTCGTCTTTCTTCGACATCTCAGTCTCCAAAGCGAATACACATGCGGTCAGTAGTCGACCGCTTTGATCTTGCCATGCGGGCCGGCGGCGATGAGATCGCAAGCCGTCTTCGCGAACAAGGGGAAGTGGAAGTGGCCCGAGTGAACGAGCTTCAGGTTGTCGTGCTTGCCCGCTTCGAATGCGCCGAGCGCGAGATTCGATGCCGAGGCATTACGCACGTGCGCCCATACCTGAAAGAAATGCAGGCGGACGGGGTCCACCTCGGCTCCGCCCGCGGCGCGATAGAAGCGCAGGAGCTTGTCCCAGTCCGCATCGCCGATGATGTTCTTCACGTAGCCAAGGTCTTCGGCGGGGTCGCCGACATGCGCGAACTCCCAGTCGACCACGACACTGAGGCGGCCCTCCTCGACCAGCATGTTGTGGAAGCCGATATCACCGTGCAGCAGGACCGGAATGCCGTCCGCGCGCGGCACGTTCGCCAGCAACCAACCGTAGAGGCTCACGAGCGTGGGCGAGGGATTGTGCGTCTCGCGCAAGTAGATGCCCAGCCACTCCTCGATATAGCGTTTCACGCTCTGCGGGATGGTGAGCTTCCATTCCTCGGTGCGAATCGACGATGTCAGATCGCCCAACTCGACACACGGTGGCATGGTGTGCAGACGTGCCATCCCTTCCGCGAGCACCTTGAACAGTTCGTCGGATACGGCTCCCTTCGAGCGGAAGACATTACCGCCGGTTTCTCCGGCTGCGCGGCGCATGACGATGAAGTCACCGCCCGGCAGCAGCGCGTGCTGCGTGTCGAGCCAGAGCGCTTCCGGCGCTGGAAAGCCGCGCTCGAACGCCGCGCGGATGACACGGTATTCCTCACGCACCCAATGGCAGTCGTTGCCGACTGACGGCGCGCCGATATCGCGACGCAGAACGAGTGATCCGCTGAGCGCCTTGCCGTCCACCTCCAGGAGGATCGTTTGCTTGCCGAAACCGCCCGCGAGCGGTTGAAACTGGGTCACCTTCATTGCGGGCTCGCTGAAGCGTTGCTGCAGATACCGCTCCAGCTTCTCCTGCGTAATGGTGGTGTCGACTTCCTCTCCCTCATTCGGCAACGTGGTCAGCGCCCGTCGATCGGCAATCTCCCAGGTGCTCAAGATCGCGAGCAGCTGCGTGCGGTCGCCAATCGTCAAAGAAGGGTTCGCGATCATGTCGGTCATCAAACGCTCCGTCGCGGCGAGCACTTCCGTGTGAGCAGCTTCCAGTTCCTGGAGGCAGGCGTGCCGACGCGCCTGCGGCAGCTGCGCTTTCAAATCACGCAAGCCGCTTTTCCAAGCCGGAGTGTTGAATGGCAGTGACGTCAACTGCCCGATCAACACCTCCAGTGTATCGAGCCGGGACTGCACGAACGCCGTCCCCCCGCGCTCGCGAACTTCCAGTGCTCTGACCGAGGAGGTCAACGCCTGTCCCACGGATCCTTCAGCATGAGGACCAGGAAACGCTACGGATAGCTCGCGGCGCATGCCGCTCAGGACCTTGTGGCTCGGGACGATCATCGGGTGTTCCTATGCGAATCGGGGTGGCTCGTGACGCTGGCTTCGCTACGTCGATTGCCTTTATCCACTGACGAGCGCGCGGACTCAAGAGGTCTGAAGTTCGCACTGACCGCACCGCAATGCGCATTGCAGCGCCAGTCGCTACCGCGCCTGCTTGCCCCTCTTCTTCGACGTCTTCTTCTTGGTGGATCGTTTCTTCGCCGGGCCCGCGCGCTGCTTCGCGCTCGACTCCTTGCCATAGAGCCGACGCAACTCGCGCTTGGCCAACTCCAGTCTCCGCTTGCGAACAGCCGAGAGACCTCGTCCAGCGCGATTGATGAAGAATGTCAGCATGGACAGCGCGGACCGATATGGATCCGACTTGCGCCGCTTGCTGCGCTCTGCGGAGCGCTTGAGCGACCGCGCGATGCTGCGTGGATCTTCACGCGCGAACACGCCTTCATCGAGCGTCAGCGCGTCGCTCGTCTCAGTGACGCGCTGGGACCATCGCTTGCGCTCGCGCGCCGGCATCGCTCATTCCCCTGGAACAAGGATCACCGCCGCCCGCCATCTCTATGACGAGCGCTCGCGGATGTAATCCCGTGAGGACTGCGTTCGCTTTCAGTGCCCGGTCGAATCCCTGCGTCGCGTCGTTTCGAACAGGAACCAGGCGCGCCGTTCGGCTTCGTCGATCCAGTTTTCGATGAGACTCGCGGTCGCCACATCCCGAGCGTCGTCACACACCTGATGCACCTCCCGCAGACGCGCAGCCAACGAGCGGTTGTCTTCCGCCAGCTCAGCCAGCATGTGATCCGGTGAGACCTCCTCGGAATCGTTGTCGGAGAGCCTCTGCAAGCGCGCGATGTGTCCGATGGAACGGATCGTCGTCTCGCCCAACTTGCGTACGCGCTCCGCGATCGGGTCCGTCATCGCGAACAACTGGTCGGCGTGCTCATCCAGCAACAGGTGATAATCCCGGAAGTGCGGTCCGCTCATGTGCCAGTGAAAGTTCTTCGTTTTCAGATACAGAGCGAAGACGTCGGCCACTAGCGGATTCAGCGCTGCAACGACTTCTTTGATGGCAGCCGTCTCCAGATCACTGCGGCTCGCGAGCGCACTGATGTGCCGCATGCTCGCCCCGCGCGCCGGTGTTTCCTGCGTCGCACCAGTAGCTACTTTCTTCATGACGATCTCCTCGCAAGCTACGCAATGAATTCTCAACGACAATTGCCCTCGCAACGCAACGTGACGTTGCTCACCAGAGCTCGGTTCCATAGCGCGAGGGTCCTGCATGTTAAGTGCAGGGCAGAGCGTCGAGCCGTAGGGATTTCGACTGATGCGCCGGCGCGTCGCGATCAGCCAACGACGTTGCGTGGCGTGCCACCCAGGAACGCGTCGATGTTGTCGATGAGTTGATCGGCAAGCGCCTGAGTGGCCTGCTCGCTCGCCCATGCGACGTGTGGTGTCAGCATGAAATTCGGCCGGTCGAGCAGGCGCACGAGTGGATGATGCAGCGGTGCGGGCTCAATGGTTGCCACGTCGAATCCGGCGCCTGCGATCTGCCCGGAATCCAATGCCGCAATCAATGCTTCCTCGTCCACGAGCCCGCCGCGCGACGTGTTGACGAGCAGCGGTTTGCGCCGCATCAGCGCGAACTCGCTCGCTGAGATCAAGTGACGCGTGTCAGGTGTGAGCGGCGCATGCAAGCTGATCACATCGCTGCGCCTGAGTACCTCGTCGAATGGTGTGTAGGTATCTGGCGTGCTCGCTGCGCCCTTGCGGCCGGCGATCAGCACGTGCATGCCGAACGCTTTACCGATCCCTGCAACGGCACGGCCCAATGCGCCATATCCGATGATGCCCAGGGTGTCGCCGGCGAGATCGCGAAGCGGAAAATCGAAATAGCAGAACGTACCCGCCTGCTCCCATCGACCTGCGATCACCGACTGACGGTAGGCGAGCAGGTTGCGCCTCAGCGCCAGGATCAGCGCGAACGTGTGCTCGGGCACTGCATGCCGGGCGTAGTCGCGCACGTTGCAGACGAGAATGCCGCGCTCCTGCGCGGCGGCGAGATCGACATTGTTGGTACCCGTGGCCGCAATGGCGATCAGCTTGAGTCGCGGTGCGCTCCGAATGGCTTCGCCCGTCAGATGCACTTTGTTCGCCACCACGACATCTGCATCCGCGATGCGCGGGATCACTTCATCTGGCCCTGTCGCTTCGTAGGAGATCAGGCGATGAGGGTGCTTTGGCGGTCGCACGACCACGTGCGACGGCAGCGTGCCACGATCGAGGAAGACGATCTGAGCCGGTTCGGCTGCCATGCAGACTCTCGTTGCGCGATATCGCGCCTGCACGATACGCCATGAAAGTCCCGCAGCGTAAGACAGCGTCGCGATGCCGCTCTCGGAGGCGGCACCGCGACTCGAATCCAACCATCAAGGAAGCGTTTTCGAAGCAACGTTGGACAGCGCGCTTTCGGTACCCGAGGTGTTGTACGCGCGCACGCCAAAGTAGTAAGTGCCGCTACCCAGACCGGACACCACGTAGCTGGAAACGCTGGCGTTCGCGACCTGGATCTGCTGCGTCAGAGCAGACGAACTCGTGCCGTAGTAGATGCGATAGCCGACGAGATCCGTGAGCGATGTGCCATTGGTGTTCTGGGTTGGTGGCGTCCAGGACAGGGTCGCGCCGCCACTCGAGCTCTGTGCGACGTTGATGGCGAACGCCGGCAGGCTCACCGTCGACGTTCCATCGCTCACACTAATGGTGATGTTCGCGTAGGAGCCGACATTACCCAGCGTGGGCTGGCCGGTGAGCAGGCCATTCGTCGTATTGAACGTGGCCCAACCCGGTCGGTTGACGATGCTGAACGCCAGCATGTCGCCGTTCGGATCGCTGGCCGTGGGCTGGAATCGATATGTGCTGCCGACGGTGACGGACGTGGCCGGCGTGCCGCTGAGCACGGGAGGCTGTTGCGTCGTACCGCTCGTTGAAGAAAGCTGACAGCGCTTTCTCGTCCCGGGCGCAGGGTCACCAAAGACCGAGGTGGAGCACTGCACCCCACCGTTCGATGCCGCCAGGCTGCGACTGACCCAGGAGTTGTTCGCACCGAAGCGAACCGTGCGCGTACCGCTGAACGCGCAGAGCCTGCCTTCGCGTGCGCATGTCGTCCAGCCGGAGGTCGTTTGCGCGGCGGCAGGGTTTCCAACAAAGAGCAAGCCGACCGCAAACGCGGCGGCGACCCTCATCATCTGTCGAGAGCGGGAATCGAGCACTGCTGCAAAGAGCATTGAGTTCTCCATGGAGCGAGAAGAATGCTCGGGCACACATGAGCGCAGCCTTCGAGATCGTCAGCCACTGTGGGAGCGCGAAAACGAAAGACACGCGGGCACGAGGCGTGCCTCTGGCATGCTCGAGCACTCAGATCGCTATCCGGTCCGAGTTGAGCCTCGCTGGTGCGAGGAAATCATTTGTTTGCAGCAAGCAGACCCTCGCTTGCGCAAGCGCGGTGCTGCTCGTTGAATCACACGTGAGGAAGCTTCATCTCTGCGCGTGTGCTGCGTGGCGGGGAGTTAATCGGCGAGCCGTGCACTGGCGCAACTGTCTAACCGTCCAGACAAACTCGAGCGTGCAGAATGTGCATGGCGTGCTGGGATCTGCAGACAGAGGGAATCCCTGAAGCGGCGTGAAAGCCATCAGCGAATGGATAACGTCGCGATCTTTCTCGGAGCCGCGCGGCCGCATATTTCGAGCGTGGAACGTACGCCATCAGGCTAGACCCGAGACACCGACAGGGAATGGCCGCGTGTGCAATCGGCGACGCGTGACTGCGACCGATCGACCGGTTGCACTCGAACGCGGCTTGCGTTGCCGCGCCGGGTATCGGCTCTGCCGCGCTTGCTACTGCTTCCCGAGCATCTACACGCCGGGGCGTTACGTCGACGCACGCTTCCCATCGCAATCGAACGCGCGAGAGGAGGCAGCATGGTCCGCTGAGGAACTCTGTATCATCGCGTCATCCCTTATCGACGTTCGCACCTATGCGATTCTCTGCCACGGAGCGTCCGCAATGATCAAAGGCATTTTCTTTGACGTCGGCGGGACGCTCTACAGCTACAAGAACATGCAGTCCGCCATGATGGACGTGCTGCAGGAAATGAAGGCAAAGCTGCAACTGGAGCACGACCTCCTCGAAGTTGCCCGTCACTACCAACTTGCGAACCAGAACATCGACCAGCAGTACGCCGACAAGGCGTTCTATCTCGTCCGCGATTACATGGGAGAAGTGTTCGCTGCTTTTCTGGAGCGCATCGGCAGGCCGCACTTGCAAAGCCATTTCGACTGGTTCGAGCCCTATCAGCGCGCAAGCATGATCGGCTGCATGGAGCTCAAGCCCGATTGTCACTCGACGCTCACCCGCTTGAAGGACATGGGCTTGTATCTGTCCGCGGTATCGAACGCCGATGAGAATCACCTGATTCCACTGGTCGAGCGCGGCGAGCTGCATCGCTGGCTGACTCACTGGACCAGCTCCGAAGCCGCGCGCTCCTGCAAACCCGATCGACGCTTCTTCGAAATCGCGCTGGAGAAATCCGGCTTGGCCGCGAATCAGATTCTGTTCGTCGGCGATTCTCTCGAGCAGGACATTCAGGGCGCGCACGCAATGGGCATGAAGACGGCGTTGATCACCGAGCTCGATGAACCGGCGCCGATGCATGTCGGACGCGAGACACCGCAGCCCGATTTTCAGATTGCGACGTTGAGCGAGCTGCCGGGCATCGTCGAGAAGCTCAATCGCCAGACGGCGTGACGCAGAGCCGCGTCATCACGTGGGGGAACGGCGTCGATCCGCCCCTTTCTTTTTTTGATGATTCGCGTCGGATCTGCCCGGGCTCGGTCGTCCTAGGACCAGCAATGGTCACATGGCTCTGGAGGAATCAACGATGACTACGAGTACTGTCCGCCTTCACCGGGTGCTGCGCGCGAAACCCGAACGCGTCTATCGGGCATTTCTCGACGCCGACGCGATGGCAAAATGGCTCCCCCCGCATGGATTCACGGGCAAGGTTCATCAGCTCGAAGCGAAGGTCGGCGGCAGCTACAAGATGTCGTTCACCAACTTCTCGACCGGTCATTCGCACTCCTTCGGCGGCAAGTTCCTGGAGTTGGTCCCGAACCAGCGGATCCGGTACTCCGATCGCTTCGATGATCCGAACATGCCAGGCGAAATGATGACGACCGTGGTGCTCACACCCGTGTCTGTCGGCACCGAGCTGCACGTTACTCAGGAAGGAATCCCGGCGATGATCCCGGCCGAAGCCTGCTATCTCGGCTGGCAGGAATCGCTCACGCTGCTGACTCAGCTCGTGGAACCGGAGATTCCGGACGGGGCTTGAGTCAGCCTCGTTCGCATGGAAGATCGATGCAGGCCAGCACTTCCCTGTGCTGACCTGCATCGACCGGAGCGTCCAACTCGAGTGATGGACTGATGAGAACAGCGATTGTCATCACGCTCGCGCTCCTGGTCCTCGGCGTTGGAGCCTGGGTGTCACGGGACCGAATCGGCGTGATCGTCGCACCGAAGAAAGTACCGGCCGAGTCTCGAAGCGAGGCCGCAACGAAAGCGGACGCGTTGTTCTGGCGCACGTTTCACACTGGCGAGTACGACAAGATCCAAAGCGCGCTCGACGCGCTGACGTCTGCGTATCTGCAAACGCCGAACGATGCGAAAACGGCGGCTCACATTGCCTGGCTACACAACTGGCGCATCGCCGAACGTGGCCGGATGGAGTCGGTACCCGCCACGATCACCGACGACACCCTCGTCGCGCGGCGTTACTTCGAGGAAGCGGTGAAGCTCGACCCGTCGGACGCTCGCCTGCTCGGCTTCCTCGCCGGCCACACCATGGCCGAGGGCACCTTGCACAAAGACGAACGGCTGACGCGCGAGGGCTACTTCATGATGCGCGCTGCGATCGAAGCCTGGCCCGAGTTCAATCTATTCACCGGTGGGTACGTCATGAGCCGGCTGCCTGCGGCTTCCCCGCAGTTCAAAGAGGGTCTGAGGTGGCAGTGGGAGACGCTGGACAAGTGTATCGATGGAACTCTCGACCGCGAGAATCCCGACTACTCTCCATACATGTCGTTGGAGACCACGGACGGCAAGAAGCGCGCTTGCTGGAATTCCTGGATCGCGCCTCACAACTTTGAAGGATTCTTCCTGAACATGGGAGACATGCTCGTGAAGGCCGGCGACTGGCGTACGGCACGGAAGATCTACGCAAATGCCAGGCTGTCGAGAACATACGCACGCTGGCAGTACCAGCAAACACTCGACGATCGGATCAATCGAGCCGAAGCCAACGTCGCGGCGTTCAATGCCGCCGATTCCACACCCACACAACGCATCATGATCGACTCGCCGTTTGCCTGTATGGCGTGCCATCGACACTGAGGCTTCTGCATCCGGGAGCGCATCATGTTCGGCACGTTGATCTACGGGCTGCTCGCTGCGATGGACTTCCTTTCTCGACGTCCGCAATGAGCTCATGGTGCCAAAGCAGACGTCATTTCGGTGCGGGAGTTACTGGCCGGATGGCGGTGTTTTTTCCGAGGCACCCGGCGAGCTCGGTTGGGAGTCGCGTTCACCGGGTGCTGGCGGCTGCTGAGCAGGATTCGGTCCCCACGGCGTACTGATCAGCGCCTCCACAGTCAGCTTCGGAGCAATGCGCGAGGTTTGCCGCGGATTGCACACCATGCCCTTGGCGACCTCGCGTATCCCGAGCTTGCGAAAGACGCTGGTCGACATCTGATCGAGCAACTCGCATTCCCCGGGCTCGAGACCGATCGTGCTGTGAGACAACGTCACGGTCTGCCACTGCGCTGGAAACTGGCCCGTCGCCTGATTGATGGCATCGCGATTGCCTGTCACGCGCGCGACGAGCTCGCGGCGCGTCTTCTCTTTCTTCCATTCTTCGAGGACTTGCGGGGTCACCTCGACCGGCGTCAGCAGACGAATTCTGACGTTTGCCTGCTGTTCACTCGTGCGGTCGTCGTCGAAACGACCGCCGCGTGACCAATCGGACTGCGTATGCCAGGGATCGGATGGTCGGTTCCACGTGTCCATACGATCGTTGCGCGGCTCGTCTTGTGGCGAGATGAAGTGATCGCAGTTGCTGACTCTGACTTCCATATCCGGTCGCGCACCGATCGCAACCAGAATGGATCTGACGCGATCGCGCAGCGCGCCGCAGTCATAGATGTTGGTGGAGCTGCGGTAGAGGAAATCGATTTCGCGCTCCTTCCAGACGGCCGTTATTGGCTCTTGCGTCCCGGCTTGAAGACTCACGCTGGACGAGATCAGCGCCAGCAAGAGTGGAGCGAGCCGCAACACGGTGTTCGTGTTCCGGCCTGGCACGCCTGGCGATCGAAGCGCTTTCATGCGCTCCATTCTCCGCCGTCGATAGTTGGACGCAAGCTCGCGATGAACCGCTCGCGCGTCAGATTCTGCTGCAGGGCAGAAGGCTGTGCGGACGTGTCAGAAATCGACCGTCTCGTGCGGCGCTCCACGATTGGCGCACCGGATTGGCAAGCATTACGCTGGCCGCGCACAGGAGCACCCGATGGCGCGTTCTCTGCGTCTCGACTCGCAAGTCTCGGTACCTGCCCTGGCGGGACTGTTGTCCGCCACGCTTCACCTTGGGCTGTTCCTGGTCATTGCCTTTTCGGGCGGCCGATACGACGGCATCCATGACGGGGATACGCCGATCACGCACCTCGTGTTGATCGAAGCTCGCAAGGCCAATCACGTCGAGGGTGTCGAAGCGCCGCTGTTGGAGCCCATGCTTCCGACTGCCGATTTCGCTGTGCAGTTGCAGGTGCAGGCCACCGAGCCGCCATTACTGCTGTTGCAGGACTCTTATCCTGAACCGGCTGATGGACCCGCTGTGCTTCCGCCCGAACCGGCCGCGACCATCCCATCCGTCTCGATCGATGCATCATCGACAGTGGTCATGTCGGAAGCGGAGGCATCGGCGTTGCTGGCACAGGTGGCGCGCGCAGCCGAGACGCTTGCGAGCGCACCTCGTACCCAAGTCGCGTGGCAGCAGAACGCGAAGCGATACAGTGCCACACTCGTGCTGCAGCGGGCGCAGGACGGTGATGCACTCGACCGCGTCATCGCCGAAGTGAGTGCGGAAGATCGCGGCAGACAACTCAAGACGCGCATCAAGCTCAAGCGCCTCGCCTTCTCCAGCTATACCCAGATGGTCGATCGCTGGGATCCGAGGGTGCAGCTGCACGATGACGAGATCGACGGGCGCTCGCACATCAACTCGCAGTTCAATCTGATGTACGACCGTCGCACCGCGCCGAAATTTCTCGGCAAAGTCACGACCGCGGCACGTACCTTCAACACGGAGTCGATCGGCAGGCGGCGTGAGAAAGACATCTTCCGAGGTGGCGTAGAAACCCGGGCTGGCCGCATCGCATTGCCCGATCGGATTCATCCGTTCGATTGGGCACCGCGAGAGGAGAACGCGCGGATACACGAAATCGCGCACGACACGCGCATCAGATTCTTCGCAGATGGCAGTTACACCTGGCTGGATCTGGACACGCGGCGATCGGAGTATCGCAACGACCCCACCGAGCAGCCCGTGTACTTCATCGCAAGGCGCGGTGCGACGCTGTATGTGAAAGGAGTCCTCTCCGGGAAGGTTCTCATCTACTCGCCGGACAGAATCATCGTGGAAGGGAGTCTCACGTATGCCCACGATCCGCGCGACGATCCCGGCTCGCGCGATTACCTTGGACTCGTTTCCGATCGCTCCATCCAGCTCGCTTCCCATGGCGTCACGGGACCCGGCGACATCAGCATTCACGCTGCCATCTTCGCGCGCCGCAGTTTCATCGTGACGGACATCGATCATCCGCACACGGGAACGCTGCGGATCTATGGCAGCCTGTCGGCGGGAACGCTGTCGGCAACGGAGCCGCGCTTCGCGACGAAGATCGAGTATGACCACCGCTTCGAGGAACGGCGGCCGCCAGGGTTTCCAGCGACGAATCGATTCGCCGTGGAGGAATGGGCGGGTGTGTGGACTGCATCAGGACCCGCCGCTGATGGCGACGCCGTTGAGCACACCATAGTTACGGATGTACGTGCTGCAGATTGAAGCCGCGCGGCGGCGACGCGCGTCAGTGCCCTGGGGCCGTCTCGCGAAACGTCTGCGTCCCCACCTGCAGTTGCGACCACTTCGGACGGACGGTGCGGATAGCACCTTGCTCGATGCCGGCCATGCGAGGCGGTGCCGATGGCGTCGATTGCAGTCGTGCCGTCGACGACCAAGAGGTCGCGTTCTTTTCGAACACCGTTGCGTGTTGTTGACCGACCGCGACAAACTCCTCCGTGCCGTTGCCATCCATATCGACGAACACGCCAAGGATCGGTGCATTGAGGTTGCTGTACATCCACTGCACTTCGGGTCTTGCCAACTCGGCCTTCAAGCTCGTGAGCAGCGCAGGCTCGAGGGTCCGGTCCTTTGGGTACACGATCATGTTGGCGACCAGGCGTGCCACGTCGCTGGGTGGACGGCCGTCTTCATATCGATGCCTCTTCGCCAACACATCCTTGGCGTCGGCTCGAATGGAGGCTGCACGCGGATGATCCTGGATCTTCGCCAGCTGTTGCAGACGCTCCGCGCCGTAACCGCCGGATGAGAACCGCAAGTAGCGCAGCGCATTGTCCGTGCGGTTCGCTTCCGCTTGCGGCCACTGCTTCAACACCTGCGCGAATTGACTCGCTGCGGAAATGCGATACGGCGAAAGCACCGGCGTCAGGGCAAGTGCGAGCCCGCCGATCAGCATCAACGCCACGATCACGTTGACCCGCGCAATGCTCTCCATCCAGCGCTGCTTGTCGCGAGCAGCCAGTGCATAGCCGGCGCTGTACACACATGCGGCAACGGCTACGACACAAGCCCAGACGCGATCGACCGTGAACCCGAAACGATCGATGCGCAGATAAAGCGCATACAACGCCGTCAATGAGATGACGACGGTCAGCGGTATGGCAAACCGCAAACCGAGTGCGATGAGCCGAGGATAGGGCCGATCGATGCTGCCGTCGCGATACGCCGCATTGACGAGCAGCACGGTGACGGCGATGAGCCACAGCAACCACGCTGCGCTGATCGCACGCTCACCCGTCGAGAACATCTCGGGGAGCTTGGGAACCAGCGCGATCGTGAACAGCACGAGAATCAGGCCGGCGACCAGCGCGAGCCATTTGAATACGTTGAGCACCTGCTCGAGCACGAGCTGCGTCAATCGGTCGAGCGAGCCAATCAGGTGCAGTGCCACGCCGAAGGCGAGCGATGTCACCGGATAGATGAAGAGCGGCTCGCTGAACAGCTCCCTGAAAAAGCGGATTCCGAGCATGACGAAGAGCTGTTGCCACAAGAGCAGCAACAACCAGAATAGACCCGTGAACAGGGCCGCTTCGATCAGCACGAGCTTGTTGTTCCAGGCATTGGCGAACAGCGCCACGTAGGGTACGCGCCAGCGTCCATGCGCAATGCGCGCCTGGATGAACGGCAGCGTCAGTAACCACAGCACACCCAACACGAATCCGAGGGGAACCCATTGCTCGACGAAGTCGGACCGCTCCGACGAGAAGTCGACGACGTGCGCGCCGTGGTGCCAGCCGAAGAACAGGAACAGTGCGCTGAGACTCGCAACCAAGGCCCACGTGCCACGCGAACGCAGGGAGCCGGCCAGCATCTGCACCGTGAGCGGCGTCAACGTTGCAATCGCATACAGGGCCAGTAACCAGGATGGCTCAGTCGCCGGCCAGTGCCGACCTTCAACCGCAATGTGGAGACCGTATAGCGCCCAGCCCTGTACCACGGCTGCGATCAGAATGATCGGCAACGTGCCGTCCCGCTTCGATGGACTGTCGTTCTCCGCCATGTCGCCTTCCTCGTTTGGCTGTGTGCGGCGGATTATTCCCGAGTTGCCGGCACAGAAGATGATCAATTGTGGCGACTGGAGCGACTGCCCACTGTTCAGGGGCATCGTTCACGCGGCTCGACCTATCGAGTAGGCCCCACTGCAGGATCGGCCTGCGGTTGCTCCGGCGCGGCGCGATCGAAGACACGACGCAGCTTCACACCGGAGAGCTCCGTGTCGCCGGACCACTTGATGACGTACTCCAATTGATCCGTGCTCTTGATGAGACGCAATTTCTCGAGCTCGCGCGCGCCGCGTGGCACCTTGCGATCGATGACAAACCACTCGCCATCCCAACCCACCTGGGAGTCGGCAAGATCTCCGTTGCGCATGGACACTTGACTGCTGGAGCCGGCTTCCAGGCGACGCGCCTCCAGCTCGCTGCTCATCTCGATCTTTACGCCGTCCTGATGGACTTTCAGTGTGTTCGTCGCGCCGAGCATGCGCCGCCATTTATTTTCCATGGCACGCCGATACCGTGGATCGGATAAGTCGGGCAATGGATCCGGAGTCGAGAACGGATCCTCTTCCTCCATCTGCCTGCGCCACCGCCGCCGTTCCTTCTGTTCCTTGTCGATCAGTTCCGACACGAGCTTGTTCACGTCGTCGCTTGCAGCGGAATTGAGGACCCACGAGCCCGCCAATGTCGTGCTGTGGCGCGGCTGCAATTCATAGGCAGCGGCCGTAGCGGAAATCGCTACGAAAACGATTGCAAGCAGGGGGGTACGGAGCATGAGCATTCCGGCATTGGCGAGCAGCTTGCTAGTCAAGCGCACGCCGCTGCGGCGAGCAAGCACGATCGCGTCCGGCGCGGAACCGACGCAGGATCGCCGATCATGGCCGACCGCACAGTTCTGCCGATCGACCGTCGGCAAGCGTGCGTGGTGCTCACTTTCGCGCACGAAGGACGAGCGCGAACCGCACGGATGTGTGACTCTGCTGCACAGGTTGTCGTTGTCGCAGGAGTCCTGATGGCTGCCGAGGTTCTATTGACGAATGCCACCGCCGATACGGTCGGACGCGAGGTCGTCCTGCGCATCATCGGGTCGCAGATACCTCCCGCGAAGATGTCGGTGCAGATCGCGATTACCGGAACGGCGAAGGTTGGCATCGAAGGCCGCCTGCACAAGAACGCGCCGTGGGCAAGGATCGGCGACGAACACGCGACCTCATGCCTGCTGTACATCGAACCCATCTCGACACTGCGCGCGGTCAGTCGAGAGACGGGCGCAGACTCGTCCGTCTCGGTGTGGGCGGCCTGGGGGATTTGAAACTCGTGAGCGCGAAGCGAGCGCGGCGTCCCTGCCGCCTGGGGAGTTTTCCATCGCGCCGCGCACCCCGAAGGAATGAAAGCGCAGTAGCGCCTCTGACCAACCGCTAACCGCCAACCGCTTCTTTCACACTAGCCAAATGCGCTCACCGTCCCGTGATGGGCGGCTCGACAGCATCGCCTTCGAGAACGGCCCTGTAGAGAAAGCCGGCAAGCGCAGCACCCACGAGGGGCGCGAGCCAGAACAGCCAGAGCTGGTTTAGAGCCCAATCGCCGACGAAGATCGCAGGTCCGGTGCTGCGCGCCGGATTCACCGACGTGTTGGTGACAGGGATGCTGATGAGATGAATCAGCGTGAGTGCAAGACCGATGGCCATGCCCGCGAAACCGACCGGAGCCCGCCGGTGCGTCGCGCCGAGAATCACGATCAGGAACATGAACGTCATCACGATCTCGACCACGAGCCCCGAGGTCAGGGAATAGCCGCCCGGCGAGTGCTCACCGTAACCATTCGACGCAAGGCCCGCGGCGAGACTGAAGTTCGGCTGACCGCTGGCAATGAGATACAGCACAGCTGCACCGACGATCCCACCGGCAACTTGCGTCAGGACATACGGCAGCAGCAGCGAGGCCGGAAAGCGACCTCCCGCCCAGAGACCGACGGAAACCGCAGGATTGAAATGACCGCCGGAGACAGGCCCGAGCGCATACGCTCCGGTCACCACGGTGAGGCCGAAAGCCAGGGACACCCCCAACAAACCGATACCGACATCCGGAAAGGCAGCCGCCAGCACAGCACTGCCACAACCTCCCAGAACCAGCCAAAACGTTCCGATGAACTCCGCCGTCAGCTTGGCAAACATGTCTTACCCCTTTTTTTATTGCAGGTTGGCGAGGACATCTTGCATCGCGCGCTGACGTGACGAAAGTAGGTAACTGTGCGCTCACGCCGAGCTGCGGCAGCCGCCGCAGGAATCCTGCGCGGCAGGTCAGCTCTCCTGGAGGTGATAGGCGAGTGCACCGTTTACCTCGCTGAGTTTCTTCTCGGCAATCATGCGATCGACGAGCTGCTGCAGTTCCGGCTCCGGAATCTTCTTGCCAAAGTGATTGTGGAGATGTGCGATGAGTCCCTTGCGCTTGCGTGGCCGCGTCCTCGCCTGCATGGCGTTCAACCAGGCGAGAGCAGAGACCCAGGGCGTCGCGTGTTCCGCCTTCGTCTTGGCGGGCGCAGACGCTGTATCCGATCCAGATGGCACCGCGGCTGGAAACGCTTCCGACATCGAAGCGGCACGCCGGATCTGGAAGCCACGACCTCGCAGGTGCTTCACCAACGGATCGAACCCTTTGTCCTTCGACAAGATGATGCAATCCGCATCACGGTCGGCAGCAAGGAACTCGCCCAGGTAGAACGCGATATGGAAGTCGAGCGCGTTGACGCCGTGGCCCTCGATATCGATCGGGCAAAACCGCTCGCCGAGCTTGAGAGCTGCCTTCATGAAATCTGTTGGAACCGATTTCTGAGATGCGCCGAAAAAGAAGGGCACGCGAACCTCGGGCGGGATGGCGCCGAGGTCCACCTTGCCGACGTTTTCGTAGTCGACGAAGAGGATGGTTTGGGTCAGGTCAGGCATTGACTTGTTTCTCCGATCACAACGCCGACAACTCCTTCGCCCGAGCACCATCTGCACAGCCGCGTCCTGCATCCGGTCTGGCTCCGAGCCGCTACGATTCTCACGCCCCCACCGGATACAACTTCGGAAACCACCGCTCCACGACATCGATCGGAAACCCCAATCGCAGCGCGGCGCGATTGGATTCCGACACGAGCAGGCGCTTCTCCGACAGCGCTGCCACGAGACGACGCGCCGTGCGCTCGCTGGCATCGATCAAACCTGGCACGCGGCCGCGTTCGATCTCGCCTGCAAGCAATGCTTCGCGCAGCAGGGTGAAGCTGCGCTTCGGCAGTCGCTCGGCGCTCTCTTCATCGCGTGTATAGAGCTCCATGCGGCGTTGCAGCTCGGATGGCTCCAGCAGCTCGCGCATATAGCGCACTTGATCGAGGCACGTCGCGAGAAAGAAGCGGCAGAAGTCGATCAGTGCTGCTTGTGACAAGGCACCGCGTCCATCGAGATCTCCTCTGCGTGGCTCGTCCGCTGCCATGAGCAGGCGTTTGTACTCGGTCGAGCTGCGCGCAAGTCCGCGCGAAACGGACCAGAGGGCAGAGCCCACACCGAGATCCAGCAGCATCGCGTGCGACATCAAGCGTGCGACACGGCCGTTGCCATCGAGGAATGGATGAATCCACAGGAAGCGGTGATGAGCTGCGGCAATGGCAACCGCTTGACGCGGTTTCGTCAGCTTTGCTGCGTCGTATGCTTGCCCGAAGCGTTGCATGAATGCGCGAAGATCTTCCGCAGGTGGCGGTATGTGGCGTCCAACCGCGACGCTGCGCGTTCGCAGTTCACCTGGCACGACTGGAATGCGCTCGTGAGTGTCCGGGTTTTCCGCGAACAATAGCGAGGGCGGTAAGCGCCTGCAGAACTCACGGTGAACCCATTCGATGAATGTCTGCGATGCCGGTGGCTGCGGCAAGCCATCTCGCGTATCGATCATGCGCTGAACTTCGATGTGAGCTCGCGCTTCGAGTTGCAGATCGCGACGCAGCGGATCGGATGAGTAGTCCGCAGACAACGCGCGATCGATATCCCGTGGGTGAGTGTTATGGCCCTCGATGAGATTCGAGTAATAGCAGTTCATCGACCGAACGAGGTCTGCGATCGAGAGCCTGACCGTGGGGTGCAACTGGCCAGACAACTCACTGGCTTCCCGGGCCAGGTCGAATGCCAGATTCTCCAGCACTTCGGTGCCGTCGGCGGGCATGAAGGGTTCTGCAGCAGAGGGGGTCAAGCGGGCTCCGGAGGCACTAGTTTTGGCCGGTTGATTGGCCGGAATACAGCCTTTTAAAACAAAGAATTGCGATACACAACCCGGTTTTTGTGGCCGAACTTTTGGCCGGATGCTTTCGAGCCGGCGATGGGTCGTGACGCTAATGGATCCGTGGTTCGTGCCCGCAGAATTTCCATGGTGATCGCTGTCACGCCGTCGTTCACCTTGATTGCGAACTGCGGTGTTAAGGTCCGGCGTCCGAGCACCCGACGCGCGCCAACGGAGTACTGCGCATGGCTTACAGTCCCTGGATCGGCAATCTCACCGTGCGTGGTGTAGCCGGTAACTACGGCACGGTGAAAGCACTGCTCGATGAAGCGAGCCCCGCGACCACGACATTCACGGTACGCGTCGAGATCGCAAGCCAAGGATTCGCGCCGTCCGACTTCGATGTCGAGGTCTTCACGAATCTGAATCGCCGGGATTTCGCCGTCGCATTCGAAGCGCTGAGCGCGAGCAATGGTGCGAACTCTTACTGGGTGAGCCATGCGATGGCGCACCAGGGGCAAGCCTTCGACAACCTCGTCTTCGCAGTCGAGCTTCCGGTTACGCGCTGCGGCGCCTACCGACTCACTGCGCGCTATCGACGCAAAGGCTCGGCGGGTTGGTGGTGGCACAACGACTTCAGCCCGTTCGACGGCGCGGCCAGGCAACGCGATTGCGCCATCGTGGTCTCGCCGGCGAAAGCAGCCACGGCGCGTTTGTATGAGGCCAATGCGCTCACGATCGAAGCCACTCAAGGCGGCGACTACGACAATCGCAGTACGCTGGATGACTTCCTCAGCACTCACGATTGGGATGACTTCAATCCCTTTCACGTGGGCTACATCAGCAGCACGCTCGGCTTCAACACGCTATGGCTCATGCCCGTGTTTCCACAGACGCGCTGGTGCTGGGATCGACAGAACTGGACCTGGGCGGCGAATCAGAGTCCCGGCAGTCCGTATGCCACGCGTGACTACTGGAGCATCAATCCGTGGCTCGAGAAGGAGGGCCGTCGCGATGCCGCCATGCAGCTGTTTCGCCAGGTCGTGGAAGAAGCGGACGCGGCGGGCGTCGATGTGTTCCTGGACGTCGCACTCAATCATGTGGGGCGCGATGCGGTGTACGGCGAGGGCGCGGTCCAACTGGGCTTGTGCGCACCCTCGGAAGCAGAAACCTGGATTCGCGAAGTGCGCAGCAGCTGGTGCACGCGCGGAGTCGAGTTTCGGGACGGATGGGCCATTGCCTACTACCGCATGGCTGCGGAAAACGGCTTTGCGTGCGCCGTCTGGGCTCCATGCGATCGCTTGAACGAGCACGTCTGGGACGATGCCAATGTCGACTGGTTCTTCGGCGACTACTCCGCGCTTGGACCCAAGCCCTTTGCACAGGCGCATGACTACTGGGGCAATCCGGTCGGACACGCGGATGATCGCGGCAGCGCAGAGGATGAGCGTGACTTGTTCTATACACCGCTCGACACGGCGACCGAAACCGCGCAGCTCTGGCGCTACTTCGCGCACATGCTGCCCTTCTGGCTCGAGAAGACGGGCGGCAAGCTGGCTGGCATCCGTGCGGACTTCGCTCAAGGGCTGCCGAATCAATTGTGGGAACTCATCGTCAACAAGACGCGGCAGTCGCGCTGGGACTTTGTGTTTCTCGCCGAAGTACTCGATCCGGATCCTATCCAGTACCGACTCAACAAAGTCTTCGATCTGCTCACGAGCAAGGATCACTACCTGTATCGCAAGACGGACGTGACGATGAGCGAGCTGTTCGCATCGCTTGAAGCCGAAGCGCGCCTGTTCGGCGGCGACAGCCTCATCATGCACAACGGCACCAGTCACGATGAGGACGGCAACCCCGATCGCTGGGTCATGACGGCGCGTTACGCGATTGCTGCAGCACTCTACGGGGCACCGATGGTGTTCATGGGTCAACCGCTGGGGCAAGGATCGAAGCTCTCGTTTCGCGATCGCTGGGAGAATCTGTATGAGCGCTGGAGCGCACCCGATCCACAACGCGATCAAGTGGCCGCGATGTACAAGCGCATCAACACGGCGCGCGAGCGCTGTCCGGAGCTCGCGGGGCCCAACCGTTACTGCCTGAATCTGATGACGGGAGGGTTTCATGACAGCATCTTTGCCGTGGCCCGATGGGTAAGCGACGGGGCGACGGACTCGGTGGTGATCGTGGCGGTCAACTTGAGCGCCACGTCCGGCGCTGCGGCAACGTTCGCGATCCCGAACAGCCTGCGGCTTTCCGGGCAATATCAGGCCGCGAATCGAGTTGCGGACGATCCCAACGCATTCGTGTGGCCTGCAGCGCGGAGTGCGCAGCAGGTGTATGCCGATGGACTGTTCGTGCGGTTCACGCTGGCCAACGAGGTGCAGTATTTGCAGCTGCTGCGGCAATGAGTGACCCCGAGTTACCTCGAATGTAGCAACCATCCCGAACCGACGCCGACCGATCTGATCACGCGACGATTGGTGAACGCCGGGTTCGCACCTGCCCGCTAGGCGCCATACCCGCCGCCGCCAGGAGACTCCACGACGAACACATCGCCTACTTCGACTTCCACCTTACCGACGTGTCCGAGCGACTCGCGGCGGCCATCGAGCCGCACGACGTAGCTGCATCCCGTGCTTCCGCCCTGCCCGCCTGCCATCCCGAACGGCGGCACTTCTCGATTGTTGGCAAGAATCGAAACGCTCATCGCCTCGAGAAACCGTATGCGCCGTACGCCGCCGTTTCCGCCGCGCCATCGCCCTGCGCCGCCCGATCCCTGCTTGATCTCGTAACTTTCCAACCGCACCGGATAGCGGAACTCCAGCACTTCCGGATCGGTGAGACGGGAGTTCGTCATGTGCGTCTGCACGACGTCGGTACCGTCGAAGCCTTCGCCGGCGCCGGAACCGCCGGCGATCGTTTCGTAGTACTGATAGCGCTCGTTGCCGAAAGTCAGATTGTTCATGGTGGCTTGCGCGGAAGCCATCACACCCAAGGCGCCGTAAAGGGCGTTCGTGATGACACTTGAAGTCTCGACGTTGCCGGCGACGACTGCTGCGGGATAGCGCGGCTTCAGCATCGAGCCTTCGGGAATGATGATCTGCAGTGGTTTGAGACAGCCGGCATTGAGCGGGATGTCGTCGTTCACAAGCGTGCGAAACACGTACAGCACGGCTGCGACTGAGATTGCCGCGGGCGCATTGAAGTTGTTCGGCTGTTGCGGCGAGGTGCCGGTGAAATCGATCGTGGCTTCGCGGCGTTCGCGGTCGACGCTCACGTGCACTTTGATCGTTGCGCCGTTGTCGAGCGGGTATTCGTAGCTGCCGTCGTGCAATGCCGTGATCACGCGGCGCACGGCTTCTTCCGCGTTGTCCTGGACATGCTGCATGTACGCTCGCACGACGTTCAAGCCGAAATGCGCCACCATCTTGCGGATCTCTTCCACGCCCTTCTGATTCGCCGCGATCTGTGCGCGCAGGTCGGCAAGGTTCTGATCGACATTGCGTGCCGGATACCGGGCGCGAGTGAGTAGCTCGCGCACTTGCGCCTCTTGCATCTGCCCCGTGAGGCCATCGACGAGCTTCACGTTGTCGAGCAGCACGCCTTCTTCATCGAGCGTGGTCGAGTGGGGTGGCATCGAACCGGGCGTCAAACCGCCAATATCGGCGTGATGACCGCGCGAGCCGACGTAGAACAAGGTCTCTGAGCCCGCGGCGTCGAACACGGGCGTGACGACGGTGACGTCGGGCAGATGTGTGCCGCCTGCGTACGGATCATTCAGCACGAACACATCACCGGGCACCATCGTCGTCGCGTTCTCGCGCATGACGGTCTTGATGCTTTCGCTCATCGAGCCGAGATGCACCGGCATGTGCGGTGCGTTGGCGATCAAGTTGCCGTGGCCATCGAACAAGGCGCACGAGAAATCCAATCGCTCCTTGATGTTCACTGAGCTGGCCGTGTTCTGCAGGCGCAGGCCCATCTGCTCGGCGATCGACATGAACAGGTTGTTGAACACTTCCAGCATCACGGGATCTGCGCGCGTGGCGAGCGAACGCGTTGCGGAACGAGCCACGACTCGAGTGAGCACGAGATCGTTGCGCTGCGTGATGTGCGCTTCCCAGTCGGGCTCGATCACGGTGGTGGCATTGGCTTCCGCCAGGATGGCGGGACCACGGATGCGATCGTTGGAGCGCATGTCCTCACGGCGGTAGAGCGCCGCGTCGTGCCAGGTGCTGCCGGTGAACATGCGCACTGTACGAACGGGTAGAAGTACATCGTGGCGTGGCTCGATGACGTCGCTCGGTTCATCGACGCACTCCGCCAGCGCCACCGCTTCCACGGACACCGCCTCGACCACCAGCTCACGCCCGGGCATGAGGAAAGCGTAGTGCTGCCGATAGGATTGTTCGAACTGCGATCTCATGCTCGCCGCTGAATCGAACTTCACGAGTAGCGCGGTATCGGTACCCGCGTAACGCAGGTGTACTTGACGCACCAGATCGATCTGCTCAGGCGCCACCCCCTGCTGGATGAGCTCGGCACTCGCGAGGTTGCCGATGTCATCCAGCGCGTGCGCGAGCTGAGGTGTCGCTGGCTCATCCAGGCTGAGCTCGATGGCGCGCTCCCGCATCACCGTCCTGTCCGCCAGTCCCATGCCGTACGCACTCAGCACGCCGGCATAGGGGTGAATGAAGACGCGGCGCATGCCAAGCGCGTCCGCCACCCGACATGCATGTTGTCCGCCTGCGCCGCCGAACGTCGTGAGCACGTATCGAGTGACATCGTGCCCGCGCTGGACCGAGATCTGCTTGATGGCATTCGCCATGTTGGCGACGGCGATCTCGATGCAACCTTCGGCGATGACCTCGGGTGTGCGGTGCTCACCCGTCGCACATCGGACTTCGGTTGCGAGCGTCGCGAAGCGGTCGTTGACCGATTGCACGTCGAGAGACTGATCTGCGTTTGGACCGAACACGCGCGGGAAAAAGTCAGGCTGGATCTTGCCCAACAGCACATTGCAGTCCGTGATGGTCAATGGACCGCCGCGTCGATAACAGGCGGGGCCCGGGTTCGCGCCGGCCGACTCGGGGCCGACTCTCAAGCGCGTGCCATCGAAGCGCACGATGGACCCGCCGCCTGCGGCCACGGTGTGAATGCCGAGCATTGGCGCACGAAGACGCACGCCTGCGACTCGAGCATCGAATACGCGCTCGAACTCTCCCGCGAAGTGCGACACGTCGGTCGAGGTGCCGCCCATGTCGAAGCCGATCACCCTGTCGAAGCCGGCGCGTTGACTCGTACGTGCCATGCCAACGATGCCGCCGGCCGGACCTGAGAGGATCGAGTCCTTGCCCTGAAACGTACGCGCAGGGGTCAATCCACCGTTCGATCGCATGAACTGCAGACGCGTGCCTGCCGGCAATTCACGCGCGACTTGATCGACATAGCGGTGCAGGATCGGCGATAGATACGCGTCGACGACGGTCGTGTCGCCGCGCGAGACGAGCTTCATCAGGGGAGTGATTTCGTGTGAGACGGACACCTGCGGGAAGCCCGCTGCGCGTGCCATCGTCGCGACGAGAGATTCGTGCAAGGTATGGCGATAGCCGTGCATGAACACGATGGCCACCGCACGATAACCTTCGCCATACGCAGCTTCGAGATCGGCGCGAACGCTCTCCTCGTCGAGCCGCGTCACGACTTCACCGTGGGCGCCAATGCGCTCGTTCACTTCGACGACTTTGCGATACAGCAACTCGGGCAGCACGATGTGCCGGGCGAAAATGCGCGGTCGATTCTGATATGCAATGCGCAGAGCATCCCGAAAGCCGCGCGTGATGAAGAGCACCGTTGGCTCACCCTGGCGCTCGAGCAGCGCATTCGTGGCGACGGTCGTCCCCATCTTGATGACATCGATGGTATCGGCAGGAATCGGTGCGCCGTCCGCAAGTCCGAGGAGATGCCGAATGCCGGCGATGGCCGCGTCACGGTACTGCTCGGGATTCTCCGAAAGCAGCTTGTGCGCCAGCATGACGCCGTCCGGCCGGCGCGCGACGACATCGGTGAAGGTACCGCCGCGGTCGATCCAGAATTGCCAGCGCGTGCTTGGTGTCATGACGGCGGCGGGAGATGCGTGCGACGACGCGACTACATCCGCGTCAGCGCTTGATGGAACTCAGTAACGGCCCACTAACTTGCGAGACGATACTCCACCGTGGCGGCGTTCACTTCGTCATCGATGTGCGACCGAACGAGTCGAACGAACCAACCGAACCTCCAGGCGCTTACCGAGCGCCCTCGCGGCTCGTGCAACCGTATCCAACTGTACGGTGGAGTTTTCCGGATCAAGCAGGCGATCAAGTTGCGAACGGCTGGTCGACATTCGCTGAGCCAACTCCTGTTTGCTCATCTGCTGCGCCTTCATGGTTCTTTCGAGCTCCCATGAGAGGACTCGCTTGATTGCGGTGGCTTCGGCATCCTCGAGCAATCCGTCTGCAGCCAATGCATCCGCGAGCGTAGTACCGATCCGCGCACTACTCTTCGCATGAGATCCCGCGCGCCGACGAGACGCTGTTTTTTTCATGACGTACTCCGGGCATGCTCATGCATGCGTTGGCGCGCCAGTCCAAGATCCGACTTTGGAGTGGCGCGAGTATTGCTTCATGACTGCATGCAGCAATACCAACCGCTGGTGCCGATCTACATAGAAGAAAACTCTGCAGTCACGACGACGAGCGAGACTTACGCGCAGCTCATGCAGTCCTTGTCCCATTGGACGAGCAAGTGGCATACCAATGGGCCACCCGAACTCCAGGGTCATCAGACTCCGTCCGATCTCTCGACGGTCTTCTCGCTGCAAGGCCATCAGCCACTCCCGTACGGGCTCACGACCCCATCGCGTCGCGAAGAATACGGCTTGTACGCGCTTCATCCTTGAGGCAGCCCTGCATCCTGCGATTTTCCTTACTGTACCTTATACGGTACATGGCGGCAAGCGTGCGGGCTTGAACCCGTGACGGAATCCGTCGACCAATCCCCGACACCCGAATGGACACTATTCCCGGCCGCCGACTCGGAACAGCATCAATGCACCGGCATCGGCTCGAGACGGAGCACTTAGCGACTCGGCGATGCGGCGAACGGAGTTTGCATTTCGACGCTCGATGAAGTCAGGAGGTCCGTCATGAGCATGTCTGTTCAATCATCTCGCAGGGCGCGTCCCGCTGTCGCCTGTGTGTTGGCCATCGCCGCGGCTACTTCACCGTACTGCTTTGCAGAGGACGGCAAGGTGTATCCGGCCAGCATGTGCGAGGGCAGTCTCGTCGGCTCGCCACCCATCACCCAGTACGATGGACGGCGGCTGGTCAACAATTCGACGACGAACTCGGCCGTCGTCGTGTGTCCTGTCGTGAAGGACAATGTATTTGCGGCCACCGGGGCGAATGAGGGTTACGTTCGTTACTACAAAGGCACGACCACGGGTTTCATCGCTGACCTGTACAGCTACAGCGCATTCGGCACGGCGAACTTCGTGCAGTTCCGCAGCGACTTCGGCGCAGCGGGATACAAGACGCTGAGTTACACGCCGATTGGGAGCTTCAGCCAGGGGTATTACTCGTTTGTGGTGGTGATTCCGCCGGGGCCGGCCGGTGCGAAGTCCTCGATGATTTCCTATCGGTTGGATGAGAACGATTGAGCGCTCTTCTGCGGAAGTACCTCTCACCCTGCCCCTCCCTCGCTGCGCTTGGGAGGGGTCGCTCGCGATGAGAACGACACATGAACTCCAGGCATCTTTTGGTTTGGGCTCCGACCGTCATCGCCTTGGCGATTGCATTTGCCATCCTCCGTTCGCCCGCCGAGCACGGCAGCGTCATTCGGCGCCCTGAGAATCCTGGCGACGCAGGCTCTGTGTCGAGGCGCGAGCACTTGGCGAAACAGGCTTCACTCACATCCACGGGAGGAGGCGCCTCGCGTACGACGGCTCAGGAAATTCAGCCTCTGCTCGATCGCGTGCAGAATCTGCAGCGCGAGATCGAAGCCATCAAGCGACAAAGCGGATCGCCTCAGGCAGACACAGAGCAGATCAGCATGGCCGACCAGGAAGCTGTGGAACGTGAGCGCACCACGCAGACAACTGCCTTTCTCGAAAGCAACTTCGTCGCCGAAACCAAGGACCCGACCTGGTCCTTGCAAGCCGAACGGCAACTTGCGGAGACGTTCAATAGCGATGAGATCGCGGCAGGCAGTCGATTGCAGCAGCTCGCGTGTCAGGCCACGCTGTGCCGCATCGAGTCACATCACAACGATCCCGCGGCGGAACGTGCTTTTCTGACGCGCGTTGGCCGTCTCAATGCCTTTGGCGATGCCGAAGCGTTCTCGGAGCGGATCGAGCAGGCGGATGGCTCCATCGAGGCGGTGACCTACGTGTCGCGCAATGGTCATGGCTTGCCTCGAATGGAATAAGCATCACCGCCGCGCACCCAATCGCGCCACGATCTCCGACAATCGCTCCGGGCTGATATAAAAGTGTTCGCACACTCGGCCCCACAGCATCGGCGTGGGCACGTTGTGACCGCCGCGTTCCTTCTGCAGCCGATGCAAGATCGTGAGTACGACGCGCTCCTCTCGCGTCAGGCCATCGCGTACGTCGGGGATGGAGCTGTCGCTCAAGGCGCCGAGCCTTCCGACATCGCGTAACCGGCGTCGCGCCACGCCTTCATGCCACCATCCAAGGCGACAGAGCGTACATAGCCCAGATCGCGCAACGTGGCTGCGGCAAGCGTCGAGATCTTGCCGAACTCGCACACGCTGAGAATGCGTGCCGTGGGATCGGTCAGATCCATGTTCACACGCAGCTCGAGCTGGCCGCGTGGGATGTGACGTGCGCCGGGAATGTGGCCGGCTGCATAAGCGTCTTGCTCGCGTACATCGAGCACGACGAGATCGCGCTCACGGTGTGTCAGCCGCTCGTGCAGCTCAGGCAGGGACATGAACGGCACCCTGGCAGCCGCCTCGGACATGAGTTGATCGACGGTCTTGCCGCCGCTCATGTTGGTTCGCAGCGCTTCGGTCAGATGCGTCGGGGCACTCAGGTTCAGCTGCTGCATCATTTCGATGAAGGCCGCGCGATCGGTTTGCTGCAGGCGCGGATTCGTGGCGATTTCTGCCGCCAGGGTGGTCGATTCGCGCCCTTTGTACTCGTGCGCTGGAAAGACCTTGAGCGCTGGGTCGAGCTTCAGCAGCCGATTGAACAGGCTGTCGTAGAGCGCGTCGGGATCGCCCGTCGGCAGATCGGTTCGACCTGTTGCGCCGATGAGCAACGTATCGCCGGTGAAGAGTCGATCCTCGACATGGAAACACATCGAATCCGCGGTATGTCCGGGCGTGTGCAGGGCATGCACGCGCAACTTGCCGACGATCAACATGTCGCCATCGTCGAGGCGCATGTCTGCAAACGGTGCGGGGCTGCGTCGATGCATCACAACCGGCACGTCGAGCAGGTCGCCGATGCGATGGGCCGCTGAAAAATGATCCGCATGCGTGTGCGTGTCGATCACGTACTGAATGCGCAGGCCATCGCGCGCAGCGAGCACCCGATAGCGATCGACTTGCTTCAGCTCGGGATCCAAGAGCACGGCTGTGCACGATTCCTCGCAGCCGACGAGATAGGACCGACAACCACCGCTTGCGATCTGTTCGAACAGCATGGCCAGGTCTCTGCTGGCGCGAAGATGCGCCGTGAGGACTTGGATTGCAGCATTGTGGGGTGTGCGGTTTCAACCGCAGTTGGCGCAGCGGGGGAAGTTGCGGAGTTGCCCCCACCCTAACCCTCCCCCGCTGCGCAGGGGAGGGACAGGAAGCCGAGGTCAGCCGACGGCTTTGCGCGCGACCTGCGCGTGTGCTCGACGTTGTGCGACTGCACGCGCGAGCTGTTCCAGGACGGCAACCGAACTCTGCCAATCGATGCAGCCATCCGTGATGCTCTGGCCGTATTCCGGAACCCGGCCCGCAACGAGATCCTGTCGGCCGGCCTTGAGATGGCTCTCGACCATGATGCCGGCGATGCGCTTCTCGCCGGCCGCAATTCTGCTCGCGATATCGGCGGCAACAGCAGGTTGATTCTCGGGCTTCTTGCTGCTGTTGCCGTGACTCACATCGATCATGATGCGTGACGGCAACTTCGCTGTATCCAATTGCTCGCAGACCGAATCGACGCTCGTCGCATCGTAGTTGGGGGCCTTACCGCCGCGCAGGATGATGTGGCAGTCCGCATTGCCCGTGGTCGTTGCAATGGCGCTGTGTCCCTGCTTGGTCACCGCCAGAAAATGATGTGCGTGGGATGCGGCTTGCACGGCGTCGAGCGCGATCTTCACGTTGCCATCGGTACCGTTCTTGAATCCCACAGGGCACGACAAGCCGGATGTCATCTCACGATGCACCTGGCTTTCGGTGGTGCGCGCGCCGATGGCGCCCCAGGCGACGAGGTCGGCGATGTACTGCGGCGTGATGATGTCGAGGAATTCGCAGCCGGCGGGCAGCCCGAGCTCGTTGATGTCGCGCAGCAGTCCGCGTGCGATACGCAGGCCGCGATTGATGTTGAAGCTGCCATCGAGATCGGGATCGTTGATCAAGCCTTTCCAACCGACCGTCGTACGCGGCTTCTCAAAATAGACGCGCATGACGATCTCCAGCTCGCCCTTGAAACGCTCGCGCTGTTCCTTCAGTCGACGCGCATAGTCCATCGCGGCGACCGGATCGTGGATCGAGCAAGGTCCGATGACGACGGCCAGGCGATCGTCGCGGCCGTGAAGAATCTCCTGCAAAGCGCGGCGGGTTTGCGCGACGGTCGCGGCGGCAGCGTCGGTACAGGGGTACTCATTCGTGACCTGCTCGGGGGTGACGAGCTCCCGGATCTCACGAATTCGTAAATCGTCGGTGCGGGCGTGCATGGAGGCTCCAGTGGGGCCAGTGGATGGCGGCAAAAAAAAACCGCCAGGTGGCTGGCGGTTTCTTGGGTGTACTCGGGTTCGCTAGATCAAATCGAGTTCAGCCTTCCGCCAGTGGCTTCGGGTGCCAGAAGTAAAAGTAGAACCAATAGCGGGCGGAAGCGAATGTCATGGGGAGGCTTGATAGCACAGGAGCGCGGGGCCGGGCAACAGCGTCGTGACGATTCAGGTGCAGGCTGGCCCAGTACAGGTTTCGTTCGAGAGCGCCAAGCTGTCCCAGGCTTGCTGGCGAACGAAGGCGTCCAGCCGCTCCATCGCGCGCGTGTCCTGTTCAACCGAGGCCTGGATGCCGATGAGCCATGGGCCCGTGTCGACGATGTAGGCCACCGTGTGCCCGGCAGCTTGCACAGCCTTGATGCCCGCCAAGCGGCGGGACCGACCGACCTCGAAGCGAGCGGTCGTGCCGGCGGAAGCGGTCGGCAATGCCGGGGCGAGTGAAGAACCCGCGGCGTATACATTCACGGCTGCCAGGATGCGCGCGCCATTGAGCGTGAGCTCGTAGTAAGCGCTCACGTCGCTCGAACCATCGAGCGTTTGAGGACTTCCCACACGCGTGAAGTCGGCAACCTTCTGCGGAAATATCCAGCTGCTCTCTTCGTGCTGGAATGCGCCTGCTGCGATCTCATGAAGGGGATCGGCAAGCGCCATGTGAGCAAACAGCACAGTCGCAAGGACAACGGTTCGCTGCATCGATTCTGCACTCGCTCTTGGCGGGATGGCGAGTATCGCTGCCGATCGTGAAGATCGTGCGAAAGCTGCAGCAGCACACGGAAGCTGCCCTCGACAGCAGTTCTGATCGTGCGTGCCCTAGCTGATGACCTTCGTCATCAAGTTCGACAGCGCGCTTTCCGCACCTGCCGAGTCGTAGGCCCTCACGCCGAAGTAGTACGTCCCGGCAGGAAGTTGCTCGACGACGTACTGGTCCATGCTGGGATTGTCGATGCGGATGCTCTTGCTGAGATTGTTCGCCGAGGTGCCGTACACGATGGTGAAGCCCGCGAGATTCTGCAACGCGCTGCCATCGGTCTTCTGTTGCGGTGCTGCCCATTGCACTGTGGCCGAACCGATCACGTTTGCAACGATGGGCGGCAGCTCAACGGGAGCTTGCGTGGGTTGCGACGGCGCTGTCGGTTCCGCCGCGCTCGAGCTCGGAGCGGGAGCCGGCGTCGGCGCGTCGGACGGCGCGTCTGCGACTACCGCTGCACTCTGCGTCTGCGAAGAAGAGTTGTCATCGTCGGAGCCGCAACCGGTCAGTGCGGCTGACAACAGCAAGGTGGCCGTGAACAGCGCGATGCGCGAGCGCCCTGTGCCCATGTGCGTCTCCCTCGTGCCGTCCGAACTCGCGCTTGCGCTCGAGCTGGACAGACTGTGATTTGGATCACGGGCAAAGGACGCACATCAGCCGGACCGCTGCGAGGCGATACGGACGATACGAACGGCGACGCTGATGTGGCGCGACCATTCGGCAACCCCGCTATCTTCACGATCGAAGACCGGAGGCTTTGCGTCCCCGCCTCACAGCGGGTTTGCCCTTGGTGGCAACACACGGTTTCAAATGCACGCATGTTGCCTCGAGGCTCATTTGACAGGATGCGCAGCTGTCAGGCAACCCATGTCCGCGACCGTTTTCAGCGACAGCGTGTGACTCAGTGCACAGAGTTGAGGTTCGGGTGTTCCGCCCGAGCCAGGGCTAAGAGATGCGCTGATGCGCCGGTCCTCAGCGGCCTTGGTTGCGGATGCAACTTCCCTTCCGTCCGATGGCTCTCCCGACGCGAGCGCGCGATGATCGCGCCCGTGTGCCGTGGCCGATCAGGACAAGGGGAGTCCGATGAGAGTGTCTCGTCGCCGTTTCATGGCCGGTGCGCTCGCCGGAACGTTGGGCGCCGGTTTGGGACTGGGCGTACCGCGGCGCGCCAATGCATGGGGCGAGATTGCGGATCCCGGCGTGCTCGGGCCACTTCCCGCGGGTGGCCGCAAGGTGCTCGAGATCTTTCTCTACGGTGCCGTATCGCCCTGGGAAACGTTCTATGTGCGCAGCGGCATTGCCGATCCCTTTTTCGGCATGGATACGCAGGTGTCCGATCTGGATTGGAGCGCGAGCTGCGCCGGCATCCCTTCGCCCGCAACACAAACGCAATCCTTCGGTAACGATTCGCTGGGCGCCGTGCACTGGGGACCGGCAACCAAGCCGCTGTGGCGGACGGACATCTTCAATCGCGTGCGCATGGTCGTGCAGCAGCACAACCTCGAGCCGCACGAAGCCGCCATTCCACTGAACCTCACGGGACACGTCCTGGGTCGACCCAATTTCGCCGGGCTCGGTGCCGCCATCAGTCATCGACACGCGAATCCGGCGCATCCGCTGCCGTACTCGTACGTCTTCATGCCCGATGGCGGCGCCACCGTGGGCGACAACTTCCAGGGCATGACGGCAACGGGGACACATGGCGGCGAACACAAACCGTTGCTGCTGATGATGGGGACGTCCATCGGCAGCATCAGCACGCAGCTCACGCGTGCCGGCATGACGACGCAGGCCGATGCGCTGCTGCGGTTCTACAACGCGGCCTACGCGGACAAGCTGCGCTGGACGACCGGCGATCTCGTGCGTAGCAAAGGCTATTCCGCATACAAGAGCAGCCTGGACAACTTGCTGGCTGCCCCACAGTTGTCGACGTTGATCAGCGGTGCGGGCCCTGTGCTCACACCGGCGAATACGCAAGCATGTGCGTCATTCCTGCCGGGCATGCCGTTCTCGCCGCTGAATCGCACGGCGGCAGCGATACGTTCGGCCGCTTATCTGCTATCGCAACCCGAGGCTTCCGGCGGCGCACGCTACGTCGGCGTCATCGATGGCGGGCTATTGCAATCCGGTGGCGCGGGATATGACACCCATGGCGATAGCGTCCTCGTCCAGTTCGTCAACGTGTTCAATGTGGCCGCGACACTCGCTGACGTGATCGATGCGAGTGCCACGCCCGCCCCGGGCAAGATCTCACTGAACGATACATTGGTGATCCTGCGCACTGAGTTCGGACGCACACCCAACGCGAAAGGCGGTACGGGTCGCGATCATTGGCCCGGAGGCTACGTGAACATCCTGATCGGCGGTCCCGTGGCAACGCGTGGGATCGCGGGAAGCATCGGCTTCACCGATGGCGTCGATCGTGGACTTGCCGTCGTCAACAGCGCGAATCCCGCGCTTCCGAAGAATCGCTTCACGCCCACCGAGTTCCATGCGGCCGTGCAGCTCGCGGCCGGCATCTTTCCCTTCGAATCCGAGAACTTCGGCATCGGCGATATGAGCGATTCCACGCGCGGTGCGAGCGAAGAGGCGACCGCCACGAATATTCGTTCACGCGTGCTGGGCGTGTAAGGGAGAACACGATGCGCCGTTTCATTCAGTTCAGCGCGATAACAGCCACCCTGCTGACGTTGGTCTCCTGCACGAGCTGCGTGCCGACCACACCGGATCTGCGCGATAGCGACGCCGGTGATTATTCCTTCGTGCGGCAAGCCGTACCGAAGATCACCGGGCGCAAAGCCCGAGGCCATGCAGAGGTGAAGGTGCTGGCCGACATGATCGCCGCATCCGATCGCGCCACCGTGGTCAAGGCGATGTTCCACGAGACGAATACCAGGCACGAGTACGTCGATCACTGGAGCGAGAACACAGTCGACTACCTGCGCGCGCATCGGGAGTCCGGCAAGCAGATCACGGGTAGCGGCAACTGCCTTGCCAATCCGCTGCGGGCAACCGACTACGCACTGCAGCTCGCGGAGTTCGTTCGTGATCATGGTCCCGCGAGTCCGGCGCCGGGTCCTGCGTTCAACTTGAGTGACGTGCTGCGTTCCTCGCTCGTGCTCGACGATCTCTCGCCGACCTATCGCGCGTACCTGTTCGCGATGGTGAATCGGCCGATCACCGGTGCCGAGGTCACGGAACAGAATCAGCGTGACGATCTCGGTGTGTCGCTGAGCCGTATCTACACTCACCGACAACTGGGTTGCCTCGGTTGCCACAACACCGTGAACTCCACCACGGGGCCGCAGACGCAGTGGAATCGTCACTTCCCGATCCGCGGCCGCTTCTCGCATGCGCTGTTCGGACAGTCGACGGGTCGTCCATCCGATGAAGTGAACGCGATGCTGCGTACCGATCTTCCCGGTGGCGTTCAACCCTGGGGACTCGAGAGCAGCTGCGGCTCCTTCGTTGCAGCGGCGAGTGTTCCGGATGACACGTTGACCTCACCCGGCGGCAGTCCGATCAACGCGTTCTTCATCACCACGCGCGGACGCAGAGGCTCCGTCTGGCAACTCGAATCGGCGCTCGATACTGGCGTGAAGAACATTGCGGCGCACGGACTTACGCGCGGCAACCTCGCGGGCTCGTCCGTGGGGCAGTGCAGTTACTGCACGACCTCGGCCACCTGTCCGAGCGGCAGCGGAACGGCAGTGCCACCGCTGTCGGGCACGCAGATCGCACAGGAGAACGCAGCGCGTACGGTGCTGATGAACAACGGTTGCTTCGGGTGCCACGGCGGCGGCTCCGGTTCGTTCTTCATGAACTCGATGACCTTCCCTGCGCAGACGAAGGGCAAACCCGCGTCCCGCAGCACGAAGCTGCTCGTGTGGCCGGGCGATGCCACCCGCAGCTATCTGTTCGACAAGATCAGCTCGACGACGGACCCATTGCCCGATGGCACAGCGCGCATGCCGCTCGGTGGCGGCATGATGTCGGCGACGGACCTCACCACGGTGCGCGACTGGATCAACGGTATGGCGCCAGGCGCTGCGTGCAACGTGTGCCCGAGCTCCGGTTGCGAGAGCGACTTCGTCGATGGCAACGATGCGTTCGCATTCCTCACCGCCACCCGCGTCGTCGAGAACACGTGGAGCGAGCTGTTCGGCGCACCGCTCACCATTGCGAACAACTTCCCTCGCAACCAGGCGCAACGCGACATCCTCTGGAATCTCACGGAGCTGCACTTCGTGCGGGCACATTGGTCGATGGAAAGCCTGGTGAGCCGGATGCTCACGTCCGAATTCTTCAATCGACAAGCGCCGTCGCAAACCACAGGACCGAGCGCGTACGAGCTGCCCAACTATCTCGATCCGTGGAGCGCTGCCGATCCGCGGGTGCCGCCGGTTGCACTGCCTGGCTCGCCGCCGGGCAGCGGTACCGTGCCCACGCCGGCTCCTGCGTACGATGCGAACGACGAAGCGAATCGCCCTCATCACTACAACGCGATGAGCGATGGCGTGCATCGCTACTCGCCACGTAGCCTGCTCTACTCGGTGCACAAAGCGTTGGGCTGGCCCGCGCCGCCGCGCGAAGCCTCCTTCTCCACGTATCCGAGCGACACGTTGCGTAAGTCGATCGGCCAGTTCTATCGCGACGCGGAACCGGGATTCCGTGAGATCGGTTTTCAGGGGCTGCTCAACTGGGAGGGCTCGCACGGCACGTGTGCGAAACCAACGAATCACACGGGCGATGATTGGATCGACAAGCTCGCGCAGGCCATTGCGGCGTTCAACTCTACTCATGCCGCCGACCCCGTCAAAGTGCGCGACCTGATCATCGCGATGAAGGATCGCATCCTTGCGGATCCATCGTTGCTGACGGCTACGCCGACGGACGCTCCTTCCTCCGAGACCGTTGCATTGCAGACACTGTTCGGGTCACCGCTCACGAGCGCCGTGGATGTCTCGACGGCCGCCGCAATCACAGCGCTGACGGCGAAGTTGCGCAATTACTGCGGTGTGCTGCTCGAGACGCCGCAGTTCATGCTCGCGGGTATTGCACCGACACAGTTGGGTGAGAAGCCGCGCTTGCTCGTGTGTCTGCCGGGCGAGCCATGCGGCTATCGTGCGATCTGCAATAGCTATGGCGACGCGTTCCGCAGCATCGGCAAGCAGCTCACCTGCGCCGACAACAGCGTCTCGATCACCGATGTCACGATCGCACCCGGCTTCGATCGCTTCTGTCGCAAGGGGCAGTGCGCTGTCATCCCGCTGGATCTCGATCGACACCACGTCGATCTGTGTTTGTCGAATCCAAAGGCGTGCTTACCGCAGCCGCCGCCCTGCGATCCGCGCTGCCAGAGAATCGACTGCTGCGGCGGTCCGCTGCCACCGCTCGATGGCAACGAGATGTTCCTGATCTGGGCGGATGGCGGCAAGGTGAAGAGCACGAGCGGCGTTCGCGTGTTGCGAGCGAATGGAGAACGGTTCGACACGCTCGGCAAGAGCGATGTGCTGCACACCGGCGACGTGCTGGTGCTGGATCCGAAGTCGCGTCTCGACGTGAGCACAAAAGAAGATGGCTTCCGAACTCCAGACGGAGGTCTTGCCGGTCGGGACGACAAACGTCGTTTCTGGATCGTTCAGATCACCGGTCCGCAGGCTCTCGATCCGAAGCGGCGCGCGACGGACGTCAAAGCCGTCGACATGAAGCAGGCGCTCGACATGGTCAACAACGCGTACTGGCTGCAGAACGGCGAGGCAGGCGCGCCGACGATTCCGAATCAACCCAAGGCATCCTCCGACATCCCTGGCCGAGCCAAGAATCCGCCGCGTACGCCGGCGACGTTGGACTTCGATCTGCAAAAGAAATATCGAATGCCGCCTGAGCAACCGAGGAATTCAAGGTAGGTGGGTCCTACTTCGACACCGCAGGCAACATCGAGACCTGCGTCAAGGATGCTGTCCGGGAACCAGGCTACCGCGTGCCACGGCAATGCGGGTATTGCCCGCAACCCCAGAACTCTTCCCCAGCCGTCTTGCCGTACTTGGCGACGCGTCTCATCATCGGGCTGCCACAGTGAGGGCACACCGGCACCGTGAGCGCGGTACTCGAGAGAAACACGGGTTCGCGGTAGGGGGTTGCGGCCGCAGGGGCCTGATCGGTTTCGAGGAAGCCGACCAGCGAGATGCCGCCGACCAGCTCGATGTTCATCTCCGCTGCGAACTGACGCGCGTGGCGCGTGAACACGCCGGAGGAGATGAAGAAGCCACCCACCGCGGCATTCTCCGTCATACGCGCATGCAGCTCGGTGAGGCGATCGACGCCGACGTTGAAGAGCTTCCACAGTTTGCAACGGACGAAGTAACGGCGACCGTCCTTGAGGAGCACGAGATCGACGCCTGGAACGCGTTGTTCGACGACCTCGTAACCGCGTCGCTTGAAAGCATCGATGACCTTGGCCCTGAACTCGCGCCGGCCGATGTCACGCAGCGCTGCCAGCCCATTGCGAGCCGCAAACTTGCGGCGCACATGGCGCGTGCGCCAGACACTTCCTGCCGAGAGCATCAGGCAGATGCCTACCGCGAGCAGCGCCGGAACCTGCATCGTGCTCGACAATTCGTCGCGAGTTGCCGCGTTGGAGAGCAGCGCGGGCAACAACCAGCCAACGAGCGCATACACGGCAGCCGCTGCTGCCAATCCCGCCCACCAGGGCAGAGACAGCAAGAACTCGAACTCAGATTTGCGTTGGTTACCCACGCGCGCTGCACTCATCACACAACTTCACGAGACATACAGCTTGGACTTAACCACGACGGGGCCGCCGGTGCATTGAACCAAGTCTACAAAGCTGACGGACCACAGGATGCATACGTCTCGAAAAATGCGGCTGCCCAGGCTATGGGGCTTTTGATCCGATCCGGGACGCGACCTGAGCGTTGGCGATTGGAGCGATTACACAAGTGGGGTTGCGGTTCGACACGAGAGGCACCGTGCATTACCTACACAGCGCGGCGCATTGCCATCGATCGACAGCCCGTTCGCGAACAACGCATTAACGGGCTGAGGACTCAGCGTGCGCGGAGCTCGGACGTACTGTCTGCACGCTTTGGTGCCCAAGTCAGGCTGATACCAGCCCCGCCTTGCCGCTCTCGGCAACGAACGCACGCAATACACGGCCCGTCGCCGTCTTCTCCGTCACCGTGTCCATCGCGATCAACTCTGCGCGCAGGCGCTCACGCGTGAGAGCCAGTGTGAGATAGCCGCGGTTCTCGCCGTTGGCGAAGAGCAGATTCTTGTTCTCGGCCGCGGCGGCATCGAGCTGTTTCTGCGGCATTGCTTGTGACGTGATCGACGTGGTCACGAGCTCGCTGGCCACGACTGCGGAGCCTGGATTCTGGGGCTGGAAATGCAGATTGGAGGCAATGAAGGCGTGGATGTCGCCGCCCAGCAGCACAGGGTTGCTGGTTTTGGTTTCAACCAACGCGCTGATCAAGCGCTCGCGTGCGACGGGATATCCGTTCCAGTTGTCGGTCCAGAAGCGTTCGCCTGGGCCGGCTTGTTCATCCATGTAAGAGACCACGGTGCCTTGCGCGAGCAGGTTCCAGCGGGTGCGGCTTCTCGCGAGTTGTCCGACGAGCCATTCTTCCTGTTGCGCGCCCAGGTAGGTGCGGCGCGGATCGCGCAGTGCGTCGCAATTGCCTGTGGACCCACCTCGCTCGCCGAGTGGGGCGCATGCCTGCACGTCGCGGTACTGCCGTCCATCGAGCAGGTAGATGCTCGCCAGATCACCGAAGGCACGTTGGGCATACAAGCGCATGGACGCGCCGAAGGGCACCGCGCGGCGTGGCACCGGCATGTGCTCGTAGTACGCGCGATAGGCAGCGGCGCGTCGTGCCAGGAACAACGTGGGTTCATCGTTCTGTTCGGAGGTCGCATCGGCATAGTCATTCGCGACTTCATGATCGTCCCAGGTCACGACCCACGGGCAGTACGCGTGGGCGGCTTGCAGATCGGCATCGGTGCGATAGAGCGCGTGTCGATTGCGATAGTCGTCCAGCGTGAACGCCTCGGGCGTGCCGTGCCTGCGCACGAAATTCTTGCCCCAGCTTGCTTCATAGATGTAGTCGCCGACATGAACGATGAGATCGAGCGGCTGCTGGATCATGTGGCGATACGCCACGTAGTAGCCTTGCTCGTACTGCTGACACGATGCCACCGCGAGCTTGAGCGCCTCGTTCTTTGCGTCGGGTTGTGGCGCGGTGTGTGTACGGCCGATGGGACTTCGGTGGCCGGCAGCCGTGAAGCGATACCAGTAATCGCGCCCGGGCTCCAACACGTCCGTTTCGACGTGAATGGAATGCGCCCATTCGGGTGTTGCATATTCGGTCCCGCTGGCCACGATGCGTTTCATCGTGTCATCCGCGGCGATCTCCCACTGCACAGGGATGGCCGCGGCCTGCGGTAGACCGCTGCCCGGCTCGAATGCAGCCGGTGCAAGCCGTGTCCACAGCACCACGCCGGACGGAGTTGGATATCCCGAGGCAACACCCAACGTGAATGGATTCGTCTTGAGCACCAATGCTTCGGCTGCTCGCAGCAATCGAGCAGGCAGTGCTGCGACCAGCAACCCACAGCTCATCAGCTGTAACGTGCGTCGGCGAGATATCCGGGTCGACGTTCTGTTCATGGCTCAGCATGCAATGGCGTGAGGGCGAGATGGCGAGATGGCGTCAAGCACGTGATTTCTGACGCCATTACGCCATTCCTCTCACCGAATTCAGGACTCTAGCAGGGGTGCCCCTGTGCGCACCGCGCTCGGATGGCCATACTGGCACGACCCTTTTCGTCTGGCGACTCCATGAGCCAATCCACATCCCGCGCCACGCTGGTCATGGTGATCGCAGCTGTTCTGCTGCTGCTCACCTTCGGCGTGCGCCAATCCACGGGTCTGTTCCTGCTGCCGATCGTCGCGGGGACGGGCATGAGCATCGCGGCCGTGAGCTTTGCCATGGCCGTTGCGCAGTTCACGTGGGGGCTTTCGCAGCCACTGCTGGGGGCCATGTCCGATCGCTATGGGCCCACGATGGTCCTGGTGATCGGCGGGCTCGTGATGGCGCTCGGTTGCGCGCTGACCCCGTTGGCGGACTCGCAGACCACGCTCATTTTGACGCTTGGCATTCTTACGCCATTTGGAGCGGGAGCTGCGGGTCTGTCCGTCCTGTTGAGTGCCTCGGCGCAGCGGCTGCCTCCGGAACGGCGTTCGTTTGCCAGCGGCATCATCAACGCCGGCGGCTCGCTCGGGCAGTTCGTGTTTGCGCCGCTCGTGCAATTCATCATCGCGGGCGCGAGCTGGGTCGCTGCGATGCTGACGATGGCGGGCGCAGCGCTGATGACCATCCCGTTGGCGCTGCTGCTCGGCGGACGAGCGCCGCGTGCACCTGGCATGGGCGAGTCACCACAATTCAGCCTGCGCCAACAAGTTGCGCTGGCGCTGCGCGACCGCAATTACTGGTGCCTGAATGTAGGTTTCTTCACGTGCGGCTTCCACGTCGCGTTTCTGGTGACGCATCTTCCGAGCGAGCTGCAGCTGTGCGGACTCACTGCGTCGGTGGCGGCGAACTCGCTCGCACTCATTGGCTTGTTCAACGTGGTGGGCAGTCTGGGGATCGGCTGGCTCGGTCAGCGGCATCGCATGAAGCTGTTGCTGACCGCGATCTATGGGACCCGGGCCCTGCTCATCGTCGTGTATCTGCTGATGCCGAAGACTGCCCTCAACGTGTATCTCTTCGCCGCAGCGCTGGGGGTTACTTGGTTGGCCACGGTGCCTCCGACGGCGGGCCTGGTCGGCAAGCTGTTCGGCACGCGGTACCTCGCGACCCTGTTTGGATTGACGATCTTCTCGCACCAGATCGGCGGGTTCCTGGGCGCATGGTTGGGCGGGCTCGCGCGCCAGACGACTGGCACCTACGACTGGATGTGGTACGCCGACATCACGCTCGCGTTGCTGGCTGCCATCTCGAACCTGCCGATCAAGGAAGCCCGAGTGACCGTTGCGACCGCCGCAGCGTAGGTGTCGGCCGAATGCCGGCGTTTAACCGGAATTCAGCAGCACGCATCGATAGTCCCGCGGCGACCAGAGTGCTCTCTTCAGTAAAAGGCGAAAGCCCATGCGCATCCATAAGACCTGCCTCTCCGCGGTACTCGGCCTCGCCCTCACGGGCTGCAGCACACCTCACGTTCGCGTCGACAAAGCGGGCGATGCCGTGTCGAGGTGCAGAAGTTTTGCGTGGCTACGTGAATCCCAGGAAGCGGAGTCGCTCACGGACCAACGAGTTCGTGCAGCGGTGTTGGAGCAGCTGCAGAAGAAGGGCTATTCGATCGCTCGAGGCGAGCCCGACTGTCGCGTGACCTACGCGCTCAACACGCACGAACGCCCCAACTCGAAACCGCGCGTGGGCGTCGGTGTTGGCGGCGGGTCGGGGGGTCTCGGTGGTGGTATCGGCGTCAGCCTTCCGGTCGGCAAACGCGATCGCCATGACGGCGAGTTCTCGATCAATGTGATCGATGCGGCGAAGCATGCGGAGATCTGGCACGGCTCGACCGATGCAGCTTTCGGTGCGGAAGAGATCACGCCCAAGGAAGCCGCTGAGATCGTCGACACCGTGCTCTCGAAATTCCCGGATGCCTCGCAGCGCGGATCCTAGACTGATAATCGCTTCTTTCGTACAAGCTCGCGGTAACGGCCAACGGTAAACGGCTCACGGTCAACGGCCAGAATCGGATCCTTCTGGCCGTTACCCGTTGGCTGTCGACCGTTGCCTGCCGCGAATCACTCGTGCCGCAACGCCTCGATCGGATCCAGCTGCGCTGCGCGCTGCGCCGGGAAGTAACCGAAGGCGATGCCGACCGCAGCCGAAAAGACGAACGCGAGGATCACGATCCCGCCGTTGAAGACGAAGGGCACGCCGAAGCCGCGCGTTGCAAACGCCGCGGCCGATAAGCCCAGGATGATGCCGATCGTGCCGCCCAGCAGTGCGAGCACGACGGCCTCGACGAGAAATTGCAGCAGCACATCGCCCGCCATTGCACCGACCGCCAGGCGAGTACCGATCTCGCGCGTCCGCTCCGTGACCGACACGAGCATGATGTTCATGATGCCGACGCCGCCGACGATCAGGCTCACGGCGGCCACGGCGCCGAGCAGGCCCGTGAGCACCTTCGTCGTGCTCGTCATCGTGCTGGCGACTTCCTTCATGTCCATGACGGTGAAGTCATCGTCGGCACCGAAGCGAATGCGGCGTCGTTCGCGCATCAGCAACTCGATGCTCTGCTGCACCCGTTTGGTTTCGACCCCTTCGCGGGCTGACACGAGCAGGGTGTAGACATCCGTGTTGCCATTGATGCGCCGCTGGACGGCACGCAGCGGCATCAACACGACATCGTCCTGATCCTGGCCGAAGCTCGACTGACCTTTCTGATTGAGCACGCCAATCACCTTGCAGGAGAGCTTCTGCAGGCGAACGGAAGAATCCACCGGGTCCTGTCCACCGAAGAGTTCCTTCCGGACCGTGGCACCGAGGATGCACACGGCCGCACCGCTGCGCAGCTCCGACTCCGTGAAGTTCCGGCCGGAGGACAACTGCCAATCGCGCACGCGCAGGAACTGGTCGGTCGAGCCCGTGATCTGTGTGCCCCAGTTCGAGTTGCCGTAAATCGCTTGCGTGTTGCTCTGTGCCGTTGGAGCGACCGCGCCTACGCCAGGCAGCGTGGCGATCGCAGCCGCATCGTCGACCTCGAAGCGTTTGGACATCTGGCGGGCACCGCCACCGCGAAAACCCTGCCCCGGAAACACCTGCAGCAGATTGGTGCCGAGCTTGCCGATCTCGGCCTGCACCTGTGCAGTGGCACCCTCGCCGATCGTCACCATCGTGATCACGGCTGCCACGCCGATGACGATGCCCAGGATCGTCAATGCAGAGCGCAGCACGTTGCGACGGATCTCGCGCAGCGCAAGCAGGATGGCGTTGGGGAACATGACTGCTACTCGACCGTGGGCGTGTTGGGTTCGTCGCTCTCGATGAGGCCGTCGCGAAAGCGCACGATGCGATGCGTCCAGGCGGCGACGTCCGGCTCGTGCGTCACCATGACGATGGTGATGCCGCGCTCCTGGTTGAGACGCGCCAGGAGCTGCATGATTTCGCGAGTGGTCGCCGTGTCGAGATTGCCCGTGGGCTCATCGGCGAACAACACCTGCGGCTCGGTCACGATCGCACGCGCGATGGCGACGCGCTGCTGTTGGCCACCGGAGAGCTCGTTCGGCTTGTGTCGCTCGCGTCCGGATAGACCGACTTCGCGCAACGCTCGTCGTGCACGCTCGTGCCGCTCCTCCGCACTGTAGCGACGATAGACCATCGGCAACTCGACGTTCTCGAGCGCGGATGTGCGGCTCAACAGATTGAAGCCTTGGAAGATGAAGCCGAGATAGTTGCGCCGCAGAAGCGCGCGCTGATCCGAATCCAACGGACCGACTTCAGTACCGAGGAAGCGATAGCGGCCGCTCGTGGGGGTATCCAGGCAACCCAGAATGTTCATCGCCGTCGACTTGCCCGAGCCACTGGGACCCATGACAGCCATGAACTCGCCGCGACCGATGTGCAGATCGACGCCACCCAGCGCACGCACGGTGGCATCGCCTTCACCGTAGATCTTGGTTACGCCCGCGAGCTCGATCACCGTCTCTCGCGGCTCGTCATCGGCAAAGACGAGTCGCGTCTCAGCGTGCATCCGCAGGTTTCTCGGCGTCGACGAGCAGCTCGGTTCCGGGTTGCACCGTGCTGTCGAGCACTTGTGTGTTGCGACCATCGCTCGCGCCGATGCGCACGGTGAGGGGCTGCGGCTTGCCGTCCTGCAGCGTCCAGACGCGCGTTTCGCGCTTCGACCCGCCGGCATTGCCGCCCTGCCCGCGCATGCGCATGCGCGGCATGAGTGCACCCATGATGCCGCTGCGGTTGTTGTTCGCGCCCGGCCGGCCCTGTTGCTTCTCATCGGTGGGCGGCGAGAAGCGCAGCGCTGCATTCGGGATCAACACGGCGTCCTTGACCTGCTGCACCCTGATGGCTGCGGTCGCCGTCATGCGTGGACGCAGCAGCAGGTCGGAGTTGTCGACTTCGAGCACTGTTTCGTAGGTCACAACGCCCGTCGTAGTGGATGTCGGGCTGGAAGCCGACGTTCCCGTGCCCGTGGACTTTTGGGTCGCCGCCGCATAGCGCACTTCCTTGATGCGGGCACGGAAGACACGATCGGGATAGGCGTCCACCGTAAACGTTGCAGGTTGGTCCTCGTGCACCTTGCCCACATCGGCTTCGTCGACATCGACGTGCAGCTCCATGCGCTTCAAGTCTTCTGCAAGCGTGAACAGCACGGGCGCTTGCAGCGACGCGGCGACGGTCTGCCCCGGGTCCACCGAGCGCACCAGCACGACGCCATTGATCGGCGAGCGAATCGCCGCTTTGCTCAAGTCGGTTTGCACGACGTTCAACGTGGCCTTTGCCTGTGCTGCCGAGGCTTTCGATGCGCGCAGCTGTGCATCGGCTCGCGCTGCGGTGGCTTCGGCAACGTCGAGATCCTGTTGCGAGGGAATCCTGTTGCCGCTGAGCTCACGCACCTTGTGTAGCCGTGCAAGATTGGCCTTGGCTTCACGCAGATCGGCCTCGCTCTGGACGATGTTGGCTTCAGCGGACGCAAGCGCGTTCTGGGCTTGCAGCACCTGCGCCTCGAGGCGCGTGGTGTCCAACTTGGCGAGCACCGCGTCCTTCTTCACCTGATCGTTGTAGTCCGCGAACACCTCGCGCACGGTGCCGGACAGCTCGCTGCCGATGTCCACCTGGTTGGTCGGTTGCAGTGTGCCGGTCGCCGTGACGGTGACGGTCAGGTCGCCGCGAGTCACCGGCTCGGTGCTGTAAGTCACTTTCTCGGCGGCATTGCGCGCGAAGAACCCATACGCGAGCAGCGCGGCGAGCAGGGCCAGCGCAATCCATTTCCGCCGGCTGCGCCACACCGTGCGCCGTGGCGTTGCCGTACCCAGTGCACGTTGCACGTCGGCAGCGGTTGCGTGTTCGGGGTTCTTCATAGAGGAGGGTTCAACGAGAGGACGTTAGCAGTGCGGGCAGGCGATTCGCGCCGCCCCCCAAGGCTTTGTACAAGCGGATCGTGTTTCCCGTGAGATCGCCTTCACTCAGCGCGAGTTGATCCTCGAGCGAGATCTGCGAGCGCTGCGCACTCAGCACGGCTTCGAAGTCCACCAAGCCCGAGTTGTACTGCAGGATGGCAAGCTCCGTTGCGCGCCGCGAGCTGTCGACCGCTGCCACGAGGGATTGATAGCGGCGGCGCTCGGTGAGCCACGCCGTGAACGCGTTATCGGTTTCCTCCAGCGCGAGCAGCAAGGTGGATCGATAGGCACCCAGCAGTTCATCGAACACGGCGTTCTGCACCTTCACGTTCTGTCGCAGCGCATCGCCACTGAATAGGGGGATGTTGAGACCGATGCCGGCTGACTTCGCCGCATCGGCACTCGACAGATCATGTAGCGCGGTTGCCTGAACGCCGATCGAACCACTCAAGGTCAGGCTGGGGTACAAGGCCGCTGTCGCCACGCCGATCTCTGCGCTTTGTGCGGCCAGTTGGCGTTCGGCCCGGCGCACATCCGGTCGCTGACGCAAGACGTTTGCGGGCAAATCGGTCACGAGACTCGTGGGCGCGACGGGGATGGGTTGCACCGCATCCAGTTCAGCAGCCAGGGCACCGGGAGGTTCGCCCAGGAGCACGGCGAGCCGGTTCGCGAAGGCAGCGAGGTTTGCCTCCAGCGAAGGAATCTGGGCGCGGGTCTGCTCCAGACTCGTGCGCGCCTGCTCCACATCCAAGGCCGCGCTCAAGCCAGCTTCTGCGCGCCAGCGAGTCATGTCATAGACCTCGGACAGACTCTCCAGATTGCGCTGCGCGAAGGCAATGCGCGCCTGAGCTGTCCGGTAGTTCGTGTAGTTCAGTGCGACGTCGCCGAGCAGTGTGATCAAAACGTCGCTGAGATCGGCTTGCGTGGCCTGGAGCTGAGCCGTCGCTGCCTCGCGGCCGCGCCGGATGCCGCCGAAGAGGTCCAGCTCCCACGACGCATCGAGACCCGCGTCGTAGATGTCACGGTCGCCGGAGGCGGTGAATGTGCCGCCGTTGCTGCCGCCTTCCGAATGAGACGCGGTGGCGGATCCTGCCACCCGCGGAAAGAAGTCGGCCGTCGCGATGCGCTGGCGGGCCCGCGCCTCCCGCACGCGCGCCAACGCTTGATCGACATCACGGTTGGATTGCAGCGCGCGCTCGATCAGACGAGTCAGCAGCGGGTCGTTGAATGCACCCCACCACTCGGCGTCGGCCGTGGCTTGCGGATCGAGCGTGACGGCCCCGGACTGCGCCAGCGCGTGCCATGCCTGCGGCGGCGAGGCGTCGGGCTCACGGTATTCAGGGCCCACGGCGCAGGCCTGCAGCGCAGTGACGCACAGAATCATCGCCAGGCGCGGTCGGTCGGTCGGCAAGAAGGTGTTACGAACTCTCATCGATACGCTCATCAGTGAACGCGAAACCCACGCTACGACGGCACCCGAGTGTAGGGCGTAATGAATCGTCACGAACTGTATACGGCACTCGTTGCACCCGGGTCGCTGCAGCATCTGAACCAGTCGGCGTCCGTTCGACTGGGCGTAGTGTGCTGAGTTCACCGGCATTCCCTCCTGCTGTGTTTGATGGTTCTGCTGGTCGCCGTAATCGATCACGCGCTCTATTAGTAAGAACCAACGGTGCTCGTCAGAGAACCAGACGCGATATCGGCTGCGTAACAACTAGGTGACAATGCCGACCCCCACGTATACGAACTGCTGCAATGCCATTAGATGCCGTTCGACTGACTCACCTGGCGCGCCTGGAGGCGGAAAGCATCCACATCATGCGCGAGGTCGTCGCCGAGTGTGAGCATCCGGTGATGCTGTACTCCATCGGCAAGGACAGCTCCGTGATGCTGCATCTGGCGCAGAAGGCCTTCTATCCCGCGAAGCCGCCCTTCCCGCTCATGCACGTGGACACCACGTGGAAATTCCGCGAGATGATCCAGTTCCGCGATGACATGGCGCAGAAGCTCGGCTGGGACATGATCGTGCACATCAACGAGGAAGGCGTGAAACAGGGCATCGGTCCGTTCACGCACGGCTCCGCGATTCATACGGATGTCATGAAGACGCAGTCGCTGAAGCAGGCGCTCGACAAGCACGGCTTCGATGCCGCCTTCGGCGGCGCGCGTCGCGATGAAGAAAAGTCGCGTGCGAAAGAGCGCGTCTTCTCGTTCCGCAGTGCCCAGCACCGCTGGGATCCGAAGCGTCAGCGCCCCGAGCTTTGGCGCTTGTACAACGCACGCAAGAACAAGGGCGAGAGCCTGCGTGTGTTCCCGATCTCGAACTGGACCGAGCTCGATATCTGGCAGTACATCTATCTGCAGAACATTCCCATCGTGCCGCTGTACTTCGCGAAGCCGCGTCCCGTGGTCGAACGCGACGGCACGTTGATCATGGTCGATGACGACCGCATGCCGCTCACGTCGAAGGACAAGATCGAAGAGAAGTGGGTGCGCTTCCGCACGCTCGGGTGCTATCCGTTGACCGGCGCGGTCGAAAGCCGCGCCGCCACGTTGCCCGAGATCATCCAGGAAATGCTCCTCACGACCAGCTCCGAACGCCAAGGCCGAGTGATCGATCACGACAGCGCGGCATCGATGGAGAAGAAGAAGCAGGAAGGCTACTTCTGAAGAGGCGGTTGGCGGTTAGCGGTTGGCGGTTGGACAGAACAGAACCGCCCGGACGCTCCCTCCGCACCAACCGCCAACCGCCAACCGCTAACCGCTTTCCCCTATGGCACACAAGTCAGACCTGATCTCCACCGACATCGCGGCCTACCTGCGCTCGCACGAGCACAAGAGCCTGCTGCGATTCATCACGTGCGGCAGTGTCGACGACGGCAAGTCGACGTTGATCGGCCGCTTGCTGTACGAATCGAAGCTCCTGTTCGAGGACCAGCTTGCAGCCCTCGAGGCCGACTCGAAGAAGATCGGCACGCAGGGCGACCAGCTCGACTTTGCATTGCTCGTCGACGGTCTTGCCGCCGAGCGCGAGCAAGGCATCACGATCGACGTTGCGTATCGCTTCTTCTCCACCGACAAACGCAAGTTCATCGTCGCGGACACGCCGGGACATGAGCAGTACACGCGCAACATGGTGACGGGCGCATCGACCGCCGATGTCGCCGTCGTGATGATCGATGCGCGCAAGGGCGTGCTGACTCAGACGCGGCGTCATAGCTACATCGTGTCGCTCCTCGGAATTCGTCACATCGTGCTTGCCATCAACAAGATGGATCTCGTGGGTTTCTCGCAGGAGGTGTTCGACACGATCCTGGGTGAGTACCGCGATTTCGCGGCGCAGATCGGCTTGAACGACATCACGGCCATTCCGCTGTCGGCGTTCAAGGGCGACAACATGACGGAGCTGAGCAAGAACACGCCGTGGTACTCGGGTCCGACCCTGATGGAGTATCTGGAAAGCGTGGAGGTCGAGGATGACATCCAGCACCGACCCTTCCGCTTGCCCGTGCAGTGGGTGAATCGTCCGCACCAGAATTTCCGTGGATTTGCCGGGACGATTGCCGGCGGCAGTGTCAAGGTTGGCGACCGATTGCGCGTGCTCCCGTCGGGCCGCGAAAGCCACGTTGCACGCATCGTGACGTTCGATGGCGACTTGGAACAGGCGGTCGCGGGCCAGTCCGTCACGATCACCCTCACGGACGAAGTGGACGTGAGTCGCGGCGATCTGCTCGTGAGCGCCAACGCTCCCGCGAGCGTGGCCGATCAGTTCCAAGCCACCCTGATCTGGATGCATGACGAGCCCATGCTTCCCGGCCGTCCGTACCTCATGAAGATGGGTACGCGTACGGTGACCGGCAGCATCACGCACCCGAAGCACAAGGTGAACGTCAACACCCTGGAACAGCTCGCTGCAAAGCAGCTCGAGCTGAACGAGATCGGTGTTTGCAACATCAGCCTCGACCGCGCAATCGCGTTCGACGCCTACACGGAAAATCGCGACACCGGCGGCTTCATCCTGATCGACAAGATCACGAACGACACCGTCGGCGCCGGCCTGCTGAATTTCGCGCTGCGCCGCTCGGAGAACATCCATTGGCAGGCGTTGGATGTGAACAAGCACGCCCGCGCGGCACAGAAGGGGCAGCGTGCGTGTGTGCTCTGGTTTACCGGCTTGTCGGGGTCGGGCAAGTCGACGATCGCGAACCTCGTGGAGAAGCGACTACATGCGCTCGGCCGTCACACGTACATCCTGGATGGCGACAACGTGCGCCATGGTCTGAACAAGGATCTGGGATTCAGCGACGTCGATCGCGTCGAGAATATTCGCCGCGTGGCGGAAGTGACGAAGCTGATGGTCGATGCGGGACTGATCGTCCTCGTGTCCTTCATCTCGCCGTTCCGTTCGGAGCGGCGGCTGGCGCGCGAGCTGCTGCAGCCTGGCGAGTTCTTCGAAGTGTTCGTCGATACGCCAATCGAAGAAGCCGAGAAGCGCGATCCGAAGGGTCTCTACAAGAAGGCGCGGCGCGGCGAGATCAAGCACTTCACCGGCATCAACTCGCCGTATGAAGAGCCGGAGAACCCGGAGGTCCACCTCGAGACGCGCGAGCTGTCTTCCGAGGACGCGGCCGAGCTGATCCTGCGCAAGCTGCGTGATGCCGGCATGCTCTATCCCGCGGATCCGCTATCCGGTCTGTAAGCCGTCAAGCGTGCAGCATGCGCGACGCGTTGGAACTCCAGCATCGCGCATGCGTGTGAGCCGAGGATTGAGCGGTCGGTGCCGCCGCGCGGATGGCGACATCGAGCCAGCGCCGTGCAACCACGGGGCGCAGAGCGGTGCGATGGATTGCTCCAGTGCAGCCGTCTATGAGCCCCGCAGCTGCGCGGCGACCCCACGCGACGATTGGCGTGTTGGACATGTGCCGACCCCGATCAGACACTGTGTGCATCAATTGCTTCGCTCGATGCAGCCGCACGGCCCTCGAATGAAGCAACGCCGGGATTCAGCAGGCTCGCGCTGAAGATCGCCCCCCAGGCGATGAACAACACCAACATCAGGATCTCGATAGCGGACGAACGTAGTGCCGATCTCATGACGATCTCCCTTGGTGAGAACAATTCGAGAACGGCGCTATTCAATCCCTCGTCTGTGACAGGGCGATCAATCCGAGCGTTAAATTGGCGTGAAATAGGACGCCATGTTGCGCAATGTGGATCTAGTGGGCTGTAACAACTGATTGTCCGTCAGGGTGAGCGGCCGGCCGGCGAGCTGGCTTGTTGGCCAGAAGGTTCTGCCAGGGCTTCGAACAGCAAGCCGGCACGCGCAAGCCTCGGTATCGAATCAGCTGTTACACGCCACTAACTGACCCGCACGAACACTTGCGCGCCGCGTAGCGTCCCGTCGGCTGCCGGCACCTTGCTGCTCAGGCGAATGATGTACTCACCCGCCTGTTGCGGCCGGAAGCACAGGTCCCTGGCCCTGGGTGTGAAGGTCAGCTTGCGCAGATGATCCTGTTGCATGTCGACGCTCACGGGCACTCCTTGCGCACGTTGGCCGGACTCGGTGTAGGCCGCGATATCCAGCTGGCTGATGCAGACGGTCTTGCCGACAGTACCGCTGACGATCGCAGGCGAAACGACCAGACGGTCGACTTTGACAGTCGCCGGTGCGGGTACGGACGCTGCGGCTAGCGGTTGCACTGTCGGGCTCGCCCCGGCCGCGTTCGAATGGGCCTGGGCCACTTCGCGCCAGACGATGTTGAGGTTGGATTGCGCGCTGACTGCAACGGCGGCAATCAGCATCAACGTGCTGGTGATCGGCCGCATGACCCATGCCCTCCGGTAGTCCATCTCATCTCAAGCGCCCGAGGCCGGGCAGGCGTTCCTTGGACGTCGACACGCGCATCAGCCGCTTGCGGTCCGCCAAGACGGGCTGCTAGATTCGGCCGCATGCGCATTCACCAGCAAATATCTGCCCTGCCCGTTCGTGGCGGCGTGTTGCTGGGTGCGCGCCTGCACCTGCGCCGCTAGGCGCAACACTCCTCTCCCTGCCAGCAAGACTGGCACGAAATTCACCCATTGTTTCGAGTCGCCGTGCATTGAGCGCGGCCCGCTGGTGCGTAGGCCACCGGTCGTAAGGAAGAGGAGCCATCGATGATTCCCGGGAACAAGTACCGTCCATTCAAGCCGATCGAGTTGCGCGACCGCCGCTGGCCCGATCAGACCATCGCGCGTGCGCCGACCTGGTGCAGCGTCGACCTGCGTGATGGCAATCAGGCGCTGATCGAGCCCATGGATGTCGACCGCAAGCGGCGCATGTTCGACCTGCTCGTGCGCACGGGATTCAAGGAGATCGAGGTGGGATTCCCCGCCGCCTCGCAAACCGATTTCGATTTCATCCGCGTGCTCATCGAGAAGGATCTCATTCCCGAGGACGTCACGATTCAGGTGCTGACCCAGGCACGCGCCGAGCTGATCGCACGGACGTTCGAGGCGTTACGCGGGGCGCGCCGCGCCATCGTGCATCTCTACAACTCGACCTCCATCCTGCAACGGCGGGTGGTGTTCGGCCTGGATCGCGCGGGCATCACGCAGATTGCAGTGGAGGGTGCACGCGCCGTCGTTGCCCAAGCCGCGGCGCAGCCCGATACGGATTGGGTGTTCCAGTACAGCCCCGAGAGTTTTACGGGTACCGAGTTGGACTATGCCGTGGAGATCTGCGAACGGGTGGTGGATGTCTGGCAACCGTTCACCGCCAACAAAGTCATCTTGAACCTGCCTGCGACCGTGGAGATGGCGACACCGAACGTGTACGCCGATCAGATCGAATGGTTCGGACGGCAGTTCAGCCGGCGCGATGCGATCGTGCTGTCGGTCCATCCGCACAACGATCGCGGAACGGCCGTCGCTGCAGCGGAGCTTGCGGTGATGGCGGGTGCCGACCGGGTTGAAGGCACGCTATTCGGCAATGGTGAGCGGACTGGCAACGTGGACGTCGTCACGTTGGCGCTCAACCTCTACACGCAGGGGGTGAATCCCGAGCTGGATTTCTCGCACATCAACGAGGCTGCACGCCTGGTGGAGCACTGCAATCAGTTGCCGATCCATCCGCGCCATCCCTATGTGGGCGATCTCGTGTTCACCGCGTTTTCCGGCTCGCATCAGGATGCGATCAAGAAAGGCTTTGCCGCGCGCCGCGACGGTGATGCGTGGGAAGTGCCGTATTTGCCGATCGATCCGCGCGATCTCGGCCGCAGCTATGAGTCGATCATTCGCGTCAACAGTCAGTCGGGCAAAGGCGGCATCGCCTGGTTGCTGGAGCGCGAGTACGAGCTCACATTGCCGCGACGGCTACAGATCGAGTTCAGCCAGGTGGTCCAGGCGCTGACGGACACGACCGGCAAAGAGGTGGCCGCCGGGGATATCTGGGCTTTATTTCACCGCGAGTATTCGGAAGGCACCTACGCCTATCAATCGCACCAGCTCTCCACGTCGAAGGAGAAAGCCGGTGTCGAGCAACTGACCTTGCGCGTGCGCTGCGACGGCCAGCTCGCCGTACTGCATGGCGAGGGCAACGGTCCGATCGATGCAATGGTGCATGCCCTCGCACTCGACTTCGATGTGCTGAGCTACGAGGAACACTCGATCGGTCGAGGCAGTGACGCTCGAGCGGTCGCCTTCGTCGAGATCGCGACGCCGTCGCGCATTACGCTGTGGGGCGCAGGCATTCACGAGAGCATCGTGACTGCGTCCTTGCTGGCCGTACTGAGTGCAGTCAATCGGGGATTGCGACGTGGCGTGCTGGATCATGCGATGCAGCCTGCCGTGGCCACCTAATATGAAAGAAGCGGTTGGCGGTTAGCGGTTGGCGGTTGGTCAGAGGCGCTACCGCGCTTTCATCCCTTCGGGGTCGCGGCGAAGACGCGCACGACCCCGAGGGATGAAAGGGTTCCTCTCTGGCTGTAGCCTGTAGCCCGTGGCCCGTAGCCCTTTCTCACTAGTGGCGTGTAACAGCTGATGTGAGATCGTGGTATTGCGCTTGCTAGCGTGCTGATCGGCTGGCCAGAGGCCTGACAGAACCTTCTGGCCAGCAAGCCAGCTCGCCGGCCAGCCCTCCTGAGTCGACGGCCCCTCAGTCCGCGTACATCTCGCGCCCATCACGAAGTCGTAGCCAGCCACGTACGACGCGATAGAACACCCACATTCCGGTGAGGGTCACGAGGGCCCACCAGAGCACGAACCCGATCAATACCAGCATCAGGGGCGCGGAAACGATGAAGCTGAGCAACCCAATGGCCGCGGCAACCCAGAAGGTGCGGATCTGCCAGCGAAAATGGGATTCCAGCCACGTGCCTTGCGCTTCGCGTCGGCGCGCGTAATTCAGCACCACGCCGATGATGGAAGGGATTCCGAACAAGAAGCTGGTGAGCACCCCCGCAGCGGTGAATACGCCGACCAACACACTGACAGCGTGCAACGCATAGACAAGGTGCGTGTAACTGAGCAGCGCCTGCGGTGCTGCGGCACGAGACAACGATTCATTCATGACACTCGCCATAAGCGCACATCCCTCAGGCCAATTCCTAAGGCCCTCTTAGGTCTATAACGCTGCAGCGCGACGAGTGTTCTGAGCGGAGAAAACCTACACACCGCCGTGGGCGGCGGCTTCATCCGTGAGCGGGAACGTCAGTACGTCGGAGGCTACGTATGAATCGTTCGAATCTGCCGTTCGGCCGCAAGCCAATCTTCCAGCTCGTGCCCCGGTGCGAAATTCCGCTGTTCGGCGATGTAGTAGGCCGCGGTCGCGATCATTCCCAGCAACTCGTCATCATCCGGCATGGCGATTGCCGTGATGGAAGTCACTTCGATGATGGGGTCTGCTGGAGCAGACTTTGCTTTGCGCGCGCGCGGCGCGGCCGCTTTCGGAGTCGTCGTCGCGTCGCCGGAAGCGGCCTTTGCCTTCGAGCGTGCGCGCTTTGGTGAGTTACCCGCAGAGTTGAGATCCATCGAGGTCTCCCTAGTCATCAACAGTGGAACTCATCGTCGTCGTGGTGCCGTGTTCGCACCGCGGTTGTGCCAAGCAAATCGAAACGATGAAAGTGAGCCCTGGCGATAACAGGCGGCGGTCAGCGCCGAACTGCAAGACAACCTGTGCGTGTGAGTCGGGTTCCGCACCGCATCAGCCATGGTGGTGCCCACCGGGTCCGTGCACATGGCCATGCTCGAGCTCTTCACGTGTCGCTGTCCGAATATCCGCGATCTCGACTTCAAAGTTCAGATTCTGTCCCGCAAGCGGGTGATTGCCATCCACGGTAATCACCTCGGGTGTCACCTTCGTGACCACGACCGAGCGCGGACCGTGATTGGATTGCGCTTGAAACTGCATGCCGATCTGGATGTCGTCGATGCCGCGGAATGCGGTGCGCGGCACGTCCTGGATGAGATCGCCATCCAGTTCGCCATAGGCATCGGCTGCAGGCACCGCAATGGACAACTTGTCGCCCACTTTCTTCCCTTCTAGTGCACGCTCCAGGCCTGGAACGAGGTTGCCGTTGCCATGCAGATAGGTGAGCGGTTCGCCATCGCTCGACGCATCGAGCGTCTCGCCAGCGTCGTTTTTCAGGGTGTAGCGAATCGCGACCACGGTGTCTTGAGCAATCTGCATGGCAACTCTCGAGGGAGAAGAAGTGGGCGCATGCTACTCGTTCAAGCAAGGAGAATGCCAACCTCGAATCCACCGGCTCTTGGCGCGAAAAACTGGCACGTGCGCCCTGTATCGACGACGGGTGAAGTAGATTTCGGTACAGGTTTTCGGCAGATCGTGTTGCTGTCTCTCAACGCAGCGACGTTGCCGAGTTGGAGCTGCCATCGATGATCGAGCGGAGTGTCGGTCGCTCAGGTGTCGACCGACGGTCGAGAGGAGTGGGCAGTAGCGAAGCGCCTATTCGACCGTCACCGACTTCGCCAGGTTGCGCGGTTGATCGACATCCGTCCCCTTCAAGATCGCGCAGTGGTACGCCAGCAGTTGCAGTGGAACCGTGTAGACCGCCGGGGCCTGGAAGTGGCTCACATGGCGCGGCATCGTAATGACGGTGACGCCTTCGGAGGATTGGAAGCCCGCATCCGGATCCGCGAATACGTAGAGCTCGCCGCCGCGGGCGCGCACTTCCTGCAGATTCGACTTGAGCTTCTCCAACAGATCGTTGTTGGGCGCGACCGCGATCACCGGCATGTCCGCGTCGACGAGCGCCAGCGGACCATGTTTGAGCTCGCCGGCGGGATAGGCTTCGGCGTGGATGTAGGAAATCTCTTTGAGCTTCAGCGCGCCTTCCATCGCGATTGGATGCATCTGACCACGACCCAGGAACAAGGCGTGCCGCTTGTCCGCAAAGCGCTTCGCCAGCTCACGAATCGTGCCGTCGAGTTGCAGCGTCTTCTCGACGAGGCCAGGGATCTCGATCAACCGCTGCACGAGCCCGCGCTCGCGCTCGGCATCGGTGCCGTTGAACTTGGCCAACGCGACGACGAGCATTCCCAGACCTGCCAGCTGCGTCGTGAACGCCTTGGTCGATGCGACACCGATCTCCGGCCCGGCTCGCGTCAACAGCACGAGTTCGGACTCGCGGACCAGTGAGCTTTCCGGCACGTTGCAGATGGCCAGCGTGGATAGATATCCCGACTGCTTCGCCATGCGCAGCGCGGCCAACGTGTCCGCCGTCTCTCCCGATTGCGAGATCGTTACGAACAACGTGTTCGGCGGCACGACCGGATTGCGGTAGCGATACTCGCTGGCGATCTCGACCCAGCAGGGCAGACGTGCGATCTGCTCGACGTAGTATTTCGCGACGGAGGCGGCGTGATAGCTCGTGCCGCACGCGATGATGCGCACCGCTTGCGTACGACGGAACACTTCCGTGGCTGCAGGTCCGAAGGCCGCTTCGAGCAACTTCCCGCCAGCGACGCGCTCTTCGAGCGTTTGCGCGATGGCACGCGGTTGCTCGTAGATTTCCTTGAGCATGTAGTGCGCGTAATCGCCTTTCTCCGCGGCATCGGAGGACAAGGAACTCTCCCGCACGGGGCGCACGGCCGAGTTGCCCTCCTTGTCGAGAATGCGCACGCCTTCGCGCCGTATCTCAGCGACGTCGCCCTCTTCCAGGAAGATGAAATTCCGCGTGACGGGCAGCAGTGCCGACACATCCGATGCCACGAAGTGCTCGTTCTTGCCCACGCCGATGACGACGGGGCAGCCCGCACGCGCAAGGACGATGCAGTCGGGTTGATCTTCGGCAACGACCGCCAGCGCGTACGCACCTTCCAGCTCGGAAACCGTGGCTCTCACGGCGCGGAATAAATCGCGCAGCCTCTGCTTGTGGTAGTGGATGCGATGCGCGATGACTTCGGTATCGGTTTCGGAGCTGAACTGATAGCCGTGGCTCAGCAGTTCTTCGCGCAGCTCTTCATGGTTCTCGATGATGCCGTTGTGCACGATGGCGATGCCGTCGCGCGAGATGTGCGGGTGAGCGTTGCGCTCCGAAGGCACGCCGTGAGTCGCCCAGCGCGTGTGCGCAATGCCGAGCGTACCGTGCGTAGGATCGAGCTCCAGAGCTTCCTGCAGCGAGCGAACCTTGCCGACCGTCCGCAGTCGCTTCAGGTGGGCCGTGCCGTTCAGCACCGCGACACCGGCCGAGTCGTAGCCGCGATATTCCAGGCGACGCAGCCCTTCGATGAGGACCGGGACGATGTCGCGCGCCGCCACGGCGCCTACGATTCCGCACATGCTGTCAGTACCTTGGTTGCTCGAGCTGAGTCAGAACGTCTACGGTTTGGGCAGGTGTTCCGGCACCGCCCGATTTAACGTTTTGCGGCCAGGCGGGGGATTGTACAGAAGGGGTGGGGGCGGGTTTTCGAGGGCCGTCACAGGTTGATAGCTCGGCCTCGGTGCGAGCCCGTGCCGCTACTTCGGGCTTTGTTTCTTCGGCCGCTGCCAACCGTCCACCGTCACCTGCCGCGAACGCTCCACGGTCAGCTTGTCCGCTGGTGCGTCACGGGTGATGGTCGACCCCGCGCCGATGGTGGCCTGATCCCCGATCTTCACGGGTGCCACCAACATGGAGCCCGAGCCGATGAACGCGCCGGCTCCGATCTCGGTACGCCATTTGTTGGCGCCGTCGTAGTTACAGGTCACTGTCCCCGCACCGACGTTGGCTTTGGCGCCTACGGTGGTATCACCGAGATAGGTCAGGTGGTTCGCCTTCGCCCCCGCGCGCAACTCGCTCTTCTTCACTTCGACGAAGTTGCCGATGTGTACGTCCTCGTGCAGGACGGTCTCGGGTCGGATACGGGCGAATGGACCGACCTGGCAACGTGCCCCGATGCGGGCGTTGTCGATCACGCAGTTCGGTAAGAGCTCGGTGTCCGACTCGATGTCGCAATTGCGGAGATAACAGTTGGGGCCAATGCGGACGCGATCGCCCAATTTCACCCGGCCGACCAGGACGGCGTTCACGTCGATGAACACATCGCGCCCGAGAAGCACGTCACCGCGAATGTCGATGCGCGCCGGGTCTGCAATCGTGGCGCCTTGCACCATCAGATGCGTCGCCCGCTGCTGCCGCAGGGCGGCTTCGAGCTGGGCGAGCTGGACTTTGTCGTTCACACCCAGGACCTCCGTCTCGGTCGGGGCGATCACAGCCTCCACCTTGAGCCCGTCACGCACGGCCATCACGATCGTGTCGGTTAAATAATATTCACCTTGAGCATTGTCGTTCTTGAGCGCTGCCAACCATTCACGCAGTTTTTTTGCAGGGGCAACCAGCACGCCCGTGTTCGCTTCATTGATGGCGCGCTCTTTCGTGTTGGCATCTCTGTGTTCGACGATGCGGACGACGTTGCCCGCATTGTCGCGGATGATTCGACCGTAGCCGGTCGCGTCTGCAAGCTTCACGGTGAGCAGGCTGATCGAGTTGGGACGACAGGCGTCAACCAGCTGCTTCAGTGTGTCAGCGCGAACGAGAGGGACATCCCCGAAGAGCACGAGCACTTGCTGGGCATCGTTGACGGCCGGCATGGCCTGCGCCACGGCATGACCCGTGCCGAGTTGCTCGGCCTGCAGCACCCACTCCACATTTTCGTTCGCCAGGGTTTCTGGAACCCGATCTCCGCCGTGCCCGTAAACCACCACCGTTTGCGTCGCGCCCAGTGTCGCCGCGGTGTCCAGTACATGCTTCAACAGGGGCTTCTCCGCCAAAGGCTGCAGCACCTTCGGCAGGTCCGACTTCATGCGCTTGCCTTGACCGGCGGCGAGAATGACGATGGACAGGGACATAGGCGGCTACGGGCTACGGGCTACGGGCTACGGGCTACGGGCTGGCAGGCTACCGTCTGAAGATGAATGGCAACAAGCGACCCGATCGGCAAACGACGCAGATCTTTGTGGTGCATCCCCGCGGGGAGCGGACCGGGAACGCCAGGCCCTTCCTTCTGGCCGTAACCCGTAAGCCGTAGCCTGTACGCGTCCCCTTATTGCTTGAGTTTCCGCAACCGCTCAATCGCGCGCAACTGGGCCGCGGCTCGGGCCAGCTCGGCCTGAGCCTTGGCCGAGTCGATCTCGCCCTTGCGATCGCGCAAGGCTTCCTCGGCGCGCTGTATCGCTTCCTTGGCCGCCGCTTCATCCAGGTCTTTGGCGCGTGCGGCGGTATCCGCCAGTACGGTCACGAGGTGCGGCTGGATCTCGATCGCGCCGCCGGAAACGTAGAAGTACTGCTCTTCGCCGTTTGGCACCTGCACACGCAGCTCGCCGGGCCGAAGCGTGGTCAGTAGCGGGGCGTGCCGGGGCGCAATGCCGATCTCGCCCATCTGCGCGGGCGCGAAGACCATCGAGGCCTCGCCCGAGAAGATCTCGCCTTCGGCGCTGACGATGTCGACGTGTAGGGTGGCCATGCGTTGGGTACTCAACTAGCGGTTGAAACGGCTGACGGTCAACGGATCACAGGCGACGGCCAGAAGCAAAGCGCTCAACATCTGGCCGTGTACTGTTGCCCGTAACCCGCGGGCCGTTACTGCAGCGTCTTCGCTTTTTCGACAGCCTCTTCGATGCCGCCGACCATGTAGAACGCCTGCTCGGGCAGGTGATCGTATTCGCCGCTCAGGATGCCCTTGAAGCTGCGGATCGTATCCTTCAACGACACGTACTTGCCGGGGCTGCCGGTGAACACTTCAGCGACGTGGAACGGCTGCGAGAGGAAGTTACGGATTTTGCGTGCACGGAACACAGTGAGCTTGTCTTCTTCGGACAGTTCATCCATGCCGAGAATCGCGATGATGTCCTGCAGCTCCTTGAACCGCTGCAACACGGCTTGCACGCCACGCGCAACGTTGTAGTGCTCCTCGCCGATGACCAGCGGGTCGAGCTGACGACTGGTCGAGTCGAGCGGATCCACGGCTGGGTAGATGCCGAGCGATGCGATCTGACGCGACAACACCACCGTCGCATCCAAGTGCGCGAACGTCGTGGCAGGTGAGGGATCGGTCAAGTCGTCGGCCGGCACGTACACGGCCTGAATCGAGGTGATCGAGCCCGTCTTCGTCGAGGTGATGCGCTCTTGCAGCACGCCCATTTCCTCGGCGAGCGTCGGTTGGTAACCCACCGCGGAAGGCATGCGGCCGAGCAGCGCGGACACTTCTGTTCCCGCGAGTGTGTAACGGTAGATGTTGTCGATGAAGAGCAGCATGTCGCGGCCCTTGCCGGTTGCCGGATCCTTCTCGTCGCGGAAATACTCGGCCATGGTCAGGCCCGTGAGTGCTACGCGCAGACGGTTGCCCGGCGGCTCGTTCATCTGGCCGTACACCATCGCCACTTTCGAGTTCGGCAGGTTCTCGAGGTCGATGACCTTCGAATCCGACATCTCGTGATAGAAGTCGTTGCCTTCACGAGTGCGCTCACCCACGCCGGCGAATACGGACAGACCGGCGTGCGCCTTGGCGATGTTGTTGATGAGCTCGAGCATGGCCACGGTCTTGCCCACGCCGGCGCCGCCGAACAGGCCGATCTTGCCACCCTTCGCGAACGGAATGAGCAGATCGATCACCTTGATGCCCGTCTCGAGCAGGTCCTGACCACCCGCTTGTTCGTCGTATGCCGGCGCCGGACGGTGAATCGGCAGGTAGGCTTCGGCTTGCACCGGACCGCGCTCGTCCTGCGGTGCGCCCAGGACGTCCATGATGCGACCGAGCGTTGCTTTGCCCACCGGTACGGAGATGGGAGCGCCTGTCGCCTTCACGGTGAGGCCGCGACGCAACCCTTCCGAAGCGCCCATCGCGATCGTGCGCACGACGCCATCACCCAGCTGCTGCTGCACCTCGAGCGTGAGATCGACATCCTGAAGCTTCAACGCTTCATACACCTTCGGAATGTGCTCGCGTGGAAACTCCACGTCGATGACCGCGCCGATGACTTGAGTGATCTTGCCGGTGGACATTGCTCGTTACCTCGTGGGCGTGGGGCTTGGGGCCTGGGACCTGAGGTCCGAACCCGACGCCGCTCACGCTCCCTTTAAAGTCGCCGAATACTCGAATAACTAATTTTTCATCTGGCCCAGGTCCCATGCCTCAGGTCCCAGGCCCCTCGCATCAAACCGCCGCCGCGCCACCAACAATCTCGCTGATCTCTTTCGTGATCGCGGCCTGGCGTGCCTTGTTGTAGATCAATTGCAGTTCGTCGATCAGTTTGCCGGCGTTATCGGTGGCGCTCTTCATCGCCACCATGCGCGCCGCCATCTCGCAAGCGACGTTCTCCACCGCGCCCTGATAGACCTGTGCCTCGATGTAGCGCATCACCATGCCATCGAGCAGCTCAGCCGCGGAAGGCTCGTAGATGTAGTCCCACAACTTCTGCAGCTGGTCTTCGTCTTCGGTCACGACCGGCAGGAGCTGCCGCACGGTCGGCTTCTGCGTCATCGTGTTCACGAACACATTGTTGACGACGAACAGACGATCGATCTTGCCTTCGCGATACATGTCCAGCATGACCTTCACGGTACCGATGAGGTCCTTCACATGAGGGCTGTCGCCCAGGTGAGTGACCGTCGCCAATGTCTTCACATCGGCCAATCGGCGGAAGAACTGCACAGCCTTCGACCCGGTCAAGCACAGCGAGACCTGCGCGCCGCGTTCCTTCCATTCGCGGATTGCAGCAAGCGTAGTCTTGAACAGATTCACATTGAGGCCGCCAGCAAGGCCACGATCCGTGCTGATGACGATGAACCCAACTGACTTGGGCTCACGCTCCACCAGGAACGGATGCTTGTAGTCGGGATTCGCAAGGCGCAAATGCCCGATCACGCGTCGGATCTTCTCGGCGTACGGACGCGATGCACGCATGCGATCCTGAGCCTTGCGCATCTTGCCCGCCGCGACCATTTGCATGGCCTTGGTGATTTTCTGCGTGCTCTTGAAGCTCGCAATCTTGATGCGGATCTCTTTTACGCCGGGCATGTGTTCACTTCGCTCCGCTGGCTGGCTTGCTGGTCTGCCTGCTCGCTGGCCAATCAGTTCTCTGGCCAGCCAGCTAGCAAGCCAGCCGACCGCTCTCCTCAGTACGTTCCGCTCGCCACGAACTCGTCGCAGAGCTTCTTCAAACCCGCTTCGACGTCCTTCGACAGCTCCGGCTTCGCATCGATGCCATCGAGCAACGCCTTGTTGTTCGTCTTCGCAAACGCCTGCAAAGCGATTTCGAAGGCACCGACCTTGCTGCGATCGACCTTGTCCATGTAGCCGTTGTTCACGGCATAGATCGACAACGCCATCTCGGCGACCGACATCGGTGTGTACTGCTTCTGCTTCATGAGCTCGGTCACGCGCACGCCGCGTTCGAGCTGACGACGAGTGGCCTCGTCGAGGTCGGACGCGAACTGCGAAAATGCCGCGAGCTCGCGATACTGCGCGAGCGCCAGGCGAATACCGCCGCCGAGTTTCTTGATGATACCGGTCTGTGCGGCACCACCCACGCGCGACACCGAGATACCGGCGTTCATTGCGGGACGAATACCGGCGTTGAACAGGTCACCTTCGAGGAAGATCTGGCCGTCGGTGATCGAGATCACGTTCGTGGGCACGAATGCCGTCACGTCGCCAGCCTGCGTTTCAATGATCGGCAGTCCAGTCAGTGAGCCCGTCTTGCCCTTCACGCGGCCTTGAGTCTGCTTCTCGACATACTCTTCGTTCACGCGCGCGGAACGCTCGAGCAAGCGGGAGTGGAGATAGAACACGTCGCCGGGATAGGCCTCGCGACCGGGGGGGCGACGCAGGAGCAGCGAGATCTGACGATACGCCCAGGCTTGCTTGGTGAGATCGTCATAGATGATGAGCGCGTCTTCGCCCTGATCCATGAAGTACTCGCCCATTGCGCAGCCGGAGTACGGCGCGATGTACTGCATCGAAGCAGGGGTTGAGGCGGAGGCCGCCACGATGATCGTATGCTTCATCGCATCGTGCTCTTCGAGCTTGCGCACGACGTTCGCGATCGAGGACTGTTTCTGGCCGATGGCGACGTAGATGCACTTAATGCCGCTGGACTTCTGGTTGATGATCGTATCGATGGCGAGTGCCGTCTTGCCGGTCTGACGATCACCGATGATCAGTTCGCGCTGACCACGGCCGACCGGCACCATGGAGTCGACGGCCTTGTAGCCAGTCTGCACCGGCTGGCTGACCGACTTACGGAAGATGACGCCCGGCGCCACGCGCTCGATGGGCGCATTGCGTACGGCCTTGATCGGACCCTTCCCGTCGATCGGATTGCCGAGCGAGTCAACCACACGACCCAGCAGGCCTTCGCCAACGGGTACTTCGAGAATGCGACCGGTGGTCCGTACGCTGTCGCCTTCGATGATGTGCTTGTATTCGCCGAGCACGACGGCGCCGACGGAATCCTGCTCGAGGTTCAGCGCAAGGCCGAAACTGCCGCCGGGAAACTCCAACATTTCGCCGTACTTCGCGTCGGCGAGGCCATGAACCCGCACGATACCGTCCGTCACGCCCACTACGGTGCCGACGTTTCGCTCTTCGGTCGTACTGGCGAACTTCTCGATGCGAGACTTGATCAGATCGCTGATTTCAGTTGCCTTGATGGCCATAGCCGTCGTTCCTCACCGATGTCGTGCAGCGGCTTGACCCGCTGACGTGTGTGTTCATTCAATCCTGACGAGTTCGGGAATACACCCGAACTACTGCATCATCACTTGCGAGAGGCGCCCGAGCCGCGCTTTCAACGAACCATCGATCACCATGTCGCCGCTGCGCACGATCGCGCCGCCGATCAACGTGGGATCCACCGAGCAGTGCAGGCGCACGTCGCGCTTCAGCCGCTTGCGCAGGGCAGTGCCCAAGCGCTGCTTCTGCGCCTCATTGAGCTCGACAGCCGACGTCACCTCGACATCGGCTACGTTCTCGATTTCGGCGCGCATCACTTCGAACATCGCGGCAATGTCCGGCAGCACGTTCAAGCGGCGATTCACCGCCAAGGTTTCGAAGAAGTGCCGGGCATTCTCGTCGATGCGCTCACCACCGATCTCGGCGATGAGGCCCACGAGCTGCTGCGGCGTGACGTGCGGGTTGCCCAACAACGGCGCCACGCGGCTGTCAGCTACCACGGCGCTCGCGGTCGCCAATGCTTCCGACCAACGTGGCAGGGCCTTGTGTTGCTGCGCGTACGCGAACGCCGCTTTGGCGTAGGGTCGAGCGATGGTGGCTTTTTCTGCCATGAGTTAGATCCGACGTGGTTCAACCGCGCTCGATATCGAGCGCAAGTTTCTCGAGCAGATCGGCATGTGCCTTGGCGTCGATCTCGCGACCGAGCAATTGCGACGCGCCCGCCACAGCGAGCGTACCGACTTCACGGCGCAACTGTTCACGTACGCGCGAGGACTCCAGCGCCACTTCCTGGCGTGCATCGCCGATCAGACGCTGGCCTTCCGCCTGCGCCGCGCCCTTGGCTTCGTCGATCATCTCGTTCTGGCGGCGATTCGCCTGATCGATGATCTTGGTCGCCTTCTCACGTGCCTCTTTGATGATGTCGCCGGCGACGTTCTTGGCTTCTGCCAGGTCGCGCTGTCCGCGCTCGGCGGCCGCAAGTCCTTCTGCAATCTTCTGCTGCCGCTGCTCGATCGCGCCCAGGATGGCAGGCCAACCGAACTTCATCACCAGCCACGCGACCGACAGGAATGCCAGTGCCTGGACGACGAGCGTGATGTTGATATTCATGCGTGCACTCCGAGTGCTTGAGACCGGCGTTGCGATCGGGTGAACGGCATTAGCCGCCCGTCAACTGCGCCAGGAACGGATTTGCGAAGATCAGCAGCAGGGCGATGGCGACGCCGATGATGGGGATGGCGTCCAAGAGGCCGGCGATCACGAACATGTTCGTACGCAGCATCGGCATCAACTCGGGCTGACGCGCGGAGCCTTCCAGGAACTTGCCACCGAGCAGCGCGAAGCCAATTGCCGTGCCCAAGGCACCCAAGCCAATCAGCAGACCGGCCGCAATGACGGTCATGCTCATGACATCGGCAACTAGATTGAGGTTTTCCATACAGGTCTCCGTGCGAGTACGTCTAAAAGTGAGGTGAAGGAACGAGTGAGTGGATCAATGCTTTTGTGCAGCCATGCTGAAGTACACGATGGTCAGCATCATGAAAATGAATGCTTGCAGCGTGATCACGAGAATGTGGAACACGGTCCAGGCGAAGCCGGCGATCAATTGGAGCGGCAGCATCGCCCACGTCATCGCGTGCGACAGGGCCGAGCCCAGCGTCATGGTCGCAATCAGGATGAAGATGAGCTCGCCCGCATACATGTTGCCGAAGAGTCGCAGCGACAATGACACCGGACGCACGAGCTCTTCGATGATGCGGAAGAACAGATTGACAGGCGCGAGCAGGGTCTTTGCCACGACGCCATGCGCATGGAACGGCGCCGTGAAGGCCTCACCCACGAACAGCCCGATACCCTTGTGCTTGATGCCGTAGTACTGGATCAGAACGAACACGCACAGCGCGATGCCGAGCGTCGTATTGAGATCGGCGGTGGGTACCACACGAAGGTAGGGCACGCCTGCATGGCCAGCCGCCCAGGGCAGCAGGTCGACGGGCAGCATGTCCATGAAATTCATCAGGAACACGAGACAGAATATCGTCAGCGCGAGTGGCGCAATGAACTTGCTGCGGCCGTGGAAGGACTCTTTGACCGAGTCATCGACGAATTCGACCAGCATTTCGAAGGCGCATTGCAATTTGCCCGGAACACCGGCGGTCGAACGGCGCGCCACCTTCAAGAAGAGGTAAACGAACAGCGCAGCAATCGCGAGCTTGAACAAGACTGTATCGAGGTTGAGCGTCCAAAAGCTGCCCTCACCCAACTTCACGGTCAGGAAGTGCAGATGGTGGTTGATGTAGTCGCTCGCGCTCGCGGGCGCATGCTCAGCAGCCATCAGCTCGACCCTCACCTCAGGAAGCCAATACCGATCCAGAAGCCCACTTGCGCGACCATGGCACCGACGATCAGCGCCAGCGGTTGGAAGTTGCCGTAGGCAAAAGCCAGCCAGAACGCGCCCACGACCCACACCCACTTCAGCAATTCGCCCGCGTACAGCGCGCGTGTCACACCAGGTGAGCTCGTCGCACGCTCGGAAAACAGCATCCAGCCGAAGATTGCGGTGCCCGATGCAATGATGACGCCGCCAACGAATGCCGATCGCGCCGCATTCCAGCCCGCCCACGTGCCCGCGACGATGGCCACAATGACCACGCAAGCCAGCTGGAGCATCACGAAGCGCACTACTCGACGCTTACCGATTCGCGCTGAGTCGCTCACGAGACTCTCCGTTCAGTCCCCGAAGGACCTTGCGGCCCGCACCTGTCAGCGTCGTAACGCCCGGAACTGTCGGAGCATCGAAACCAAGTGCCGGGAGCTCCGCGATTCTTGTACGCAACAAAAAAGCCACGGCGTGATCCGACTGCTCGGTGACGTGTGGCGTTTTTTCACCCAGGCACCAGCGCTTGTGGGGGCCGGTCCGAAAAGGCGGCGCATTATAGGCAGCGTTTTGCAGTGCTTCAACACGGATTGGGGGCAATCGCGCAGCATCGGACAGAATGCCGCCGGACCGTGTGCGGAATATGCTTCAGAGACGGAAGCGCACTTTGATCAGAAACTGATCGGCATCCCTGACATCCGGCGAATCGGCGAACAATCCGCCCAACGAGCGCCCGTCCTCTTCCCGGAAGTGGTAACCGCCGCGACTGTAGACGATGAACAGTTCCGACAACGGCGCGAATTGGAAGCGATAACGGATCTGCAGGGCGAGATTGTTGACAGTGAAGGGCTGGAGCTCATCGCGGGTTTCGATCAACTCGCCATCGTCCCGGTTGCGATAGGCCTGATTCGGTTTCGCATCGATGCCGATCCATTGCCACCGCACGCGCAGCTCATGATCCGGCGCGGGAAACCAGTTGGCTGCGAAGTCCAGATCGCATCGTTGCGCGCGATAGCTGCCGAACAGGTGCCCCTCCTGCCACAGCAACCAGTCCTCCGTGTACGCCGGAATCAAGTCGAGACGAAAATTCAGATTCTCGCGTGCAAAGAACGTCGCGCTCAGTTGCGACCAGCCCGAATATCCGCTGACGCCTTGTTGATAGCCATACAGCGTGGCGAGGTACTGCCAGCGGCCGTAGCGCGGCGATTCGGCATCCAGGAACAAGCCCAGACGCGCGTCCTGCTGCACGATGCCGTTGCCGCGCGAGATGAGGTCGTCCACGCCCGAGGTGTAGTAGCGCAAGTCCTGATAGAGCCGCCAGCCGTTGAGCAGCTGGATATCGTGAATGAATTGCAGGCGCGAGGGCAGGCGCACGCCGTCGGCATTTTCACGATAGTAGGCATAGACCTTGTCCAGCACGCCGCTCAACACCTTGCTCGTGCCTGGCGAGCGTCGCCAGATGCTGTCCCATTCGACTTGGCGCAGCGCGTTGCGCTCCATGTAGCCGAGATCATTCATGTCGTATTGGTCGTCGATGTAGAGCAGTCCGAGCGAATGCGTGAATGCGCCGGAACGATTCATGTCGACACGCAATGACGAGAGGTAGCCAGCGTCCTGGGTTCCGGCTGCGTCGATGTCTGCGCGTGCGGCCTGGGCTGCCACACGCCACCATGGGTCGCCCGTGTATTCGTAGTCGAACTCGTTGACGAATGCCTGTCGATCGAAGAACGGTCGCTCGGTCCAGGTGCTGAGGAAGCCCACGCGTTGATCATGTCGCGGAACGATGATGCGAGCGGCAGCGAAGCGCCGGCCGACGTCGTCCGAGTAGTCCTCCTCCTGCGCACCGAAGAATCCGTAGCGCACGCCACGCGCTTCGCCGGTGAGCTTCAGGGCGGCGTCGATATCGGTCGAACCGCCGCTGCGGTCATCGGGCGCCCCGCCGATACGGCGCGTATAGATGAGCTGACCGTTCGACGGAGTCAGCACGTCGAACACGCCCTGGTCTTCGGTGAAGAATGGGCGCTTGTCGGTGAACACCGTTTCGATCGCAGAGAAATCCACAACGAGCTCGTCACTCTCGACTTGCCCGAAATCCGGATTGACGGTGAGCGCGGCCTGCAGTTGCGGTGTCGGCCGCCAGAAGATTTCGCCGCCCGTCTTCCACTGCGTGCGATCGCGAACATTGTCGTTGAGCATCGTGCCGTAGGGCGCAATGCTGAACTCGGGCTCGGTGTTGTAATTGGCGATCTCGATGCGCTGGAAATCGCTCAAGAACACTGCGCTCTCATGACTGATGCCTGGACACGCAAAGCGCTCGGAACGATTGTAGAGCTGGCGATTGAAGTAGACGCCGATACTGCGCTTCCCGGTTTGCTCGCGGCGCATGCGCAACGTGGACCATGGGATCAGCATCTCCACGGACCACTGCGTGTCATCTTCATACACTGCACGCGACCACTCACCGTCCCAATCGCGATCGAACACCTTTTGATTGGTGATCAGGCCGTCGCGGACGCCGCCACCCAAGGCAACGGCGAACTCGTAACCGACTTGCCCCGAGACGTCCGGGTCCACCATGAAGCTGACGGACTCGCCCTGGAAATAGAGTGCATCACGGGGTGTCTGAGGTTTGACGCGAAGCTCGCTGGCGGGTTGTTCCAGCACGATGCCGACGGCAAGCCCTTGCGGGGTTGCGAGCACACGCGCCTCGTTGCGGAACCGCGGCACATCACGCGCAAACGGCTCGACGCGCCGCCACTCGCCGCACACGAACGCCGCGCTCCACGCAGACTCATCCAGCTTGCCGTCGAGCCGGATCTCCTGCGCAGCGAGTTGGTGCGCAGACAACAGACTCAAGGAACCGAGAACTGCGAGATGCAGCGTCTTCATGCGCTCAGCGTCCGTGCTGTAACGAAACGAATGGTTTATTGGATGTGGCCCAGAATGCCGTCGAGCTCATCGAGCGAGTTGTAACTGATGACGAGCCTGCCCTTGCCGCCCGAGGCATGCTGGATGAGTACTTTCGCCCCGAGCTTGTCACTGAGGTCGCTCTCGAGCTTGCGGATGTTGGCGTCGGGGCGTGCAGCCGGTGCCGTCTGCGTCGCGGCGTCGCTTCCCAAGCGACGCACCAGCGCTTCCGTCTCGCGCACCGACAATTGCTTCTGGGCGACCAGCGTCGCGACTTCGCTTTGCTGGCGCCGATTATTGAGCGCCAGCAGTGCGCGCGCATGCCCCATCTCGATTTGACGTTGTTCGACGAGGAGCTTCACTTCCTCAGTCAACTCCAACAAGCGCAACAGATTCGACACCGCGGCCCGCGAACGGCCCACGGCTTCGGCGGCGGTTTGATGCGTCATGTCGAACTCCTTGATCAGGCGATCAAGCGCTCGTGCCTCTTCCAATGGATTCAAATCCTCGCGCTGGATGTTTTCTATCAGCGCCATCGCCACTGCGGCCTCATCGGGAACCCGACGCACCACAGCAGGTATTTCCTGTAGGCCCGCCATCTGGGCCGCACGCCAACGGCGTTCGCCGGCGATGATTTCGTAGCGCAGAGGTTGCCCCGTTACCGGGGCCAGGGGCCGCACCACGATGGGCTGTACGACCCCCTGCGCCTTGATGGAATCCGCCAGGTCCTGCAGCGTCTCGGGGCGCATGTCGATGCGCGGCTGATACTTGCCTCGCTGCAGCAGATCGACCGGAATCTTCGCGAGCTCATCGCCTTCGCTGACACTTGCAGGTGCGGGTGCCGCACCGTTCGGCACCTGTTGCCCGAGCAATGCGCCCAATCCTCGGCCAAGACTCGGTCTTTTTGTGGTCGCCATGCTGGTCACGCGGGCGTCTCTTGGTTGTTGGCGATGCGCGGATGTTAATCAGCTGAGCGCGGACGTCCAGCGGAGAAGGGGCTTGAGGCCTGAGACCTGGGGGTGGAGATCAAGGTTTGAGGCCTGAGGCGACGACAATGAGCCTGAAACCTCAGGTCCCAGGTCCCAAGTCCCCCTCCTCACACTCCCATCCGCCCCAACGCGGCGTCTTCGCGGCGGAGCATCTCGCCGGCCAGCGCCAGGTACGCCAGCGCCCCGCGCGAGTCCTTGTCGTAGTGCAGTGCGGCCTTGCCGAAGCTGGGCGCCTCCGCCAGGCGGACGTTGCGCGGGATGATCGTGCGGAACACCTTCTCCTGAAAGTGCTCGATGAGCTGCGCCGACACTTCGTTCGCCAGATTGTTTCGCGGATCGAACATCGTGCGCAGAATGCCCTCCACCTCGAGACGCGGATTGGGCCCGGCCTTGATCTGCTCGATCGTGCTCATGAGCGCCGACAGCCCTTCGAGCGCGTAGTACTCGCACTGCATCGGGATCAGCACGCCATCGGCTGCAACGAGCGCGTTCACCGTAAGCATGTTGAGTGCCGGTGGGCAATCGATCAGCACCACATCAAAACGATCGAGCACGCGCGCGAGCGCATCGCGCAACCGCGCTTCGCAGCCGGCCTTGCCCATGAGCTCCACTTCGGCTGCAACGAGATCCTGATTCGCCGGCAGCAACACATACCCCGCCGGATTCACGTCGACGAGCGCATCGACGAGAGCACATTCCTCGAGCAGCACGTCGGTCGTCGTGCGCGGCACCGTACGTTTGTCGATACCGCTGCCCATCGTCGCATTGCCTTGCGGATCGATGTCGATCAACAACACGCGGCGCTTCGTCGCCGCCAGCGACGCGGCCAGATTCACACTGGTCGTCGTTTTGCCGACGCCGCCTTTCTGGTTGGTGATGGCGAGGATGCGAGGCATGTGCG
>DATELY010000121.1:0-25745 GCA_035276085.1 Steroidobacteraceae bacterium | reverse complement strand
TCCCCCTGAAATGATCACGGGTGCGGCGGTCACCGATGCGGGCGGTACGACTTACACGCTGCCAGCCGGTGTCTTTCGCTTTCCGCTGGTTGCCGCGGGGGAATACAAGTTGGAGATCACGCCGCCGCGCGGTCACAGCTTTCCATCGGCGGCAGCGATGACGTCATTGGCCACGATACCGGGAGCTCCGTATCGAGTGAGCACCGCATCGTACGGCGCGAGCTTCGCCGTCATCTCGGGTCCCGGCATCGCTGTCGATGTGCCGCTCGATGCGACGCCTACCCAGTTGTTCGTGCAGAAGACCACGGCGACTGCCGTTGCCGCGGTGGGCGACTTCATCGAGTACCGCGTCGAAGTGGAGAATGCCTCCTCGCAGGGCACGTTCTCCCATGTGCAGGTCGTCGACACGCTGCCTGCGGGGCTGCGTTATCGGGAAGGTTCTGCACGCATCGGCACGCAACGCGCTGCCGATCCGCTCATCACGACCGACGGCCGCACGCTCACGTTCACAGTCGCCGCACTACCCGCCGGCGAACGCTCGACCGTGCGTTACGTGGCGGAAGTCACCGTCGGCGCGCGCGGCGATCAGATCGTGAACTCCGCGCAGGCGGTGAGCGATGACGGCACGCGATCGAACACGGCGCAGGCCATCGTGCAGCTGCGCGAAGAGCTGTTCCGCGATCACAGCTTTCTGGCCGGACGCGTCACCAGCGGCACGTGCAATCAGCCGACAAACGAACAGCCCGGCATCGCGGGTGTGCGCATCTACATGGAAGACGGTCGCTATGCAGTGACCGATGAGAACGGCAAGTATCACTTCGAGGACGTAAAGCCCGGCACGCACGTCGTGCAACTCGACACGGTGACGATGCCGAACACGCATGAGCTCGCACCGTGCAACGATCACGTCGCGTTCGCCGGTCGCTCGTACTCGCAGTTCGTCGATCTACGCGGCGGCGCGCTGTGGCGCGCCGACTTCACGCTGCAGCCCAAGCAGGCACCGACCGGTTCCGTGCAACTGCAATTGCAAACGGCCTTGCGCGATGCGTCGACGCTCGCACATCTCGCGCAGCTGGAAGTGAAGGAGCTGGGCATCAACAATGCACGCCTGCTCGTCATGCTCCCGGATGGCCTGACCTACGTGCCGGCTTCAGCCACGATCGATGGTCGCGAGAGCCCGGAGCCGACCGCGAGCGAGGGGGTGCTGAGTTTCGATTTGCAGAATCATCCTGCGGGCGCGCACGTGCAGCTCGGCTTTCGCACGCGAACCCTGCCGCACGCTTCAGGACTGCTGCCACTGAAAGCCGTGGCGCTCTTCGACACGGGTGGTCAGCAGCAACGCACGCCGCCCGTGGAGAACATCGCCCTGCGCGGCGAGATGCAGTATGAGAACGCGTCCTACCGTTTGCCCGCACATGCCGATGCAGCCGCGCAGCGTAAGCAACTCGAGCAGATTGCCGCTCAGTGGCAACCGCTCGGAAGCCTGCGGCTGAAGGTCAATGGCGACGCCGAATCCGCGGCGATCGCTGCGCAATTCTTGCGCGAGCGGCTGAATATTCCTGCGGATCGCGTCGAGCTGGAGCCGATCCCGGGAGCCGATATGGAGCTGTTCGTGGAAGGCCTGCGTGTCAGGTCTGCCGGCACGTTGATGATGCGAACGGCGCAGGCCAGGTCCATTGCCACCACTGCAGCGCCTCTGGCCGAAGCACCGCCGAAGATCACACCATCGAACAAGACGTCGAAGCCACCCGGCGACATTGCACTCGACGTGGAAACGCTGCAGCCGAAACTCGAATGGCTGAACCCCGCCGACGGTGCGCTGATCGCGATTCCCAGCATCAAAGTCGCCGTGCAGCACGCGAGCACGCAGCACGTCGAGCTGTCGCTGAATGGTCGTGCCGTGAGCCCGCTCAACTTCGATGGCACTGCACTCAATCGTGCGCGTACGGCGGCAGTGAGCCGATGGCGCGGTCTCGATCTCGCCGACGGCGACAACGAGCTCATCGCGATCGTCCATGAAGCGGGAGCGGCGGAGCCGTTACGAATCACACGGCACGTGCACTATGCGGGCGGTGCCGTCCGTGCGGAGCTGGTGCGCGAGGAATCCACCTTGAGCGCGGACGGTCAACGCAGGCCCGTGATCGCGCTGAAGTTGTTCGACGCCTATGGCAAACCCGCACGCCCCGGCACGCTGGGCGCCTGGAGTATCGGGGCGCCGTATCGCTCGCAATGGGAAGTGGAGTCGTTGACCGAGAATCAGCTCGTCGCCGTCGGTCCGCGCGAACCGACATTCGAAGTCGGTAGCGACGGCATCGCGCGATTGGAGTTGGAGCCGACGACGCAGGCAGGGTACGCGCTCGTGCATCTGCGCTTCAACGAACGTCAGCAGCAGGAGATTCGTGTGTGGCTGGAGCCCGCGGCGCGCGATTGGATTCTGGTCGGCGTGGCGGAAGGAACAGCGGCTTACAAGACGATCTCCGATCACCTGCAGGCGGCAGAGGCCGCCGGCGCGGAAGACGGCTATCGAGACAATGGCCGCGTCGCGCTCTTTGCCAAGGGTGCGATCAAGGGCGAGTACCTGCTCACGCTTGCCTACGATTCCGATCGCGATCGCGAAGCGGCCAAGCAGCGTTTGCTGGGCGTCGTAGAGCCGGATCGCTTCTATACGCTGTACGGCGATGCGACCGAGCAACGCTTCGAAGCCGCAACCGCGCGCAAGCTGTTCCTGAAACTGGAACGCCGCCAGTTCGCGGCGCTGTTTGGCGACTATGAAACGGGACTCACCGTTACCGAGCTGACGCGCTACAGCCGTACGTTCACGGGTTTCAAATCGGATTACGCGGGTGAGCACGTCGGCTACACCGCGTTCGCAGCCGAATCCGATCAAGGCTATGTTCAGGACGAGTTGCGCGGTGATGGCACCTCGGGCTTGTACCGCCTCTCGCGCCGTCCATTGATCGTGAACTCGGACAAGATCCGCATCGAGACGCGCGATCGCATCCGCACGGAGGTGGTCGTCGACAGCCGCACGCTCACGCGGCATCTCGACTACAGCATCGACTACTTGAACGGCACGCTGTTCTTCAAGCAGCCCGTGCCGAGCCGCGATGCGAACTTCAACCCGGTGTTCATCATCGCCGACTACGAAGTGCTGACGGGCGGCAAGCGCGAGGTGACCGCGGGCGGGCGCACGGCGCTGAAGCTGGCGGAGGACGCGGTGGAAGTGGGCGCCAGTTACATCAATCAAGGTGCGACGACAGGCGCTACGCAGCTCATGGGCACGGACCTGCGCTGGCAGATCGGTTCGGCAACCGAACTGAAAGCCGAGGTCGCGCGCAGCGAATCGGACGATCCGTCCCAAACCGAGCGGGCGGATGCGTATCTGGCCGAAATGGCGCACGTGACCGAACGACTCGATGCCCGTGCCTACGTGCGCGAACAGGAGACCGGCTTCGGTGTCGGCCAGCAGCTCTCCACCGAAGCCGGCACGCGCAAGGTCGGCGTGGACGGCATCTACAAGATTGCCGACAGGTGGCTGTTGCGCGGCGAGGCGTTTCAGCAAGACATGCTGCAGACCGACGCGCAGCGAGAGCTCGTGAGCGCTGAGGTGCGGCGCGAAACCGCCGATTACACCCTCGGTGCCGGCGCGCGGCACGTCGCCGACGCTGGCCTCGCCGCAGGCACGGCGAAATCCGAACAAGGCTTCGTCAACGGCACGCTGGACCTGTTCAAGGATCGCATCACGTTGAAGGCCGCGCAGGACTTTGCGATCGCGAGCAACGATGCGAGCTCCGATTTCCCCGCGCGCAGTCTCGTCGGCGTCGAGTATCACTGGAGTGCTGCAACCAGCGTCTTCACGGAGTACGAGCACGCCAAGGGTCGCGATCTGGAGGTGGACATGACACGCGTCGGCGTCCGCACGACGCCGTGGGATCGAGCGCAGCTCTCCACGAGCTTGAATCAACAGGCATCCGAGTACGGCCCGCGAACCTTCGCCCAGCTGGGGCTCATTCAGGGCTGGCAAGTGAGCGAGCGGTGGGCGCTGGACTTCGGTGTGGACCAAAGCCGCACGGTCAGCGGAGCTCGGTTCGAGCAACTCAATGCGAATGCGCCGCTGGCCTCCGGCTCCTTGAACGGCGACTTCGTCGCAACCTTCGCGGGCGCGACGTATCGCAGCGAAACGTGGACCGTGACCTCGCGCCTGGAGCGACGCGATGCGGACGAAGAGGAGCGCTGGGTATTCGCCGGTGGCTTCTATCGCGAGCCCATCGACGGTCATGCGTTCTCGCTCGCCACCCAGCTGTTCGACAGCACGATGGAGGAAGGCAGCGATACGACCGGCGCCGAGATCGATCTCTCGTGGGCCTATCGTCCCGTCGACAGCCGCTGGATCGTGCTCGATCGGCTCGATCTGAAAGACGAAGCGCGCGACGACGCCCTCGGTCGCTACGAATCGGCGCGCATCGTGAACAACTTGAATGCGAATTGGCAGCTCGATCGCAGCCTGCAGCTCGGGCTGCAATTCGGCGCGCGCTACGTCCGTAGCACGTTCGACGGCGAGCGCTACGACGGCCTGTCGGACCTGTATGGCTTCGATGTGCGCCGCGACCTCAGCTCGCGCTTCGACATCGGCTTGCACGGCACGCTGCTGAACTCCTGGCAGGCCGACGTCAGCGATTACGCGGTCGGCCTGGACCTCGGCTGGACGATCGCACGCAACGTCTGGATATCGCTCGGCTACAACGTCCAGGGATTCCGCGACACGGACTTCGAAGCGAGCCGCTACACCGCCCAGGGACCGTATCTGAAATTCCGCATGAAAGCGGATCAGGACACGTTCAAGGATCTATCGCTGGACCGGCTGAGGCCACGGCGCGAGCAACAGTGAGAGTCAGCGGCCAACGGCCAACAGCTTACGGCCAGAGTGCGGGGCTGTGTTCTGGCCGTAACCCGTAACCCGTTAGCCGTTGCCTATTACTCACACAACTCCACCGCCCCACTCACCTCCCTCGCGCCAAAACTCCACAACTCCTCCACGCTGCGAGTGAGCTCTCCGGTGACCGTCACCGCATCATGACGCCATGCTTCCACCACGATGCGATCGCATGTGCTGGTCGTACCCGCGGCCTCCAGATTTGCGATCAGTAACGTGTGTCGCAACGAGCTGCTCAGTGCCTCACCCGTGCTGCTGAGCACCGTGTGCCCGTAGTTGTTGTAAGTCGTGAACTGCCACAGGTACTCGCTCAAGAGCCGCAACGATTCCGCGTCGGTCGGCGTGCTCTTCAACACGCCCGCGCTTCCAGCCTGCTGACGCAGGTTGCTCGTCGCCCGTTCGAGATACGCGCACTTGAATACGCGGCCGCGCAAATACCGGTCCGGTTCGCTGCTGCGAACACGGCCGAACTCGAAATAGCGCTCGTTCTCATCCGTTGCCATGAGATCCGCATACGCACCCGAGCGCTGCTGTGCCTCTTCCGACCACGCGAGTGCTTCGTTCCAGTCGTCGCTGCACAACTCGTACTGAGCCGCATCGGCCGGCACGGTCGCGATGTCGGTGTTCTTCAAGTGAGACGTGTTGACGTACGCGTACGAAGCGGGCGCGGCGTCCGCATGGAAGTCAGCCGGTGTGCGCGGCGAACCGGCATACACGAGCTCCGCAATCTGCAGATCCGTGAGGGAGGTGGGGCGTTGGGATACCGGAATGCTCGCGGGCGCGCTGTCACCGGACTCACTGCCGCCGCCACCACCGCAGCTCGACACGCAGAGCGCGACGCTCACACCGACACAGCGCAGCCATTGTTGTCGTCTACGGGCACCCACCAATCCTCGATTTCCGGAAGCTCACGCGAGCCCGGCCGCCACCTGAGCGACGCACATGCGCCTGATGGAGGTATCGACACGAGGGGCCGCACCCTTGAGAGCGTGTGGGTGAGACCTGGCTGTAGCAGCCAGCTCCTAGTCGGCTGGCTTGCTGGCCAGAAGGTGCTCCCGCTTTCTGGGCAGCCGACCAGCAAGCCAGCCAGCCGCGTCCGGCGTTATGGAAGGTCAGCTCGTCGGTTGCGCTCGGACCTGCACTGCAACGCTGCGCGCACCGGCATGCTCGAACTTCAATTGCAGTTGAAACTGAGTTCCCGCCTTCAAGGGCTGCTTGAGCCCCAGCAGCATGAAGTGCGTTCCGGAGGGGCTCAGCTCGACCGTCTTGCCCGCCGGCAATGCGAGCTCCCGCAAGGGCCGCATGCGCATCAAGCCGCCGTCCATGGTCATCGAATGCAGCTCCACCCGCTCGGCGATGGGCGAGCTGGCGCCAACGAGCCGGTCCGTCGCACTCGTAACGAGGCTCATGTAGGCCGCACCCACCGTGATGCCGGGCGGAGTGGGACTGGCCCAGGCGTTTGCGATACGGACATCTGAGTTCGACGCATACGCGCCGGCCAGGCAGCCGATGAAGGTGACCAACAGCGCTGCAGCAGGAAGGGACAACCGGTGTTTCATCGCTCGCTCACTACATTGCGGATGACACGACACACGGCGCGGATTGCCTCCGTTCGTGTCGAGCTCTTGCGCCACACCGCGCCGACGTGACGCGAGGGCACCGGACGCGCGAAGTTCTTCACGGCCAGTCCCTGACCCGAACCGAACGGTCCACGGGTGGCGAGCTCCGGCAAGAGCGTCACACCCGCACCCGCTGCCACCATCTGGCGCAAGGTTTCCAAACTGGTCGCGCGATAGTCGACGTTCTCGCGCACATCGACGCGGCTGCACACCTCGAGTGCCTGGTCGCGCAAGCAATGACCATCTTCGAGCAACAGCAGGTTCTCGCCGGTGAGATCGTCAGGTTTGACGCTCGCCTTCTTCGCGAGCGAATGCGTCGGCGGCACCGCGAGTGTGAAGTCTTCTTCGTAGAGCGGTTCGCACTCGAGGCCGTCCATGGGAACCGGCAATGCGAGCACGCCAAAATCGATCGCGCCACTGCGCAACTTCTCGAGCAGCGGCTCGGTTTGATATTCGTACAAGAGCAGCTGCAGCTTCGGCAGCTCTTTGCGCAGCTTGCGCGTGACGAGCGGCAGCAGATACGGACCGATCGTCGGAATCAGTGCCATCTTGAGCCGGCCGGCCAAGGGCTCGCGGTCGTCCTTGGCCACCGACACGAGTTGATCGCTGTCCTGCAGTATCCGGCGGGCAATGGGCACGATGCGGGTTCCCGCTTCGGTGAGCGCAACGCGACGGGGTTGTCGCTCGATCAACTTCACGCCGAGGTAGTCCTCGAGCTTCTTGATCTGCGCCGACAACGTCGGCTGACTCACGAAACAGCGTTCCGCGGCGCGTCCGAAGTGACACGTGTCGGCGAGGGCGACGAGGTAGCGAAGATCGCGCAGGTTCATGACCGCCGATGGTAAACCGGCGCAATAGCCGACGTCTATTGGTGAGAAACTACTGATCGATTCGCCTAATATGGCGTGCGCCCGGAGACGCACTGCTATTCTTCAATCCATGCCGCCTCGCGTCACCAGACTCTCTGCCGGTGTTGTGGTCGTGCGCTCCGCACGCGATTGGTCGTTCCTGCTGCTGCGTGCCTACAATCATTGGGATTTCCCCAAAGGCATGGTCGAGCCGGGTGAAGAGCCGTTGACTGCGGCGATTCGCGAAGTGAAGGAAGAAACCTTGATCGAGGATCTCATCTTCGCGTGGGGCGAGCAGTACACGCAAACAGGTCCCTACAGTCGCGGCAAGGTGGCGCGTTACTACCTCGCACGCACGACCACGGAAGCCGTCTCGCTGCCCGTCATCGCAGAGTTGGGACGTGCCGAACACAACGAGTATCGGTGGGTGGACTATTCCACGGCCATGAAGCTGGTCTCGCCTCGCGTAGCGCCCGTGCTCGAATGGGCAGCGGGTCTGCTGGAATTGGAGCCGAGTTAGTCCAGTCACTGAGCGGAGAGGACGTGAAGACAGTCGTCATCGCGGGTGCGGGATTTGCGGGTCTCAACGCTGCAAAGACCTTGAGCCGGGTGCGTGACGTGCAGGTGACGCTCATCGATCGCGAGAATCACCACCTGTTTCAACCGCTGTTGTATCAGGTCGCGATGGCCGGGTTGAGTCCGGCCGATATCGCGACGCCCATTCGCAGTTTGTTCACGCACGCAGCGAACGTGCGAGTGCTGAAAGAACACGCTTTGCGCGTGAGTCTCGACCGGGCATGTCTGATCACGGATCACGCCGAGCATGCCTATGACTACCTGCTGCTGGCATGCGGTGCCCAGCACACCTACTTCGGACACGAAGAGTGGGAGCCGTATGCACCGGGCCTGAAGAATCTCTCGCAGGCCACGGAGATCCGCCGTCGTGTGCTCGAGGCGTTCGAAGCCGCCGAGCGCGAGCCGTTGCCGGAGCGGCGCCGTCCGTATCTGACGTTCGTCGTCGTGGGTGGCGGTCCGACCGGTGTCGAGCTTGCGGGTGCCATCGGTGAGATGAGCCGCTACACGCTCGCGCGCGATTTCCGCACGATCGATCCGCGCCAGACCCGTGTCATGTTGATCGAAGCCGGCCCGCGCATACTGATGGGGTTCGACGAGGACCTGGCTGCGCGTGCGATGCGTGATCTGGAGTCGCTCGGTGTGCAGGTCTGGACGCATGCGCGCGTCACCAACATCGACGAGGAAGGCGTGCGCGTCGGCACGGAAGACATCGCCGCGAGCACGGTGTTGTGGGCGGCGGGTGTGCGTGCTGCGCCGATCGCCGCAACGTTGGGTGTGCCCCTCGACAAGGCAGGGCGCGTCATCGTGGGATCCGACTTCACGATTCCAGGACATCGCGAAGTATTCGTGGCGGGCGATCTGGCCTTCGCGAAGGATGAGAGCGGCGCGCCGCTGCCAGGCATCGGTGCCGTGGCCGTGCAACAGGGGCGCTACGTCGGGTCAGCCGTGCTGGCGGATCTCGCGAACCGTCCGCGCCCTCGATTCCACTATCACGACAAAGGTCAGATGGCGACCATCGGCCGCGCTCGCGCGATCGCAGAGATCTACGGTCACAAATTCAAGGGTCGTTTCGCCTGGTGGATGTGGCTGCTGGTCCACATCTATTTCCTCAGTGGATTTCGCAATCGTCTCTCGGTGCTCGTGCAGTGGGGCTGGTCCTACTTCACCTTCGGCCGCGGTGCCCGGCTCATCGTGCCGAAGGAATGGCGGTCGTATGAGGATGGAAAGGCGTCGGAGCAGGCGTCCCCTCCCTTGCGTAGCGCGAGCGTAGCGGGGGGCGAGCCGGAGTCTTAAGCAACGACACTAAATGTGTCGTTGCCCGGCGCAGCGCCAGTGCATGGATGCACTGGCTGGAGAGTGACACAGGGACGTGGTTGCACGGGGACAGGGTGGGGGCAAGCTCTGAGTGCAACCTCAATCCCTGAAATTAACGAACTGAAACGGCATCTCCAGCTTCGCCCCACGAATCAACGCAATCGCCGACTGCAAGTCATCGCGACTCTTTCCCGTCACGCGCACTTGCTTGTCCTGCATGGCCGCCTGCACCTTCAGCTTGGAATCCTTGATCAACCGCTGAATCTTCTTCCCGAGCTCCGTCTCGATGCCTTGGCGTAACGTCACGATCTGTTTCGCAGTCTGACCCGTGACGACGGGCTCATCGACTTTCAAACAGGCGAGGTCGATGCCGCGTTTCGACAGCTTCAGGTTCAGGATGTCCATCATCTGTTTGAGCTGAAAGTCGGCTGGCGCGCTCAATGTCACGACCAGGTCCTTCAACTCGAACTTCGAATTTGTGCCTTTGAAGTCGAAGCGTGTGCCGACTTCGCGGTTGGCTTGGTCGACTGCGTTGGAGACTTCGTGTTCATTGAGCTCGGAGACGACGTCGAAGGAAGGCATGGTATGGCTCCGCTTTCGATGTTGGGGTTCGGCGTAGGTGTTGAGTATGCGTGGCTGGCTTAGCTTTTTCGCTTCAGCGCCTGGGCAAAGGCTTCGGCCATCAACCCACTGCCCTGAGCTTCGGGCTCGTGCTGTCGCTTCGGCTTCTGGTTCGATCGCTGTTGCGTGCGTTCAACGGGTGCATCGTTGCGCTGTCTTGCCGGTGCCTCATCCAGCTTCATCGTCAGCGCAATGCGCTTACGCGCGGCATCGACTTCCAGCACCTTCACACGCACCACGTCGCCGGCCTTTACGACTTCACGTGGATCCTTCACAAACTTGTGCGACAGCATCGAGATGTGCACCAACCCGTCCTGGTGCACACCGATGTCGACGAACGCACCGAAGTTCGTCACGTTCGTGACGACGCCCTCGAGCACCATGCCGGGCGTGAGGTCTTTGAGATCTTCGACGCCTTCCTTGAACGCAGCCGTCTTGAACTCCGGCCGTGGGTCGCGTCCCGGCTTCTCCAGCTCGCGCAGGATGTCCTTGATCGTGGGCAGGCCGAAGCGTTCGTCCGTGTACTTCGCGGGGTTCACTTGCTTGAGGGCGGCGGTATCGCGCATGACCTCGCGAGCGGGACGCTGCAGATCCGCCAGGATCTTCTCGACGACGACATAGGCCTCCGGATGTACCGCCGACGCATCCAGCGGGTTGTCGCCGTTCGGGATGCGCAAGAAGCCCGCGGCTTGTTCGAACGTCTTCTCGCCGAGGCGTGGGACTTTCTTCAAGGCGGCTCGAGAGGCGAACGCTCCGTGCTCGTTCCGATAGCGCACGATGTTCTCGGCCAGCGTGGCCGACAAGCCGGAGATGCGCGCGAGCAGTGCAGGTGAGGCTGTATTCACATCGACGCCGACTGCGTTGACGCAATCCTCCACCACCGCATCGAGTGCACGCGCGAGCCGCGTCTGGTTCACATCGTGCTGGTACTGACCGACACCGATCGACTTCGGATCGATCTTCACGAGCTCGGCCAGGGGATCCTGCAGTCGACGTGCGATGGACACGGCACCGCGCAGGCTCACATCGAGGTCCGGCAATTCCTTCGACGCCAGCTCGGAGGCTGAGTACACGGAGGCACCCGCTTCCGACACCATGATCTTCGTGAGCTTGAGCTCGGGCATGGCCTTGATCAGATCTGCGGCGAGCTTGTCCGTCTCGCGCGATGCGGTGCCGTTGCCGATGCTGATGAGATCGACCTTGTGCTTGATCGCGAGCGCCGCGAGCGTGTGCAGGGCGCCGTTCCAATCGTTGCGCGGCGCATGCGGATACACCGTCGCCGTGTCCAGCACTTTGCCCGTGCGATCGGCCACGGCGACTTTCACGCCCGTGCGAATGCCGGGGTCGAGGCCCATCGTTGCGCGCGGTCCGGCGGGCGCTGCCAGCAACAGATCATGCAGATTGGTCGCGAACACGCGGATGGCTTCCTCCTCCGCGCTTTCACGCAAGCTCGTGAACAGCTCGCTCTCCAACTGCCATGCGACTTTGACTTGCCACGTCCAGCGTGCCGTTTGCATCAGCCATGCATCGGCCGCGCGACCCTTTTCGGCGATGTTGAATCGGGCCGCGATCTTGCGCTCGCACGGATTTGGCGGTGCAGGTGTCTTGGTGTCGGTGTGCGCGAGGTCTTCCGGCAACTTCAGCGTTACACGCAGGACTTCTTCCTTGCGGCCGCGGAACAGTGCGAGTGCGCGATGCGATGGCACGCTCTTCAGCGGCTCTTGATAGTCGAAGTAGTCGCGAAACTTCGCCCCGACCTCCTCCTTGCCTTCCGCGAGTGCGGCAACGACCACGCCCTGCGCCTGCAGATGCTGGCGCAACGAGCCGAGCAGCTCGGCGTCCTCGGCAAACTGCTCCATCAGGATCTGGCGTGCACCTTCCAGTGCGGCTTTCACATCGGGCACGCCAGGATTGTCGCCGTGGTCGCTCTTGAACGGCTCGCGCAAATACCTCGCGGCTTCGACCTCCGGTTGCAACGTCGCATCCTGCAGGAGGGACGAGGCCAACGCATCCAGCCCCGCTTCGCGCGCGATCTGTGCTTTCGTGCGGCGCTTCGGCTTGTAGGGTAGATACAGATCTTCCAGGCGCTGTTTGGTGTCGGCGGCCTCGAGGCTGGCACGCAGCTGCGGTGTGAGCTTGCCCTGCTCATCGACGCTCTTGAGGATTGCGGCGCGTCGTTCTTCCAGCTCGCGCAAGTACAACAAACGCTCTTGCAGCGTGCGCAACTGCGTATCGTCCAGGCCGCCGGTGGCTTCTTTGCGATACCGCGCGATGAAAGGCACCGTCGCGCCCTCATCGAGGAGCGCAATGGCGGCAAGCACTTGTTCGGGACGGGCGGAGAGTTCCCCGGCAATACGGGAGTGAATGGCGATGGTCATGAAGAACGTGGAGTCAAGCAATCGAGGGGGCGGGTACTTTACAGCGACCGGTGCGTGAGCGGGCTGTCGGTCTGCTAGCTGGCTGGCCAGAGAATGGCGGTGCACTACGGACGCCTGCATCTACCTCTGGCCAGCCGACCAGCCGACCAGCAAGCCGCGGAGCGCGCTCTGCTCACTCGCGCAACAGCGCTTCGACCTCATCGATGAACGCGCGCGTGTGCTCCTCGTAGTGCGCGCCCGTCGCGGGTCCGGAAAACCCTGTGTGGATCTTGCGTACTCTGCCGGCGCGATCGATGAAGAGCGCGGTCGGATAACCGTAGATGCCTGTGAGTGTCGGCAACGCCTTGCTGGCCTCCTCGCTGTCCGAGATGCCGGCGATCAGCAGCGGATACGGGATGTTCAGGTCGCGGCTGAAATCGCGCACCGCCTTTGCGGCGGCCTCGAACTCGCCATGGCGCTCGAACATGAGACCGACGACCTCGACGCCGCGCGGCCGGTAGTCCCGATAGAACGGCACGAGGAAGCCGGCTTCGTCATGGCAGTTGGGACACCACGTGCCGCCGATCGTCACGATCACGACCTTGCCGCGGAAGCGCTCGTCGCGCAGCGAAACACGTTTGCCCTGCGCGTCGGGGAACGTGAAGCCGAACTGGCTGTTGGCTTTGATCTGTGTGCGGTTTTCCGTCGGCAGCTCCGCATCAGGATTGCGCTTCGCGCTCACCTTCGCGTGCGCTGCGAGACCCTGCCACATGTCGCCCTCGAGTTCGCCCTTGCCGTTGACGCGCAAGTGATAGAGATAGGCGAGTCCGCCGGCAAAGGTAGACAAGCGCACGTCGTCACCGCGCACTTGACCGGCAAGGAAGCGATGATCGCCCGTGGGTGTGAGCACGCTGCCGGTGACCTGATCGTGCTTTTGTGCGAACTCGGCGACTGCGTGCGTCGTCTGGCCGTCTTCCTCGAGCGTCACCTGCCAGCGTCCAGAGACATCGGCGTTGTCGGTGCTGGATTGTTCGAAGAAGCGCCACGGCTGCTCCAGCTCCGCCCGCAACGGAATGTTCTGTTGCTTGCCGCCCGTCTTGATCAGCACGACCTCTCCTTCCAGCCGCTTGCGGTACAGGCGGGCGCGCATGAAGTTTTCATAACCAGGGAAACGTGCCGTGAGCTCTTCGTCCCGCAGACGCACGTCGGTGACCCGCGTGCGTTCCGCGCCATTGATGAGATACAGCACCGGCTTGCCCTCTTCCTCCTCGATGTCGAGGCCGAAGGGCGCCTCGCCACCGGGTAACTGAAGCACAGCGCGATACAGGCCGGGCGTTGGCGCATCTACGCGCGAGCACGCATTCAAGGTCAAACACATCATCGCCATCGCCATCGCACGCATGCACGGCAGCACTCTACGCACCTCGCTCGTAATCACCTGGCAGGCAGTGTCGGCAGATCACTTGCAGCGCGCAAGCATCAGTACAACATCGCATGCCACGGTGAAGCGCGGCGGGAACCTACTGATTTTTGACAGCGTTCCTTCACCGCACGACGGAGCCAACCTGATGTTTGGCACGGATACAACGCGCGCCCAGTCGATTTGGGCATCGCACGCATTTATTTGTGGAGGCAACATGACCAGGCCTTTGTCATTGCAAGCTGCGCTGCCGCTGATCGCGGGATTGTCCGTGATTCTTGTCGGCTGCGCATCGACGGCATCCGAATCGGTGAAAGAAGAAGTCACCCGCACCGAAGCCACCGTGCAGCAGATTGCGCAGAGCGGTGCGACCCGCGACGCCGGTGGTATCGAACTGGAACAGGCCAAGGACAAGACGGCACAGGCGCGCCGTGCCATGGACAAGGGCGATGAGAAAGACGCCTTACGACTCGCCGAGCAAGCGCGCCTGGATGCGGATCTTGCTCAGGCCAAGGCACGCAGCTACACCGCACAGAAATCCGCGGAAGAGGTGCGCATGAGCATCGAACAATTGCGACGCGAAGCGCAGCGTTCGACGGGCTCCGGTGACACGACGAGCCCGGCTCCGACCTCGACGACACCGGGGCCGACCAGTGTACCCAGCACCCCGACTCCGGCACCCACGCCTGAAGTCGCACCTTCTTCCACATCCGATTCGCGCATGTAACGCAGCGCTGCTCGACAAGGAGATACATCTCATGAGGACCTTCAGTTTTCCCATCAAGCAGACACTGCTCGGTGCGTCGATCGCGCTCGCGTTGTCTGCCTGTGCAACGACGGGCGATCAGATTCCCGAGCTCGAAGCCGCGCGCGCGGTCGTGGCTCAGGTGCAATCTTCACCGCTGGCGGATCGCGCGGCGGCGAACGTGAACGAAGCCACGAAGGCACTCACCGAGGCGAACGAAGCGGCGGACAAAGGCAAGGACATCCACCAGATCAAACACCTCGCGTATGTCGCGACGCGAAATGCGCAGATCGCGAATGAGAAGATTCTCGAGGCGCAGGCGCAGGAGGTGGTCAAGCAAGGCGAGGCCGAGCGCCAGACCGTCATGGCACAGGCCCGCACGCAGGAGGCGAACGTCGCGCGCGAACAAGCGCAGCAGGCACGCAGCGAAGCGCAAGCGGCATTGACCGAAGCCCAGCGCGCGCAGATGGAACGCGAAGACGTGGAGCGCCAGCTGCAATCGCTGAAGGACCTGAATGCGAAACGCACGGAACGCGGCCTCGTGCTCACCCTGGGCGATGTGCTGTTCGACGTGGACAAGTCGACGCTCAAGCCCGGCGCGATGAACACGATGGATCGGCTGGCCAACTTCTTGAAGCAGGGCGAAGGCCGGTCCGTGGTGGTCGAAGGCCACACGGATAGCACCGGCTCCGAGGAGCACAACATGGAGTTGTCGCGCATGCGCGCGGATGCGGTGCGCACGGCGCTGGTGGAGCGTGGCGTCAAGGCGGATCAGATCCAGGCGACCGGCAAGGGTGAGAGCACACCCGTGGCCAGTAACGACAACGCGGGCGGTCGGCAGCAGAACCGCCGTGTAGAGATCGTCATCCCCGAGGATGGCAGCCAGGTTGCACACGAGGGGGATGAGTAACTCGGCACGCGGATCGACCTCGGCCTGCCCCCATCCTGTCCTTCCCCCGCTTCGCAAGGGAAGGGACGCATGAACGACGATCGAAGCAATAGTTACGGTTGACTGCTCCGTCTCTCTCCCTCCCCTGCGAAGCGGGGGAGGGGTGGGGTGGGGGCAGGTGATGCGAGGTAGATAAGTTCAAGTACCCGTCCCCTCCCTCCCCGCTACGCGGATGAGGGCGCCGTCGATGCGCGGTCGCGCTGCTGCTGACTCCTGCAGTCTGTAACCGCTTTATAACCTCGCCGAGACTGATCTTACGACCGGCACGTAGTTAAGCTAACGCGCCTATGTCCATCACACTCGATCAGGTTACGAAACAGTACCAAGGCTCCCCGGTCGTCAACGACGTCTCCGTCGAAGTCGGCGAGGGTGAGTTCTTCGTGCTGCTGGGGCCCAGCGGCAGCGGCAAGAGCACGTTGTTGCGGGCCATCGCCGGGCTGACGGGCATCGATCACGGGCGCATTTCACTCCATGGCCGCGACGTCACGCACGTTTCCGCACGCGAACGTGGCGTCGGCCTCGTGTTCCAGAATTACGCGCTGTTCAAGCACATGACCGTGGGCGAGAACATCGAGTTTGCATTGCGTGTCCGACGCATGCGAGCGGCCGATCGCCGCGCACGCCGCCAGGAGCTGTTGCGGCTCGTCGCCTTGGAAGGCATGGACGATCGCTTGCCGACGCAGCTGTCGGGCGGACAGCAGCAGCGGGTGGCCGTCGCCCGTGCATTGGCGCACAAGCCGCCTGTGCTGTTGCTGGATGAACCCTTCGGTGCGCTCGATGCAAAGATTCGCGAAGAACTGCGCCGCACGATTCGCCAGGTGCAACGCGAGCTCAACATCACGACCGTGCTCGTGACGCACGATCAGGAAGAAGCTTTCGCGCTCGCGGATCGCATTGGTGTCATGAATCTGGGCCGCATGCTGGAGTGTGCCGATCCGAAAGAGCTGTACGCACGGCCTGCGACTCGTTTCGTCGCCACGTTCCTGGGCGCGGCGAACCTCCTGCTCGCACGTCAAACCGCGCAGGGCATTCGCTTCGGCACGGCGCCCGTCAACGTGCGCGGCGTCGAGAAGCTCGATGGCAAGCGCGAGCACGAAGTCGTGGCGGTACTACGGCCCGAGGAAATCGAGCTCGCGCCCACGCGCGATGCGCTGCGCTCCAACTATCTCGCATCGGGCACCGTCGATGAGCTCGTATTCACTGCCGCGCTGGAACGCATCCGTGTGCGCCTCGACAACAGCGGCCACGATGCGCAGCTCGCCACCACCGAACCCGGCGCGACGACCGCCGTGCTCGACGTCACGCGTACGCAATTCGAGCAGCGTGGCTTCCCGTTGGTGTTGGGTCAGTCCGTTGCGATCGGCGTGCGGCGGTTGCATGTGCTGCCGACGCCGCTGTCGAGCTATACGGTATGCGCCGCTTCGCAACGCGAAGCCGAGGCATTGGCGGCACATCCGTTCCTCAACGAGCTCGCAACGCGGATGAAGACGCGCGTCACTGTGCGCGTTGAACCGGACTTCAACGAGCGCCCGCGGCGCGCGCCGCAAGCGCCATTCGCGGGTGTCGGTGTGATCTCCGCCGCGCCGGACGCGACCGAGCGCGCTGCCTGGCTGTTGAGCAACGGTGCCGCGGAGGTGCTCGTGCTCCCGCGCGACTGCCCCTCCCCGCAGCGCGTACTGATCCACTGGGGCGATGACTTCGCCCGGCGCGGTACGCTGGCCGTTGCCGCGAGTCTCTTGCGGCACGTGCCTGCCGAAGCGGTGTACGTCGGCATCCTGCCGGCGAACGTGCCGGACTCTCAGCGCCCGCATGGTGTGCGCGATCTGCTCGATGCGCGCTCGGAGGCACAGGGCGTGCACGGCCTGGAGATGCGCACGGAATTAGGCTTCGGCGCACCGGCCGATGAGCTCGCGCGGCGCCTCACCGAATCGCCCGAGCAGATGCTGATCCTGGGTGTTGCCACCCTCAACGACTTACAAGAGCGCTATGCCCAGGTGCTGGGCAGCAACACCACTCAGCCGCTGATCATCGTGTATCGGCCGAGTGAAACGGCGCGCATCGAGCCGGCACTCGCATCGAATGAATGACAGTGCGAGCGCATCCGCGCACGCGGTGGGGAATGAATCCATGATGGCAGTACGAAATGAATCGCGTCGTCGCTGGCGCCCGCTGTGGGCTGCGCTCGCGGCCTGCGCACTGATCGGGCTGGCCGCCTGCGGCTCGAAGGACAGCGACAAGCCGGGACACATCGAACTGTTGAACGTCAGCTACGACCCGACTCGCGAGTTCTATCGCGACTTCAACGCCGACTTCGTGAAGACCTGGCAGGCGCAAACCGGCGAAGCCGTGACCATCAAGCAGTCGCATGGCGGTTCGGGCAGTCAGGCGCGCGCGGTGATCGATGGACTGGCAGCGGACGTCGTGACGTTGGCCTTGGCCTACGACATCGATTCCATTCAACGCCATGGCAAACGCCTCGGTGCCGATTGGCAGACGCGTCTGCCGCATAACAGCGCGCCGTACACCTCGACGGTCGTGTTCGTCGTCCGCAAGGGCAATCCAAAGAAAATTCACGATTGGCCCGATCTGCTGCAGCCTGGCTTGCAGATCGTCACACCGAATCCCAAGACCTCAGGCGGCGCGCGCTGGAACTATCTCGCCGCGTGGGGCTATGCGCTCGACCACGCGCTCGGCGATTTGAACAAGTTGAAAGATCCCACCGCGCAAGCCGACATCGATCGCGCACAGCAGGAGGCCAAGAAGTTCGTGCAGGCGATCTATCGGCGCGTGCCCGTGCTCGACAGCGGCGCACGCGGCGCCACGAACACGTTCGTGCAGCGAGGCATCGGCGATGTGCTGCTCGCGTGGGAGAACGAGGCGCTGCTTGCGCAGCGCGAACTGGGTGGCAATCGCGTCGAGATCGTCGTGCCGTCGATCAGCATTCTGGCGGAGCCGCCGGTCGCGCTGGTCGACACAGTGGTGGACCGCAAAGGTACGCGCCGTGTCGCCGAAGCCTATCTGAAGCATCTCTACACTCCGGCAGGTCAGGAGATCGCCGCCAAGCACTACTTCCGGCCGCGCGATGAGCAAGTGCTCGCGCGCTATCGCGAGCAGTTCCCCGAGATGCGCCTGTTCACGGTGGGCGACGTGTTCGGCGGCTGGGGGCAGGCGCACACCATCCACTTTGCGGACCGCGGCATCTTCGATCAGGTGTATGCGGTGGGCCGTCAATGAAGACTCACGGCCGCTTCAAGCAGCCGAGCGTGCTGCCCGGCTTCGGACTGACGCTGGGATTCTCCACCTTCTTCCTGTGCGCGATCGTGCTCATTCCGCTCGCCGCGCTGGTGATGAAGACGGCGACGATGGGATGGCAGCAGTTCCTGCACGTCTTGCTCGACCCACGCGCCGTCGCGTCGTATCGACTTACGTTCGGAGCGTCGTTGCTGGCGGCAGCGTTGAACGGCGTCTTCGGATTCATCATTGCCTGGACCCTCGTGCGTTACGAGTTTCCGGGCCGGCGTCTCATCGATGCCTTGATCGACATGCCCTTCGCCTTGCCCACCGCCGTATCGGGTATCGCGCTGACGGCCGTGTTCGCACCGAACGGCTGGATCGGCCAGTACCTCGCGCCGCTGGGCATCAAGGTCGCATACACGTGGATCGGTGTCGTCGTCGCGCTCACGTTGATCGGCTTGCCATTCGTGGTGCGGTCGGTGCAACCCGCATTGCTGGAAGTGCAACGCGATCTCGAAGATGCGGCGGAGACGTTGGGCGCGCGCCCTTTCTACACGTTTCGACGCATCATTCTGCCGGCCATCCTGCCCTCGCTGCTCACGGGATTCACGATGGCGTTCGCACGCGGCATCGGCGAGTACGGCTCGGTGATTTTCATCGCGGGTAACCTGCCGATGAAGACGGAGATCACACCGCTGCTGATCGTGATCAAGCTGGAACAGTTCGACTATGCCGGTGCCGCGGCCCTGGGCTTCATCATGCTCGTGATGTCCTTCGTCATGCTGTTTTCCATCAACCTGTTGCAAGCCTGGGGGCGTCGCCAGGTCGTGGCGGCGGGACGCTGATGGCCGGCGCACTGTCCGCCACCGCGCAAGCGGAGCTGAGATCGCGTCCGGGTCGTGACACGGTCGCGCGGCAGGCGTCACGCTTCGTGTTCATCGGCCTGTCGCTGTTCTTCCTCGCCGCGCTCCTGTTCGCACCGCTGGCCACCGTGTTCATTGCGGCCTTCGCGAAAGGCTGGCAGATGTACCTCGCCAGCTTTGCCGACTCCGATACGGCCGCTGCGATCCGGTTGACGCTCACCACGGCTGCGATCGTGGTGCCCGTGAATACCGTGTTCGGCGTCGCGGCCGCATGGGCCATCGCGAAGTTCGAATTCAAGTTCAAGAGCATCCTGATCACGCTCATCGACCTGCCCTTCGCGATCTCGCCGGTAATCTCCGGTCTGGTCTACGTCCTGTTGTTCGGCATGCAGGGCTGGTTCGGCCACTGGCTGCAGGACCGTGACATCAGCATCGTGTTCGCGTTTCCGGGCATCGTGCTGGCCACCATGTTCGTCACGTTTCCATACGTTGCCCGCGAGCTCATTCCATTGATGCAGCAGGCGGGCAACGACGAGGAGGAAGCCGCGATCACGATGGGTGCGGGCGGACTCATGACCTTTTTCCGCGTGACGCTGCCCAAAGTCCGTTGGGGACTCATCTATGGTGTGATCCTGTGCAATGCGCGTGCGATGGGTGAGTTCGGTGCCGTATCCGTCGTCTCGGGCCACATCCGCGGCCTGACGACCACGATGCCGTTGCACGTCGAGATCCTGTACAACGAGTACAACTTCGTCGGCGCCTTCGCGGTTGCCTCGCTCCTGACACTGCTGGCGGTGGTGACCCTGCTCATCAAGACGCTGGCTGAATGGCGTACGGGTTCTCCCAAGCACTAGCTGCCCATGCTGGAACGAATCGAACCCTGGCTCGACAAACTGAGCATCGACCTATCGAAGGCGCGGCTGGCGTGGTGGCTCGCGGGCATCAACGCGCTCATGGTGCTGCTCGTCGTCTCGGGCACGTCGTGGTATGCGGTCAGGTTGCTGCGAAACATGGCCGACGCTCAGGGCGAAGCGCGCGTGCAACTGGCCGGTGCCATGGCGCGCGAGGAGCTCAGGCGCTACAGCGAAGATGCGCTCACCACGGCGCGCAGCGTCGCCGCCACGCCCACCTTGCCGCGCCTGTTGCGGGAAGCCCAGCCGACGAATCTGCAGCTGACTCTGCGACGGACCTGCGTGCGTCCGCCGTACGCGGCCTGTGCCGTGTTCGATGGCGAACGACTGCTGGCTCAGGCCGGGATGGAGCTGCCGTGGTCCGACATCGTCACTGCCGCGAGCGAACAAGGCGAACGGTTTCTGGCAGTGCCGGCGCTTGCACCGGCACCCCTTACGGGTGCCGAAGCTCAGCTGCCGGGACGGCCGGAACAGCGCGTGTATGTCGTCCGGCTCATCGATGTGGAAACCGACAAAGCGCTCTCCGAACGCGTCGGTGTGCCGATCAGGGTGTTGAACTATCGCGTCTTCGCGAACGCCCCGGTCGATGACTTCACGCGCTTGCACTCGGCCGGGCTATCGGACGGCAACTCGGCGGTCATGCGCATCAAGCAACGCGATCTCTACGCCGCCAGCTTCCCGCTGTTCGCTGCGACGGGCGAAGCCATCGGTCTGATCGAAGCGCGCCTGGCGGCCGGCGAGATCGATGCAGCGGTCGGCGGCCTCATCAAGCGCCTGTTGATCAGTGCCGTGGTGTTGGCGGCACTGGCTGTTCTCGCGGGCGTCTTGCTCGGGCAGCAAGTCGCGGGGCCGGTCGATGAGCTCACGCAAGCGGCTGAGCGATTGGGTCAGGGCGACTTCTCCACGTCGATTCCAACCGGCGGCACAGCGGAAGTCGGCAAGCTCGCGCGCACGATGGAAGACATGCGCAACAACCTGGTGGAGGTGACCACCACGTTGCGACGCAGTGAAGCCGAAGCGCAGGCCGTGCTCGGCGGTGTGGTCGAAGGCGTCTTTGCCGTCGACAAGTCGCGCGTGATCCGCTATCTGAATCCCCAGGCCGCGCGGCTGCTCAACGTCGATGCAGAGAGCGCCATCGGTCGCTTCTGCGGCGATGTTCTGAAACCCTGCAACGCCGAGAACGGCCAGCGCCTGTGCGACGTGCGCTGCCCGATCCTGCAGGCCCGCATCGAGGGCAACGCCCAGAACACGGAGATGCTGAACGTGCGCGCCGGCGCGCCCCGTACGACCGTGATCACGAGCGCAGCACCGGTCGACAACCTGCAGGTGCAGGTCATTCGCGATGAAACGGAGCTCGAAGGCGTGCGTCGCGCGCGCGACTCCGTGCTCGCGAACATCTCGCATGAGTTCCGCACGCCATTGGCGGCGCAGCTGGCCTCGATCGAACTGTTGCGCGACGGCTTGAATACGCTGCCGCGCGAACAGCAGCACGAGCTCGTGCTAGCGCTCGAGCGCGGCACGCTGCGCCTCACGCGCTTGATCGACAATCTGCTCGAAAGCGTGCGCATCGAATCCGGGCAACTGGGCATTCGCCATCAAAGCGTCGTGCTCGGCGAGATCGTCGAGGATGCGAATGCATTGATCGGTGCGTTGCTCACGCAACGGCGTCAGCAACTGCAGATCGACATCCCGGACGACATGCGCTTCGATGGCGACGGCCCGCGGTTGACGCAGGTGTTCGTGAACCTGCTGGCGAACTCGAGCAAGTTCGCGCCCGAAGGTTCCGTCGTGCGCGTGGGCGCTCGCGCGGAGGCTGACGCCGTCGAGGTATGGGTGGAAGACGAAGGGCCTGGCGTACCACACACGGAGTCCGGCAGTGTCTTCGAGCGGTTCAATCGCGGCGCCGATCAAGAGCCCGAGCCCGGTGGCCTTGGCCTCGGCCTGTGGATCGTCAAGAGCATCATCGATCGACACGGCGGCACCATCCGCGCCGAGCGCACCGTGGACAACAAGACACGATTCGTCATCTCCTTGCCGCGCGTGATGGAAGGAGCAGAGGCTTGAGCATCCCATGAAAATTCTTTCCGCCGACGATGACAAGGACCTCCTTGCGCTGATCGCCTTCACGCTGTCGCAGGCGGGCTATCTCGTCGTGAAGGCGAGCGACGGCGCCACCGCCATCCGCCTGTTCGACGCGGAGGCACCCGATCTCGTCATTCTCGACATCAACATGCCCGGCGCCAGCGGCTTTCAGGTGTGCGAGGCCGTGCGCTCGAAGTCGCGCGTGCCCGTGATGATGTTGACGGTCCGCGGCGAAGAAGAGGATCTGGTGAAGGCGCTCGAATTGGGCGCAGACGATTATCTGACGAAGCCGTTCAGTCCGCGCACGTTGCTGGCGCGAGTCAAAGCGCTGTTACGTCGCGCCGGCATGGAGAACACCGCGCCGCTCGCAGCCGGGCGCGTGCAGCTCGACGTGGAAGAGCACACGGTCCAGGTTGGTACGCAGGAAGCCGTGCGAGTCACGAAGCTCGAGCTGCGACTGCTGCAGATGCTCGTCGCCAACGCAGGGCACACGGTGAGCTCCGACCGCCTGCTGATGCAGGTATGGGGACACAAAGGCGCAGGCGATCGCCAGCTGTTGAAGCAGCTCGTCCATCGCTTGCGGCAGAAGATCGAGATCGATCCCGCTCAACCGCAGATGCTGCAGACGGTTGCCGGTGCGGGGTACAAGTTGATCGTTGAATAGGGCGACGGCCAACAGGCTACGGGCTCCGGCCAGAGAAGAGAGATCTGGCCGTAGCCTGTAGCCCGTTTCCCGTACCCGCCTCGTTACCCACCGGTTACTTACTTGCTACTGCCCTCTCCTTAAGCTCCTCCCGTGCGCTGCGGCACGGGAGGACGAGGGCCGATGCAACAACTCATGCGAACGATCGCGATCGTGGGAGGCGGCTTCTCAGGCACGGTGCTGGCTGCCAATCTCCTGCGGCAGGCCACGCACACGCCTACGCGACTACTGTTGATCGAACGCGAGCATGAGATCGGTTGCGGGGTTGCATACGAGAATCACGCGCTGCACCGCCGGCTGTTGCTGAATGTCACTGCGGGCCGCATGTCCGCGACCACCCGCTCGCCGCTCGAATTCTTTCACTTCGCTCAGCGGCGCCTGCCGACCGTCACCATCGAAGACTTTCTGCCCCGCGCGCTCTACGGCGATTACCTGCAGGAAGTCTTGCTGGCGGCGGAGCTGTGCGCTGCGCGGTCGATTCGGCTGGAGCGGCTGCGCGGTGAAGTCGTTCGCGTCAAGCGCATCGATCGCTCACGGCCCTTGCAGCTCGGTCTCAGCGACGGCACAACGATCGTCGCCGATCAAGCGATCATTGCCTCGGGCAATCCCCCGCCTGCGTCACTCGCCGTGTGCGCAGCGCTCGGGAACGGCTATATCGACAATCCATGGCAGGCGGGTGCCCTCGACGGTGTGGCGGGCGAAGTGCTGTTGATCGGCACGAGCCTCACGATGGCCGACATCGTGCTGACGTTGGCGGAGCGGCCCGAGATCACGCGCATCCACGCGCTGTCGCGTCACGGACTCGTCCCACCGCGCCAGACGCCCTTCAGACCCGACGCATTCAAAGGCGACGGCAGCGCACTCCTGCTCGTCGCCTCCTCTTCCTTGCGCAGCCTGTCGCGCGCGGTTCGAGGACTGGCTGAAGAGGCCGAAAGCGCAGGCGGTGATTGGCGCGAAGCCGTGACGTTCGTGCGCAATCTCGCGCCGCGAATCTGGCAGCGACTGCCCGAACGCGACCGCGCGCGTTTCCTGCGGCATCTGCGAGCGTACTGGGACATTCACCGCCATCGTCTGCCGCCGCAGACCGTCGTGCGCCTGCACGAGTTGCGCGATCGTGGCCGTTTGCACATCCACGCGGCGCGTATCGAACAGTGTTCGCAAGCACATGGCCGCATTCGCATCCTTCATCGCCGACGCGGGCATGCCCATTCCGGCGAACTGCTCGTCGATCGCATCATCAACTGCACCGGCCCTGACTACGATCTCGCGCGCACCCGCGATCCGTTGTGGCGCAGCCTCGTCGATAGCGGTCTCGCCGTGCGCGATCCGCTTGGGCTCGGTGTGAAAACCGGTGCGAACGGCGCTCTGTTCGACGCCGACGGCTGGCCCGGGCCGCACCTGTTTTACCTGGGTCCCATGCTGCGCGCAGATCACTGGGAAGCAACGGCCGCTGCGGAACTGCGTGTCCACGCCGAACAACTCGCAACCGCGCTCATGGGTGGAGATCGCGAAGCCGGCAACCTGCGGCGGGCGGCAACATGAGCATCGTCGTTGCCGATGACGACGCGGATCTGCGTTCGCTCGTCTGGTTCACGCTCACGCAGGGTGGATATCAAGTCACTGCGGTGGCGGATGCAAAGGGCGCGGTGGAAGCGTTCGAACAAACGCAACCCGAGCTCCTCGTGCTCGACATCAACATGCCCGATCGCAGCGGCTTCGAAGTCTGCAAGGAGATCCGCAGCCGCGCGACCACGCCCATCCTGATGTTGAGCGCACGCGACCAGGAAGACGATATCGTCAGCGCGCTCGATTGCGGCGCGGATGACTATCTGACGAAGCCTTTCAGCCCACGCACATTGCTTGCGCGCACGCGCGCGCTGCTGCGGCGTGCGCAGGCCAACGCGCCCACCGCGATCACCGTGAACTCGATGACGTTGGATCTGGACGAACACACGCTGCAGATCGGCTCGCAAATCCTGCGACTCACGGTTCTCGAGTTGCGCGTCATTCAAGTGCTGATGACCAGTCCCGCACGGACGATCACCCAGGAACGACTGCTCGACCAGATCTGGGGTTCCGGCGGCGCGCGCGAGCGCAACGCGCTGAAGCAGTTGATCTATCGCTTGCGCCGCAAGATCGAATTCGAGCCCGCCGAACCCACGATCCTGCAGACGACACCGGGAGCGGGTTATCGCCTCGTTCCGCCCTGAGTTCGCAGGGTTCGGAAACGATCAACAGCAGTAGTGGCGTGTAGCAGCTGATGTGAGATCGTGGTATTGCGCTTGCTAGCGTGCTGGTCGGCTGGCCAGAAGCCTGACAGAACCTTCTGGCCAGCAAGCCAGCAAGCCAGCAAGCCAGCAAGCCAGCAAGCCAGCAAGCCAGCAAGCCAGCAAGCCAGCAAGCCAGCAAGCCAGCAAGCCAGCAAGCCAGCTAGTGTAGTGAATCACTCTTGAGTGAACTTAAATGAACTGCGTGTCTCCGATGGTTTAGTGCGAACCAGCGTGGAGAAAGCGTGTGCGAGTGGCGCCGGAAATTGTTCTGACGAGCGAGGAACGAGCCGAGTTGATGAG